>JBMFJH010000001.1:0-82410 GCA_049973945.1 Thermoprotei archaeon
GGAAAGTCGAGAGGGGGTTCTTCATAGCACTCAACAGGGACGACTTCGAAAACAAGTTCAACGAACTCGTAAAGCAAGGAATCATAGACGAAACTGACGTCGACAAAATGGTTATTGAGGAGTACGTGCTCGGCGCCCACTTTAACTTAAACTACTTCTATTCGCCCCTTCATGACAGGGTTGAGTTAATCAGCATAGACAGAAGAATACAGAGCGATTTAGACTCCTTCTATAGATTGCCCGCAAGCGTTCAGCTTCAATTGGGCAGGCTTCCTCGATATATAGAAGTTGGTCATGAACCTGCGACGATACGGGAGTCCTTGCTGGAAAAAGTCTTCGAGATAGGTTACGAGTTTGTCGAGGCCACTAAGAGGCTTGAGCCTCCAGGAATCATAGGACCTTTCACGCTTCAAGCAATGGCCACTCCAGACCTGGATCTAGTAGTTTTCGACGTAGCGCCGAGAATAGGAGGAGGCACTAACGTATACATGGGAATAGGCAGCCAGTACAGCAAGCTCTACTTCGGATATCCTGTTAGTTTAGGAAGAAGAATTGCGATGGAAATCAAGGAGGCTATAAAGGCAAACGAGCTAGACGTTGTGACCTCTTAGTGCTCAACGTTAATTTATAATTATAATTTACGACAATATGAGACACTAGAGAATTTAAGCTTTGCTTGACTGGACGGAATTTATAATTATGGTTCACGACTGGCAACCCATTTATACCATTGAAAAAAGAGGGGCGAAAACGGTGTCTGATGCTAGACATCGTTGTGGGCGGATTTTATGGCGACGAAGGCAAGGGTAAAGTCCTCGCCTACCTTGGCTTGAAGGATTCGCCAGAGATTTCAGTAAGGACGGGCTCAGTAAACGCTGGACATACGGTAGTCTTTGAAGGTAGAGTTTGGAAATTGAGGATTATACCCTCGGCCTTCGTGAACCCAAAAGTAAAGCTGGCGCTTGGACCTGGGGCTCTCACGTCCCTTGACGTTTTGCTGAGAGAAGTTAAAGAAACGGGAACCGCGAACAGACTGATGATCGATCCGCATGTCGGTATAATTACTGAAAAGGAAGCGGAGGAAGAGAAGGCTGACGAGTACTTAATGAAAGTCGTAGGCAGCACTGGCTCGGGCACCGGGATGGCTGAGGCCAAGAGGATTCTCCGAAAGCTTAAGCTGGCGTCTGAATATAGCGAACTGAAAGAGTACATCCGGTCCGTCCCAGACGCCGTAATTCAAGCTGTGGAGTCGGGTAAGAAAGTCCTGGTAGAAGGTACTCAGGGCACCTACTTGAGTCTTTACCACGGCGAATACCCCTTTGTCACTAGTAGAAATACGACGGCTTCCGGCGTCCTGAGCGAGGTTGGAGTGGGACCGAAATACGTGGACCAGGTCATAGTCGTGTTCAAGGCTTACGTGACTCGCGTAGGAGGGGGACCACTCGAGGGAGAACTCTCGTGGGAGGAAGCACAGAGGCTTGGCATTGCGGAAGTCGCTACCGTCACGGGCAGAAGAAGGAGGTCTGCGCCGTTTAACCTCAAGCTCGCGAAGGAGGCGGTCAAATTGAACTCTGCCACTCAGGTCGCAATAACTAAGTTAGACAGCTTATTCCCAGAGGCCAAGGGCGTGAAGGAGTATAATAAGTTGCCTCCCAAGGCGAAAGAGTGGCTCGATTCGATCGAATCGGAACTTAAGATCCCAATAACCCTCGTTGGTACGGGAGAGGACGCTCTCGAAATCATTGACGTAAGGAGGGAAAAGCTGGGGGTGATGTGAGTGAAGGAGTTCGACGTTGCAATCATAGGTGCAGGCCCGGCCGGCCTCTTCGCCGCGTACGAGCTTGCGAAACTAAAGACTGCCAAAAATTCCGACGTAAAGGTCGTTCTCATTGACAAAGGTCTAAGGCCTCTGAAAAGAACTTGTCCTCTTTTCTCTCCTAGAGAGAAGTGTACTTTCTGCAACCCGTGTAACATAACCTATGGAATAGGTGGTGCTGGGACTTACAGTAGTGGCATTATCAACTTGAGGCCTGATATAGGCGGAGAGTTACACGAGATTACGAGGAGCTGGGATAAGGCGGAAGAATTGATCAATTATATAGACGACGTCTTCGTGAAGTTCGGTGCTCCGAAGGACAGGTTGTTCGAACCGAATATGGAGAAAGTTAAGGAGATACAAAGGAGGGCAGCGAAGGTCGGTGCCGAATTCGTCCCGATTAGACAGAGACATATGGGCACCGACAAGACCCCGATAGTTATTGAGAACATACTTACATATGTAGAGCGTTCTGGAATATACGTCAGTGAATTAACAGATGTAAAGGAAATAATGAAGTCGAACGGAGGATTTGTACTGAAGTCCAACAAGGGCGAGTTCCACGCTAAGTATGTGCTTGCAGCCCCTGGAAGGGCGGGAGCCAGCTGGTTCCTCGAAGAGGCGAGGAAGCTGGGCGTGGACATGGTTCCTGGACCTTTGGATATAGGAGTGAGGGTCGAGGTCGAGAGCTTCGTTATGGAGGAGTTGACTTCCACGGTGTGGGATCCGAAGATCGTGATGTATACTAAGAGGTACGATGACAAAGTGAGGACGTTCTGCGTTAATCCGAACGGCTTTATAATGAAAGAAGTTTACGACGATGGAACCATAGGCGTCAACGGCCAGACGTTTGCCGACAAGAAGAGCAAGAACACCAACTTCGCTTTCCTGACGACCATCAAGCTCTCGGACCCGCTCGAGGACACAATCGAATACGGGAAGAGTATTGCGAGACTAATGACCAGGTTAGGAGGCGAGAAACCGATCATTCAAAGGTTAATAGATTTCGAGAAGGGCAGAAGAAGCACATGGGACAGGATCTCCAGGTCTACCGTTAAGCCGACGCTGAAGGACGTGACTCCAGGGGATATAAGCATGGGCTTGCCTTACAGAGTCGTAAGCAACATTATAGAAGGTTTAGAAAGGTTGGACTCGATAGCCCCTGGTATATACTCGTCGAACACACTTCTCTACGCGCCTGAGATTAAGTACTACAGTATGAGGGCGGTCGTCGACAGTAACTTGGAGACAGTAGTGGACAACCTCTTCGTTGCTGGAGACGGCGTAGGACTCTCGAGGGGCATAAACGTTGCTGCTGCTACTGGAGTAATCGCTGCCAGAGGAATAGCCATGAAACTGGGGATTTATTGATCTTTTTTGTTTTGATCTTTCCAGATTACATGCCGATCGCTTAATTTCATTGATTTATATTATGAAACGCTTACCATTATGGAAATATGGAGCTGAGCGAACTCGACAAAAGGCTAATCATGGAGCTACAATACTCCTTTCCGCTTGACAAGCGTCCTTATGCCGAGATTGGTAGGCGCTTAGGGCTTTCAGAAAACGAGGTCTTGAACAGGGTAAAAGGCCTGATTGACTCTGGCATTGTTAAACGCGTAGGAATGTACGTTAGTTTCCGGGCAAAGGGGATGGACTCTGCTCTTGTAGCGGCTCGGATTTCTCCTGAAAAAATAGAAAAATTTAGAAGAATAGCTCTAGAAATCAAGGAATTGACTCATAATTATATTAGAATTCATCCGAGATATAATGTATGGTACGTCATTAAAGCAGAGAACAGAGAGAAACTGACGGCCTGGATCGACGATCTCATGAAACAGGCTGAAGCCGAGGACTACGTCATCCTATACTCTGAACAAACGCTTAAGCTCAGCGTGAAGTACGACGTAATTAGGGGTATCTCCTACAGTGAACCCAGAGTGCCCAAAGATCCTGGAAGGGTCGATTACCCTCAAAATGTGCTAAGCGAGCTGTCTAAGCCTTTCCCACTCGTTCCTAGGCCTTTCGAGGAGTTGGGCAAGAGGATTGGAATGACAGAGGACGAAGTGATAGAGGTAATATCGAAGTTAAGGTCTATAGGTGCAGTTAGGGACTTCGGGGCTACGGTGAACGGTGAGAGTGTTGGCATAAAGGAGAACGGAATGATGATGGTCTCTGCGGAGAACTTGGAAGAGGCCTGTGAAGGTCTAGCGAAGGTAAGGGAAACTACACACGTCGTTTTACGTAGCTCTAACAAGCCGTGGGAATACTTGTGTTACGCAATGCTTCACGCCAGATCCAAATCCTTGATCCTTGACACCGCGTTTAGAATAGCAGAAGACCTGAACGTGAAGAGTTACATGGTGTTGTTCAGCGTCGAGAACCTCAAGCCCGGTATTGTGATCTAGACTTCACGAAGCTACCTTTTACCTTCAAAAGCTCGGTAACCTCTTTTAGTTCCTCGATTGTTTTTTGTACTTTCCTTGAGGACAGTGAACCTTCGAATTCCACATAAAAGTAATATCTCCACGGGATTGACTTCAGTGGCCTAGAGTAGATCATTGTGAGGTTTATCCTATGCCTATAAAAGTGGCCGAGGGTGTGATAAAGTCCACCAGGCCTATGTGGCACTGTCATGAACACTAGAGTTTTCTCACCCACTTTTCTCATATTCTTCGAAATGATGAAGAACCTCGTGATGTTGTTAGAAGTGGATTGAACGTTCCTGTAAAGTACCTTCAAGCCGTAAATTTTCGCCGCATGCTCTGAGCATAACGCTGCACCTCCTGGATCCTTGGACGCAATCATTGCCCCTTTCGACGTGCTCTCGACGGGGATAACGTCCTCGATTTCTATGCCTATTTCTTTCAGCTTATCCTTCGCCTCGGAATAAGCGTAGTGTTGAGCGTATAGCCTCTGAATTCTCCTTACGTTTCTCAAGGCCTTGTTCACTGCTAGTACTATCTCAACCTTCAGCTCTATCTCCCTATTTACGTAAATCCCATCACGAATGAACAAGTTGTCCAACGTTTCATGAACAGGTCCTTCTATCGAGTTCTCAATCGGGACTATACCCACGGCCTTTTCACTCACGCTTGCTTCCACTCTTTCGAAGACCTCGGTTATTGTCCTAGCCTCTATTTTCACGCCCTTTAATCTAGAGGCTATCTCATACGAGAAGCTTCCTTTGGGGCCTAAGTAGTAAATTCCATGTGGATCGGTACATAAGATTGGAAAAACCGTTATAAGATTATGGGATGTTTTAATCCACTATCGAGGCCTCTATTCCTTGAGACAGGACCCTGTTGAAGAACTCCTCTAAATATGACGTCTCAGGGACCTCGAAGGTGACGTAAATCTTCGTATAGCCGGGTGGCACGTCAGAGCTAATTCTATCATGAACTACCTCAACCACGTTACCTTTTATCGCAGCGACCTGGCTTAATATTTTATTTAAGTATCCAGGTTTGTCAGGAACTATGACTTTTACCTTGACGACTCTCCTGGTTTGGTAGAGCACTTTCTCAATGATCCTTGACAGTAAAGATGTGTCGACGTTGCCACCGCTTAGGACTACAGCCACTCTGCTTCCAGGACTTAGCTTTACCTCTCCCTTGAGTACTGCCGCTAGGGAGGCCGCTCCGGCTCCCTCAACGAGAGTCTTCGCGCGTTCTAAAAGTAAATACATTGCTTCTGTTATTTCGAAGTCATCGACGAGAACGATGTCATCAACTAAAGAGTTCACAATTTCAAACGTAAGTTCTGACGGCGATTTCACGAGTATTCCGTCGGCTATCGAGAAACTCGGTTCCACCTCGACCAATCTGCCTAGACTCTTCGATACCTTAAAGGATGGAGAAGATACGGACTGAACACCTATGACCTTCACATTCGGATTTCTGACCTTAGCCGCTATCGCTATTCCCGATATTAATCCACCACCTCCTATCGGCACAATTATGGCATCGAGGTCTTGGACTGGGAGCTCTAGACCGAGAGTGCCCTGACCCCATATTACTTCAGGATCAGCATAAGGATGGACAAGCGTTAACCCCTCCTCCCTAATTATCTCTTGGGCCTTCTCCATACTTTCATGCAAGTAGTGGCCATACTGAATAACCTGTGCGCCGTAGGACTTCGTAGCTAAGTACTTAGACACGGGGGCCGTTTCTGGCATAACTATCACGGACCTGATGCCCAACTTGCTTGCTGCATACGCTACTCCTTGAGCGTGATTTCCTGCAGAAACGGCGATGACCCCCTTCCTCTTTTCCTGCTCGCCCAGACGAATTATCCTAGAGAACGCTCCTCTGACCTTAAATGATCCAGTCTTCTGCAAATTCTCCATTTTTAAATAAACTTTGTATCCAGTCTTATTAGAGAAAGTCGTGGAATAATCGAAAGGTGTCTCATGAATGAACCCGTTTATCAGATGCTTCGTTTCGACAATTTTCTTGTAGAACTCGTTTATGTCGAATCGCGCCATTTGTCAAACCCTGCCGTCATCACTTCTCAGAGTTCGAGGGCCTCTTCATCTCATCCTCGAAACCTTTCTTTAATTTTTGGTAAGTAGTATCCAAGTCTTCAGGTAAAACCTTTGTGTTGCCTATGACTGGCATGAAGTTAGCGTCGCCGTTCCAACGAGGTACAACGTGAACGTGAACGTGCGCCTCCACTCCAGCGCCTGCAGCCCTTCCGATATTAATACCGATGTTGAATCCGTCAGGGCGATAAATTCTCCTCATGACCCTTAAGGTGATTTTAACCAGCTCGAAGAGTTCTTCCGCCTCTTCACGAGTTAACGCTTCTATTGTGCCTACGTGTCTATAAGGAGAAATCATGACGTGACCAGGATTGTAAGGGAATATGTTCAGTATCACGAAATTGTGCCTACCGCGATAAACAACGTAGTTCATTTCATCTTTATTCTCATTCACCGCTTTGCAGAAAATACATATGTCTTCAGTCTTCTTCTTAGAAGCGTCAGAAACGTACTTCGATCTCCAGGGTGCCCAAAGCACTTCCATATAGTGGGGTCTACTCAAAAAGTGTTAAATTTCACTCTTCTGCGTCCCTGACGCCTTCCTCAGTTATCGCGAACACCACTTCGCCTTCCGGCAGGTGAGGAGCGTCGACTATCCTAGCTATCCTCTTGTTTCCTCTACTCTTCTTCAATTGCACCCTCACGCCTGGCACGTGATAAAGTGTGTGGCCACCCACTGCCTGGGTTGGGTCACCGTAGAACATGTCGGGCCTTGCCATAACTTGGTTAGTTATCACCACGGCAAGGTTGTACATCTCCGCTAGCCTCACTAACTGATGAAGATGCCTGTTCAGCTTCTGTTGCCTAGCTGCTAAGTTCTCCCTTCCTGGATATTCCGCCCTGAAGTGGGAAGTCACGGAGTCGACTATTACCAACTTAATTGAAGGATCTTTGCTTATCAGCTCTTGAAGGTCTTCAACTATAGCTATCTGGTGGTCCGAATTGATGGCCCTCATGTAGTATATGTTGCTCTCTACCTGGTCTGGATCCAGTCCTAACGCTTTAGCCATATTCTCTATTCTTTCCCACCTGAAAGTTCCCTCCGTATCTATGTAGACGGCCTTGCCATTTAATCCGCCCCTTTCAAAGGGTAACTGAACGTTGACGCTGAGCTGATGACATAACTGAGTCTTACCCGAACCGAACTCACCAAAGAACTCTGTCATGGTTCTTGTTTCTATTCCGCCCCCCAGTAGCCCGTCTAGGGCCTGACTGCCGGTAGTTATTTTCCTCGTGTTTAGCCTTTCTTTCTTTAGCTCTAACGCCGTCTTGAACCTTATATCTAAGGCTTCCCTTGCCTCTTTGATTATCCTCTGTGCAGTTGAAAGCGGAATGCCAGCCGCGGTGCTGAGCTCCTGAGGAGATGCCACTGCTATCGACTCGAGAGTAGTATACCCGGCCTCGTTCAGCTTACTAAGCACGGCTGGGCCTACTCCTGGTAAGTCAGCTAGGGTCTTCACTTTCTTTGCGCCATTACCAGAGGATGTTATGTTTTCCTGAGAGGCCATGCCGCTATCCCTGTTGATCTCTTGCATGTCCTAATAACCTATTCGCCTCTTCTTAAATACCATCCTACATCTAAAACGGGTACTATTCGTGCCTTCTTACCCACTATAATTATTCTAACAAAAGCTAGAAATAGTCCGCTTTCTGAGTAGACAAGAAACGTAGTTCTTTCATTTGACTCTTTCGTCGTATACTTAGAGACGTTCAGGTCCTCTATTCTCATTTCTATCTGTCTGCCATAAGTCAGTTTCTCCCCCAGCTTATCTTTTAATACGATTTTATTACCGCAATCGGTCAAAAAAGTAGCTAGATATATAAGTGGTTTAATGTTAAATTTTTTCCGATCTGTATTGTCAAGAATTACAAGAGGTATTCCGACACAGTACGGATGAATACCAGCTTGCTTGAGGTTCTCAAGGATCCCCTCGAGCCTTTCCGCGTTGCCACCGAAAAAGCACACAGTTGAGTATTCGCCTTCTAGCAAGTACAACTTGTCTTCGGGAAGCGCGAAATTTTCCTTACAACCAAATTCTTCTTTAATTTTTCTAACTAATTGAATATATAATTGATGGTTTATCTTTTTGATTTTCAACTCTCTTTCTTTACTCGACATACGAAAAATCCCTCGGTTCTAGACACGTGAGGATAAAACCTGACACATCTCTTCAACTGTTCCGATAACTTGTACCCCCTGTACTCGATTAGACCTTCTTTAGCAGGATAAAAGCCCTTTAAGGCTTCTGTTTTAACGTTGTAATTCTCTAAAAGATATTCCACTACGAATTCGTTCTCTTCTGGAGCGATGCTACACGTAGAGTAGACGAGCGAGCCTCCAGGCTTTAGCATGCGATAAGCCGAGTCAATAAGGTTCAGTTGGGTTTCGAAAAACTTCTTTAAGTCGTCCGGACTGGTTTTAGTTCGCCTGGACTTGTCTATTGGGATTAATCCTTCGCCAGAGCATGGGGCGTCGAGTAAAACTTTGTCGAAATACTCGCTAAAGGTCTTGACTAGTTTTTCTACAGGCTGACGAATTAACACTACGTTATTTACGCCCAGTCTCGAGAGATTAGAAAGTAAACTCTTCATTCTCTCCCTAGACTTCTCTACAGCCACGACCGTCCCCTCGTTATTCATGAGCTGAGAGATGAAGGACGTCTTTCCTCCAGGTGCTGCAGCCATGTCGAGGACAATTTCGTCCCTTTGAGGCTCTAATTCGACAACTGGAACGCCAGAAACAGGGGATTGAATGTAGTAAAGCCCGTTTAGGTACTCCAGCGTGGCTCCTAAAGAAGGACGGTCAGGCGATTTTTCGACCCAATAGAAGTATGGTATCCAGCCCACTTCGGTCAATATGAAGCCCTTCTCCTTCAATGATTTCTCGAGCGTCGTGCAATCTTTAACCTTAAGCGTGTTACACCGTATTGCCTTCTTGAGCGGATAAGAGCAGGACTCGAGGAACTCCTCTACTTCTTCGTGCATAAACTCGATGTACCTTTGAGTCATGTAGCTTAGGAACCCGTATTTCTCCGCTAATTCAACAGCGCGGGCAGTTGGGGAGTAAAGGAATAAGCCCTCATGTTTTTTAATGTACTCCTGGATTCTTGCTTCCACGTGATCGAAAGAGAAGTCAAGTACAAATTAACGGTTGACCTAACTACGGCCATTAAAATGCTGACGAACGATCTAGGAAGCCCAGAGGTCGAGACCCAAATCGACATATACTACCAGCATCCCTCCAGGGACTTCGCCAAGACGGACGAGGCTTTAAGATTAAGGAGCGTCAACGGGAAAGTCGAATTGACGTATAAGGGACCTAAACTGTCTAAGGAGACGAAATCCAGAGAGGAGCTAACGGTTACCGTGAACGACCTCGAAACAGCGGACAAGATACTGAGGAGGTTGGGCTTCACTCCTGTGGCAAGAATAGAGAAAACGAGGTATAACTTTACCGACGGTTCGTTCCTGATTTCGTTGGACTCAGTGAAAGAGCTGGGAGAGTTCATAGAAGTAGAGGGAATCAAAGTTAGTGAGGAAGAGTTGTTGAACCGAGTAGAAAAGCTCAGGAACAAGTACAACATTTTCGGCGAGAAAATCGTTAAGTCCTACCTCGAGCTCTATTTGACCGAGAAGGCAAGATGAGAAGCATCGCGATATTAACGGACTTCGGAACTAGCGACGTCTATAACGGAATTATGGAGGGTGTAATCCGGAACCTATGCCCTGAGGCTAGGGTCAACTACCTTTCTCCGGACGTCCGCTCGTGGAGCCTGTATTCGGGGACTTACTTGCTCTTCTCCTCGTACAAGTACTACCCTAAGAACACCGTCTTTTTAGTGGTCGTGGATCCAGGGGTAGGAACCAGGCGGAGGGCTATAGTCGTCAAAACTAAGAATTACATTTTCGTGGGTCCAGATAACGGAGTCCTATATCCGGCCGTTTCGGAGGACGGGATAGTAGAGGCTTACGAGATTACCAATCGCAGACTGTTCTTATCCAAGGAGATTTCGTACACTTTCCACGGCAGGGATATATTCTCTCCAGTCGCCGCCCTGCTTGCGTGCAAAGTCAAGCCGAACGTCGTAGGATCCAGGATAGACCCTGATCAGCTAGTAAAGCTAAATTTGACCGAACATTACGTAGAAGGATCTAGGCTAAGAGCTAGGGTAGTTCACATAGACAAGTTCGGCAACGTTGCGCTGTCCGTTAGACCAAGATCGTTAGTCCTGGGCGAGAGGGCTAAGGTAACAGTGAAAGAGAAGTCATTCGTAGCTCTAACCGCTAGGACGTTCGGAGAAGTCGTCAAAGGCGAACGTTTATTATACATTAACAGCTTTGGCTTCCTTGAAATCGCAACGAATCAGGGGAACCTCGCAGAGGAGCTGGGCGTCTCAGAAGGTGATGAGGCCTGTATAGAGCCTTATTCCCTGGTAGATTCCAACCGCTACACTTAGGCCATATTGAAGTTATTAAATGGACTTTAGAGAAGTTCGACGAGATTATTATAGTAATAGGGAGCTCGCAGGAGTCCCACACGATAATGAACCCTTTCACTGCCGGTGAAAGGATCGAAATGATTAGGAGAGCACTCAGGGAGTTCCAGATACCTCTAGACAGAGTTTACACGGTTCCGGTACCCGACATTATGATGAACAGCGTTTGGCCATATCACGTTAAAAGTTACGTCCCGAGCTTCAACACAGTCGTCGCGAGAAACCCGCTCGTAGTGAGGCTGTTCAAAGAAGCGGGTTACGAAGTTTTGGTGCCGCCGGCCTTTAACAGGTTCCTGTATAACTCAACCAATATCAGGGCCTTAATTGTCTCAAAGGACGAGTCCTGGAAAGAGAGGGTTCCGAAGAGCGTTTATGAGTTCATTAAAGAAATCAAGGGAGACGAGCGTCTGCGGGCTATAGCTGGTGTCGATAAATAGCTAAATATTCAAGGCTCGCACTTTTTGACGAGGGCAATGACTACGAGAAAACTGGAAACGTATTACAACGTATTCCCCTGGCACGTTAACCACTTCGGCAGCCTACACGGCGGCATCTACATGAGTTGGCTTATAGACACCAGCGGTCTCCTGATGTCCGCCTTAAGCAAAGGGAATTACCTCCTGGCGTCCGTGGACTACATCTATTTAATCAGGCCGGCGAGGATTGGGGATCTAGTAAGGGTAGAAGCTACAGCTACGGCAACCTGGACCTCCTCGGCCGAGATAAAGGTGAAAGCGTGTATAAAGAGAGGCGATAAGGAAGAGCTGGGAGCCCTCAGCCTCATGACCTATGTAGCCGTAGACGAGCAGAACAGGCCCAGAAGGTTGACCGCCGATCTTGGCCATGATCCTGAAGCGGACAAAAGGAGAGAAGCGAGACTGGAAAGGAAGAAGAGGGACTCCCAAGACCAGTCGGATCTGTTAGAGGGTATGAGTTTCGGGAAGTACTATATCAGGACGATTTACCCAGAACACGGCTTCTCCAACGGAATACTTTACGCCGGGAAGATGTACCAAATGTTAGACGAAGCCCTGGCGATCGTCGCTAAGCTCTACACGAAGGGCAACGTATTCACTGCCGGGGCTGGCTATGCGGACTTCATGACCCCCGTTAGGATAGGGGATATATTAGAGATCCAGGGAGCAGTCGAATACACCGGGACGACATCCCTCGACGTAGGTGCGAAAATCTTCGCTATAAACCACTTCACCGGAGAGAAGAGGTTGGTGTCCAGAACTGTATTCTCCTTCGTTGCCATAGACGATAAAGGCAACCCGAGGCAAATACCGAAGCTAGTTCCAGCTACGGAGAAAGAGAAAAGGCTATTCGCTGAAAGGGAAGAGGAAAGGAAGGCTAGGATAAACCTCTCTAAAGAGTTACAGAAGGTTGAGACTTGTCAGTAAAAATCTAGAGATCTTCTTCGACAGCTCGGAGGCCACGCTCAACTGGAACGGCGTTTTTGAGAACGTCTGGGACTCTGCCACGATTTCCTTTACTAGACTCTCGTCGAGCAACGTGTAGACGTAAACCGCGCCTT
This sequence comes from Thermoprotei archaeon, assembly GCA_049973945.1. Lineage (GTDB taxonomy): Archaea > Thermoproteota > Thermoprotei_A > Sulfolobales > Sulfolobaceae > Acd1. The sequence goes on from JBMFJH010000001.1 coordinate 12,393, forward strand.
TGGGGGTAGGGATTTCCTTAAGGTCTTTCATAACCCTCAATATTACGTTAGCCCTATCGTCGTTAAAGTGCTTCCTTAGCGCCCTCTCGACCTCCTCTATATTAGGCTTTCTCGAAAAGAACACAACGTCCGTTTCATCAGGGTCGATGTAGTTGAAGCCGGCAAAAGTTATGCCGTCCAGCAGGTTAACTTCTCCCTTTGCCAAACGCTTGTACACATTCGTCGCGTCAGTGCCGTCGACGGTTATGAAATCGAAGTCGACTTTAGTTAGTTTCCTGTTTTCAAATACGGCCGACAGCAGTACCGTCTTCCCTTTACCTCCCTTGTATTTCAAGGGAAAATATCCGTCATCCACTCCGGCTATCCTCATAAAAGGTTCGCCAGCGACCTATCGATGTCGGCAAGGGCCTTCTGTAGAACCTCTTGGCTAACGGCGAGAGAGATCTCTTTGGTCTTACCGTAGCGCCCTCTATTGACGACCTTCGCTGAGAGTATGCCGACCATGTCCAGTTCGTTAATGATATCGCTAACCCTACGCTGCGTTATGACCTCCAGACCTACGCCCTTGGCTAGTTTGCTATATATTTCGTAAACTTCCCCTGTAGTTAAGACCTTGCCGCCTTTCGTCCCCTCCATGACTGCTAGGAGTACCAGTTTAGAGTGTAGCGGAAGCGTCCTGACGATCTCGAGGACCCTATCCCTTTCGATTTCGACTCTTGCCCTCTCGACGTCCTCCGTCGTGACCTTGCTCCTGCCTTCCCTCTCAGCAATCTCCCCTGCTACTCTGAGCAAGTCCAGGGCTCTTCTAGCGTCGCCGTGATCCCTAGCTGCGAGAGCTGCGCATAGAGATATTACGTCCTCTCCGACAACGCCCTCGTTGAAGGCGGCCTTAGCTCTCCTCCAGAGAATGTCCTTCAACTCTTCAGCGTTATACGGTGGGAATACCAGCTCCTCGTCGCTCAAACTGCTCTTCACGCGAGGGTCTAGGGTGTCGATGAACTTCACGTCGTTTGTGATTCCTATTATCGACAACTTGGGGCTTCCTAGCTCTGAATTAACCCTAGTCAGTCTATACAACAAGTCGTCTCCATGTTTCTTCACCATAGCGTCGATTTCGTCAAGGACAACTATCAGAACGTAATTTATGGTGTGGAGCTGCCTCATGAACCTTTTGAAGAGCTCCGCTGTTGAAAGCCCGGTAAACGGAACTCTCACTCCTATCCCTTCTAAGACGTCCGCCATAATCCGGTAGGGAGTATCGCTATTCCTCGTGTTGACATATACGTACCTAAAGCTCGTTGGGAATTTCTTGTGGAGGTTCGAGAGGACGAACTTCGTTACGGCAGTCTTTCCAGTTCCCGTTAGGCCATAAATGAAGACGTTGCTTGGCTTTTCCCCTCGATATACCTGGACAAGTATGCTGGCCAGCTTCCTGATCTGATCCTCCCTGTGAGGCAATTCGTCCGGAATGTAATCAGGGAGTAGGATCTTACGGTCTCTGAATATCTTTGAACCCTTCACTAATGAGAGTACTTCGTCAATGATCTCACTCAAAGCATTCTTAATCTTCTGCTCCTTATTCTTATAAGGCGTGGGTTAACCGGGGAGTTAACTACCCCTCTGTTTCCACTGGAGATCGGAGATAATCAAAGTACCTAAGCGATAATCACTCTTCCCCCTCTGTTTCCACTGGAAAAGAGACATCGTTATCGGGAGGAAATCCTTACAATAGCAAAACCAGTTTGCATAATGGTCGTCAGTGGTTCGGATTCCATTAGGTCAGGTAAATCATGTGCACGGAAAATTGTCTCCAGTGGAAACAGAGGGGTGGGGCTTTCGCGGAAAAAACTGAATATTTTTAATCCTTCTGAGTCCTTAATTCAGTCCATAAGCGTGAGGTAAACTTTATTTCGTGTAAACCCGCTCATATAGTTGGGCCGGTAGCTCAGCCTGGAAGAGTGCTCGGTTGGCAATCGGGGAACCAAAGTCCGAGAGGTCCCGGGTTCAAATCCCGGCCGGTCCACTCTTTATCTATAGTTTAATTTCGTGGCTCGACACGCTTGTAAGCTCTTGCCCGGTTGACTCAACCGACATAAGTACGTTAACGAGGCTAGCATATTGGGACGTATCGATTCTCAGCGGTTCAAGGTAGTCGAACTTCGTGAGATGTCTGGGTCTCTCACTAACGTATCTCGTTAACGTTAAGCCTCTCGAAATGGGTTGCGCGATCTTTTCCCCTTTAAACCTAAAGCCACACTTACGGCACCTGAACCCTTTACCCCTTCCCAGAGATTCAGCAGATCCACCACACCTAGGGCATGTGGGGTTCCTCAGAACCTCGCTTACAAGCTTCAACGGCGTGAATGCCTCGACCTCAATTACCGTCCCGTAAGTCGCTGAGGGCTTCACGGAACCCTCCAGGTCAATAACGTCTCCTTTAACGAGTTCCTGCGCGGCTTTCGAAAGCGTTCCCGACTCGCTAAATACGAAAGCGGTGAAGAAAGTCCTGGACTCCCCCTCCATTACTTCCAATGACACGTCTCCGCCCGGTCTAACGTCCTTAGAAACCACGACACCTGCGATCCTCACATTCCTGTAGGCTGTTGGCCTCAAGGCTTTGATATGGGATCCTGTGTGCTGGTTGGTAACGAATAACATAGATCCGGTCGTGAATTCCTTGACTTCCTGCGCCAGGGTCTTATAGGCCTCCAAAAGAGCAGTGAGGTTTACCCCTCTCAGCCCAAGGAGCACTGGGTCAGGACCGTGAGGGAGAGCTATGGGATTGTTTTTTACGTAATTGTAATTGTGAAAGAGACCTGGGAAGTACCGTTCCTCTAAGCGCCTTATCACGTCGCTTAGATCGGGCCTCTCTTTCGCCACGTCCCTATATACTAGGAGTTCGTATGTGAACCCTTCTAATGGATTGAAACCCAGTGCTGCTGCCGATCCTATTACTCCCCGGTTAACCGAGAATAATGCGGAAACTTTCGCCAGTACCTTAACGACGACATCTTTTAACAGTACGTCGCTTACGCCCTTTTCGTAGAGTTCCCGGAGTCGAGGGAAGAGCATCCGGTCATCCTCTATCGGAACAACTACAACACTGGGCTGCCTGCCGTAGTTCTTACCTTTCGAATACTCCCTATCGTACTCATCGGTGAAATTAACCAAAAAGTCAAACAAGTCCTTCACGTCGTCAGCCTCAACAACTAAGGCTATGGCGGCATTCCCTCTGGTTTTCCAAGGGATTGCGGGGTTAAGTCTCACGAGCCTCGGGAGGTCGAGGAGTTTACCCTTCACTTTACCTTTTAGTAAAGCCTGGATGAACAGGGTTGAGAAGTGGGTTGTACAGCCTCCTCGGGGAGAGTCGTGATCGTCGAGTCCGACTAAAACTCTCATTTCTTGACGTAACTCTTATTCTCCATAACTATCATCGTTAACGTCGACTTCACCTTGGGTATCTTTCTTATGACGGAGCTTACCGTTTCCTTCAGCGCGTCGAGCGAGTCGGCTTCAATTTTGACAACCAAGTCGTAAACGCCGTAAACGACATAGGCCTCGGTCACCTGCGGAACTGACCTAAGCTTCTCGAATATCTCGCCTTCAGCCCCGCTCTCCGCGTTTATGAGGACTATTGCCGTAGGCACGAAGTTTTAAGTGATCGAGAATTTATTAGCTTTTGAGTGGTTCACGTCTACGTCATAGACTACGACGAGGACGATCCGAGTAAATGTACTGGAAAGAGAATGGTTCGCTTGGGCCTGGCAGAGTTCGCCAGGAGACCGAAAGGGATAACGTTGGACCCGTTCTCCCGGGTGACCCTAGGCATAGAGGACAGGGAGACAGCAGAGAAGTACGGGATAACCGTTATAGACGCTTCGTGGAACAGGTTCGATCCAGCTAAAGTCCCGAGATCGAGTTTCTCGAGGAGATTACCTATCTTGGTAGCGGGAAATCCGATCAATTACGCTATTGCTTACAAGCTGTCCTCAGTCGAAGCGGTCTTTGCTACCTTATACATCCTGGAATGGGTCGAAGAGGCGATGGCCTTCCTGAAGGTGAACAAATGGATGAAGACCTTTTACGACCTTAATAGAGAGCTTCTCGAGACCTACCGAGGAAAATCAAGGCAAGAGATAGAGGCAATTGAAGAGGAAATCCTTCAGAAGTACAGGGAGGGCCCCCAGCTGTAACCCAGCTTCTGTGTTTGGGGGCATTCGTCTAAGCGTCCTGGAACCGGTCGAACCCGGCTCATCCCGGTTCCACTTGCTCCGGGAGAGACGGCCGTTTCACCCCACCGCAGGGCTCTCCGTTTAAGACCTCAGGTCGCCCCGAGGCCTTCAACTTCATTTTCATTTGCCCAGCGGTGGGTCTCGTTTCTGTGCCGTCGCTACGGGACCTACCCGTGCCCCTTGAGGGGCCTCCCTTGGGTTCGGAGGCTGGAGTTTCCTCGGCCTTTCGGCCGTCAGCCCCCCGCTGGAGGCCCTCCCTGTTAAATGGACGGAACTGGGACTAAAATGTCTAGGAGGACGACGCCGATAGTCAATCCAAGCGCAAGGGCGATGATAACGTACGGACTAACCTTAACTTTCGCCCTCTCTTCCTCGAAGTACCTCACTAGTCCTGCCATGGAAATGAGGGGTACATCGGCCTTCTTCTTTTTCCCGCCTTTACTCGACGACATCTTCAGCTCTTATCGAATTGAGTGCTTTAATAATTTCAGCTGCCCGATTGACGTCCTTTTCTATGACGTTTCCAGTCACTATGATATGGGCTCCAGCCCGAGCTAAGTCGACAGCCTTTTCTGGGCTCCTTATTCCCCCGCCCACTATCAGTGTAACGTTCGTCGAGGCCCTCACAGACCTGACCATTTCCGGCCTGACCGGCTCTGGAGCGCCCGAACCGGCCTCGAGGTATACGTATTTCATACCTAGAAACTCCGCGGCCATGGAGTATGCTACAGCAAGGGCCGGATTGTCGTAGGGAATAGGCCTCGCCCTTCCTATATGGGCAGCGGTGCCACCGTGGCCGACTATTAGGTAGGCTGTCGGAAGCACTTCTAAACCCGTTGATTTAACTAAAGGTGCGGCTACGACTTGTGCTCCTATGATGTAATAAATATCGTCTGAGTTGAGCATGCTCATGAACAGAATAGCGTCTGCTTTGCCCGAAACCAGGTTAATGTTGCTTGGAAATATAATTTTAGGGATCTCGAAATCGCCAAGCATTTCCAAGATCTTATCGAGATAACTTTGGGAAACGCCTAGCGTGCCTCCGACTAGGAAGGCCGACGTTCCGCTATCGTAGAGTAGCTTAGCAGTTCGGTAAAGCGAATCGAGATCCTTGATCTTTTCCGGATCGAATAGTGAAAAATGGAGAGCCCTGTTCTCACTCATTAACTTCCTCAGGTACGCCTCCACTTTCCCCTTCAGCTTCACTGGAGTTGGAACTACCCTGGCTGGCTATTTCAATTTTCCCCTCGAGATACCTATCTAAGAATTTGCCGTACGCATTTGCGGTGTCGAATATCGGCGGGACGTCGAACTCGTCGGACAGGCCGCAGAACCCACACTTCACGAACGCCCTCCCTTCTTTGATTTCAATCGTCACGGCAACCTTGCCACATCTCGGACACTCGAACATCTTAGGCACTTTAGGCTTCGGTTTCAGGATTAGTTTCCTCCTCTTCTTCCGCCCGCCCAATCCGAGTCACCTTCTTTTCGATTTACCCGTACTCCACCTAAGCCTTAAAGAAACCGATTCAAGATCAGATATATAGGCGTACACGAGCGCCAAGGACAGGACGGTAACCGAGGCTACGAACACGACTTGCAGGTCATTCACGACTTAACCATAGCTTGTATAGTATTAACGATTTTCCGGCAGTCAACAGATCTATAATTACGTGGTAGCAAGTCGTTGAGTCGAGAATGACTTTCCTAACAGAATCAGTCGCATTGGCCAACTTAAGGGCTTCAATGTGATAGCAGGTTCCTTTCGAGTCCTTTAGCGATTTGAACACAAAGGCGGGGCAACTACACGAGGAATCGGTTACGAAATATGAGCGCTCGTTCGACACGAAAACGTAAAATGACATACCGTTTTGACAATTAACTAGCAATATTCTTCCCTCTTTGACACTTTTGTAAGGTCTCTTGTCTTTCAGGGATAGCTGTCTTTCCAAAAGTCCTTCAATAACACATTTGAAAGTCCGACTGAAATATTATCCTACAGCATTAAGTCGGTACGGGCCCGTAGCTCAGCCAGGACAGAGCGCCGGCCTTCGGAGCCGGTGGTCGGGGGTTCGAATCCCCCCGGGCCCGTTGTGGAATCCTCGCTTAGGCACGCCCCCGTGGCTTTGAGTTTGAGGTAGGCCTCCACGACGTCAGTTAAGGGACCGACGTAACGCTCCCTTGCGTCACCGTTCGAACGCTCCAAGATGTAGACGTAATACCGCCCTTTCCGCTCGCGTATAATCACGTCGCCATACTTGTACCGCGTCTTTCCGGACGTCATTTCACGCCCTCACTTTACGGTGCCAACCCGCGTATGAAATGGTCGGTATCTCATCAATCCTCGCTGTCTCCCGGCATAACTCCCGTAAGACGACAATGAAAAAGCTATCGGTCACGTGAAAAGTTTAGAGCGGCTCTTGTAGTCTCTCACTCACCAAAGTTTCACGTCTAATTTTTGAAATGTGGAGTTATGGGCCAAGCTACCTTGCCCATGATCCGTGCCATTCTTCTTTGTTCTAGGAGAAGCCGGTTTGCAATACAAGACGTAAATAATTATTTAAGCCACTAGATCAGCTCAGCTAAGGGGTGCTTCTTAGGATGTCATTCGAGGAAGATTGGGAAGAGTTCGAAGAAGAAGAGTGGGAGGAGTGGGAAGAAGAAGACTGGGAAGAAGAGGAGTGGTAATACTCCAGAAAACTTTCCCTTAACAATAGTTTTTATTGATAAGTTTTAAGTCTGAAGTCTCCCCTTCAGGTGAACTGAATGCGTGTAGCAGTTATCAATTACGATTACTGCAAGCCTGACCACTGTAGCCTTGAATGTATTAGGTTCTGTCCGATAAATAGATCAGGCTCCAAGGCGATAGAGCTCAGCGACCTAGTGAAAGGAAAACCGGTCATTTACGAAGAGACGTGTATAGGCTGTGGGATCTGCGTAAAGAAGTGCCCTTACGAGGCCATCGAAATCGTGAATTTGTCGGACGACCTAGAGGGCGAGGCCATACATAGGTATAAGATTAATGGGTTCAAGCTCTTCGGTCTGCCAATCATAAAGCGAGGCCAAGTAGTCGGTCTCCTCGGAAAGAACAGCACAGGGAAGTCGACTATCCTTAAGATCCTCTCGGGAGAACTCGTTCCGAACTTCGGCGACCCCCAGAGTGTTCCGAGCAAGGAGCGGGTACTTGAGAGGTTCAAGGGTAAGGAGATGTACGATTACTTCAACAAGCTCTACTCTGGAAGCCTCAAGGTCGTTCATAAGATTCAGTACGTCGAAGCCGTCGGGAGGTATCTGAAAGGCACAGTAAGGGAGCTCCTTCAGAAAGTCGACGAAAGAAGGAAGTTAGACGAGGTTAAGGAGCTCCTTAATATGAAAAACCTTCTAGATAAAGACGTAAGGTATTTGAGTGGCGGCGAGCTTCAGAAGTTGCTGGTCGCGGCTGCAGTCCTTAAAGAAGCGGACGTCTATCTATTCGACGAACCGGCCTCCTACCTAGACGTGTCAGAAAGGCTCAACATGGCCAGGACTGTAAAGGAGTTAACGAAGGACAAGTACGTAGTAGTAGTAGAACACGACCTGATAGTTTTGGACTACTTGGCGGATCAAATAAACGTAATATACGGTCAAAGCTCAGTGTACGGAAGGGTTTCGAAGACCTACAGCGCGAGGGTAGGAATTAATCATTTCTTGAGGGGCTACCTCCCTGCAGAGAACGTTCAGATAAGGAAGGAGGAGATAAAGTTCGAGCTCCGCGAGATGTCGGACCTGGACTTATTGAAGAGCGTTAAGGAAAAAGTGGTCTGGAAAGACATAAGGAAAGACCTCTCTGGGTTCAAGCTAAGCGTTGAGGAAGGTAACGCGAGAGAAGGGGAAATAATCGGCATACTAGGCCCTAACGGAATAGGCAAGACTACGTTTGTGAGAATACTAGTAGGCGAAATTCAGCCGGATGAGGGTTTCGTGAGTACGCCTGGACTAACGCTGTCGTACAAGCCTCAGAAAATCCTTCCGGAGTTCGACGGCACGGTTCAGCAGTACCTCGAGGAAGTGAGAAAAGACGCGCTGTCGTCTACCTCGTGGTTCTATACTGAAGTCGTGAAGAGGCTGAACTTACACAGGATCTTGGAGAGCAGGGTCGCAGACTTAAGTGGCGGCGAACTTCAGAAGTTGTACATAACGGGAGCCCTAGCGAAGGAAGCGGACGTATACGTCTTCGACGAGCCTTCGTCTTACCTTGACGTCGAAGAGCGTTATACTGTCGCCAAGGCTATTAAAAAGATAATCAGAGAAAGGAAGGCCGTAGGGTTCATAGTAGAGCATGATTTAGCTATTCACGATTACATCGCCGACAGGGTTATGGTGTTCGAGGGAACACCCGGAGTTCAAGGCCACGGACTCTCGCCTCAGAGCCTCAAGTCGGGCATGAACCTGTTCTTAAAGATGATGAACCTAACTTTCAGACGAGATGGCGAAACTGGGAGGCCAAGGGTTAACAAACCTGGAAGTTATTTAGATAGGGTACAGAAAGAGACGGGCGAGTACTACTCCACGAAAGTCGTGAAGGAGAAGGAGCAGAGCGAATAAGATTGGGAGCACCTCTAGGTTCTAGACCAAGGTTCCCAGACGCGTTCCAGAACCAAGGAAATGAATTTAATAATAGGCTCTCTGAATTCCCCTTAATGCGTACTACAATAAGTGTAATCAAGGCAGATATAGGAAGCCTGGCGGGTCACCACGTTGTTCACCCAGACACGATGGCTGCCGCCAACAAGGTCTTAGCGGAAGCCAAAAGCAAGGGCATAATAATAGACTACTACATAACTAATGTGGGCGACGACCTACAACTGATTATGACCCACAACAGAGGAGAGCTGGACTCAAAGGTACACGAGACTGCATGGAACGCCTTTCAAGAAGCCGCGAAAGTCGCTAAAAACTTAGGGCTCTATGCGGCTGGTCAGGATTTGTTATCAGACTCGTTTTCGGGTAACGTAAGAGGTCTAGGGCCTGGAGTAGCCGAAATGGATATCGAAGAGAGAACGTCAGAACCAATCGCTATATTCATGGCAGATAAAACCGAACCGGGTGCCTTCAACTTACCTCTTTATAGGATGTTTGCGGATCCGTTCAACACTCCAGGTCTAGTAATTGATCCTACCATGCATAACGGGTTCAAGTTCGAGGTATTGGACGTATACGAAGGCGAAGCAGTGACGTTGACTGCTCCCCAGGAACTTTACGATCTCTTAGCGTTGATAGGCACCCCAGCCCGTTACGTCATTAGGAGAGTTTATAGGAACGACGACAACCTCCTGGCAGCCGTCGTTTCGATAGAAAGGTTGAACCTGATAGCCGGTAAGTACGTCGGTAAGGACGACCCGGTAATGATAGTTAGATTGCAACACGGCTTGCCCGCATTGGGTGAGGCGCTCGAGGCCTTCTCGTTCCCACACCTTGTACCAGGTTGGATGAGAGGGAGTCACTATGGTCCGTTGATGCCAGTTGCTCAAAGAGACGCAAGAGCGACCAGGTTTGATGGACCTCCGAGGCTAATAGGATTAGGTTTCAACGTGAAGAACGGCAAGTTAATAGGCCCTTCAGACCTCTTCGACGACCCGGCGTTCGACGAAACTAGGAGACTCGCGAACATCATTTCTGATTACATGAGAAGACACGGCCCGTTCATGCCACACAGGCTTGAGCCTACTGAAATGGAATACACGACTTTACCGCTAGTCTTAGAGAGGTTGAAGCCGAGGTTTAAGAAGGAGGCCGACATGTATAAAGTTAAGGAAAGCCAATACACACACCACAAGCCCACAGAAGGGACTCACGATTGAGGGGATGAGCGGTGGGAAACGTATATACTAAGGACATCAAAAGAATAGCTCTAGAAATATTCGAAAAGTATAAGGATCAGGTGACAGTGGACTTTAACAAGAACAAGGAACTTGTTGAAAGCATAGTCGAAGTGCAGTCGAAAAAAGTGAGGAACAGAATAGCCGGCTACTTAACGAGATACGCCAAGTTATCCCAAGCTCAGACCAAGGCTGGTGGAGAAACCGCAGAAAGTATAGAGACCTGAGTATGAAAATACGCCTTTTTGGTTCGCTAGCGAGCGTAAGAGAAATAACAATTGACCTGGATGGTGACACTACTTTACTAGACCTTTTACAATTTTTAAGACAGAAATATGAAATTAAAAGTCTTCTTCTAGACGATAACAGAATAAGGCCAGACATATTAATACTTATAAACGGAAAGGATTACAGACTCGAAGCGGGTTCTAGGTCTAAAGTAACGAATAAAGATGAGGTAACAATCATTCCTATAAACCATGGTGGCTGAACTTTCTGACGTGGTGCTTTTACAGGCGTGTTACGTTTACAACGTTCTATCTGAAAAGTATAAATTTAAAATTAGGAATAAATACATTTTATTCAATTTAATAGTATACAACGAATCCGAGATAAGTAAATTAAAAGAAAAATTAGACCCCGAGAAAATGTGTCGAATATTAGGATCTTCGTTTAAGATACGTGATATAAACGAGCGGTTAGTTCTGACGACAAATGCGATAGCTTTGATGGAGTGGGTGCTAAATAAGACCTCTGAAAATCGATAGATGTTAAGCAAAAATGTATTATTCTCAACGCTCTTCATCATATTAGGGTTAGTGGTAATACTCTACAATCAATTAGTCCAAAGACTTTACGTGATACTTCCAATAGTGGTAATTCTCGGACTGGTCTCAACCATCGTAGTTTATGTTCAGTTTAAATTATCTAAAAAGATATTTATTCGAATTGATAAATTTAGAGTTGAAAATAATATTTTGGAAATCTCGACTGAAAGAAACGGTACTTGTATAACATCTACATTCAAATTTCATGTACGAGTTTCGAATGAAAAGGAAAGTATATACACCTTTAAGAGCTACAGCTATTTATTATCAGCAATAGAGAAAAATTTGCCAAGTGAAGCCAGGGCATACATTATAAATAGCTTGCATCCCACTAAGGGTTCGTTTCTTATTATATGTACGAATGTAGGCAGTAACGTAACCGATGAGGAACAAAAGAAAAAACACCTTGAAAACGTTTATAGAATAAAAACTCTAATAGAAAGTTTAGAACAAGACATACAGTTAATACCGTTACTACCCAGCGATTACGATTTGTTAGCGATTCCGAAGGCGTTAGGGGGTGTGGTCTTGCCCTTTGCTATGGCGACTGAGATAAAGCCGCCCGCAACAGCGAGCTTCGAGTTCGAAAAAGGGGATATCGAAATAGGTGTAACTAACGATAATCAACCTGTGGGTTTATCAGTACAAGATGTAGAAAGACACATCCTAGTTTTGGGCTCAACGGGTTCGGGCAAGTCAAATACAGCTGCCGTAATTGGTCAAGGGGCGAAAGCACTGGGAATCAAAGTACTCGTCCTTGACTGGCACGGGGAGTATTCTAAAATGCTAAAGGATTTCTACATACTTACGGAATCTACGCTGCCCAGGATCGATCCCCTAGGCGCTAAACGCATTGACGAGTCGGCTGACCTACTAGGCGACGTCTTGGAATTGACAGAACCTCAAAGATTTTTACTTTACGTTGTCCTCCAAAGACTGAAGAGCGTGAACGAATTTACGTTGGAGGCCTTTACATCTGTGTTGAAGGAGATAGACGACAACAGCCATTGGGTAAGGGATGTGAAGTATGCCTTATTGCGAAAGGTTCTTCAACTCTTCATGGACGAAGGGAGGAAATACTTTGATCATAGCGAGGGGCACACGACAGAGTCTTTGGCCCGCTGGCTGTTTATGAAAAACTCAGGAGTAGTTGTCGATTTATCAGCAATAGATTCCGAGACAATACGGAGGATCTACGCTTTATTCATCATACTTTACATTTCAGAATACATCAAGAAATCTAATGACAAAATTCTTGTCATAGTAGATGAAGCCCACAATTATTTTGTAGACAACAAAAATTCCATATTGGATAGAATAATTAGAGAGTATAGGAAGTTCGGGCTACACCTTTGTATAGTAACTCAGAGTCCTAGTTCACTGAGCGAAGACGTTCTCAAAAACGCCAATACGAAAATAATTCACTCTATAAAATCCAACCAGGACAAGAGAATAATCATCGAGTCCACGGCGTTATCGAAAGATCTGGCAGATTACATAGACAAAATGGGTGTAGGAGAGGCTATATGTTCTTGCCCATCGAAGAAGGTTAATGTGTTAATAAGAGTGAAAAAAGCTTAGTCTTCTTCCTTCTTCTCCTCTTTCTTCTCTTCCTTCTTCTCCTCTTTCTTCCCCGCCGCTATTAGGTCGTCTATCCTAAGTATTAAAGTAGCGGCTTCGGTGGCGGCTTTAATTGCGTTGATCTTAACCAACGCTGGCTCAATAACGCCTTTTGCCCACATGTCGGTCACGGTTCCACTATAGATGTCGATACCGTACCACTTGTTCGCTTCGTTCTCATGAGCGCTCCTCAATTTCATTAGCAGGTCTATAGGGTCGTATCCGCCGTTCTCAATGAGGATAGTCACTAGTCCTTCGAGCGCGTTCGCGTAGGCTTCAATAGCTAACTGCTCCTTACCGCCCACAGTCGGGGCGTACTTCCTTAGCCTCTTGACGACCTCGATTTCCACAGCTCCCCCTCCAGCTACTGCTCTACCGTCCTTCACGACGTCAGCCACAGTGCCTAAAGCGTCCCTCAAAGCCCTCTCCGTTTCGTCAGCGACCCTTTCGAGTCCCGCACGTATCAGAATGCTTACAGCTTTGGGATTCTTAGCTCCCTCTACGAAGACCATCTTGTCCTCGCCGACCTTCCTTTCCTCTACTAGCGCAGCGTAGCCTAGATCTTGAGGAGTGATCTCGTCGATGTCGGAGATCACCTTCGCTCCAGTAGCTCTCGCTAACTTTTCCATGTCGCTCTTCTTCGCCCTTCTCACGGCGAGTATGCCTTTCTTAGCCAGATAGGACTGAGCGACTTCGTCTATGCCTTTCTGACATATAACTACGTTGGCCCCAGTGGCGGCTATCTTGTCTACCTTTTCCTTCAGGATCTTCTCCTCTTCCTCTAAGAACTTCTGCATCTGCGTTGGATCATTTATCCTGATCTCCGCGTCCAGCTCGGGCTTCTCGACTTCTAACGGCGCGTCGATTAGGGCTATCTTAGCATTCTCGACCCTCTTTGGCATACCTGGGTGCACGACTTCCTTGTCCACAACAATTCCATATACTAGTTGAGTGTCGTTGATGCTACCGCCGTGCTTCTTCACTATTTGGATGTTGTCCAGATCGACGTACCACTTGTTCCCTCTCAGTTCCGCTACTTGAGTCACTGCCTTGACAACAATGTCAGCGAGGTGTTCCCTCGCTCCTGCTACCGCCTTGCTTCCCAGAGACGTTAATGCGACCTTCTTTAGTATATCGACGTCATTTATACCGACTTTAACGGCAATCTCGTCAATCGTTTTGAGGGCAACTTCTTCCGCTTTCTTATATCCGCTTACAATAATAGTAGGATGTATATCTTTGTAGATCAGGTCTTCCGCTTTTCTCACTAGTTCGCCTGAAAGGATAACAGCCGTCTTGGTTCCGTCGGCCGTCTCTTCGTCTTGGCCTTTCGCTATCTGTACAAGTAGCTTGGCTGCTGGGTGCTGGAGGTCCATCTTATCTAGAATGGTGGCCCCGTCGTTGGTTATCGTGACGTCGCCGAGGCTATCAACCAACATCTTGTCCATTCCGCGCGGTCCGTACGTCGATTTCAAAGCCTCTTCTACCGCTTTTACGGCAGCTATGTTAATTCTAAGGGCGTCTTTACCGTAACTTCTACTCGAGCCCTCCTTCAGGATAATTACGGGGATTCCCTCGGGTGTAGTTGCTACTGTAGCCTGTGCCAAGACTTAACACCTAAGCGTACTCAAAGATCGGTTATATAAAAAGCTGTCGATAGAGACGAAGAAGCCAGACCAGCTGAGCAGTGCTCCTCCGCTTTAAGGCGAAATCCTAGGTTATGTAAACAGCTTATTCTCTAAAAGTATTTTTAATTTATTTAAATTTTGATAACCCACTTTTCTTAAAATTTTGCTTACGTACTCGTTTGCGAGCGCGGTTCCTCCAAGCTTTCTCACAGTCGTATTCTTGCCATGAACTAACGCGTGCGCTAAGACGGCCCTTTCGAAGGCCGTCCTGAGCAAATGTAATCTTGTAATTAAATCATAAGCTATCAATTCCATTTCGTTCTCTATTAATACCTCAATATTTCTAGGAACTATTTCTGATAATCCCATTTCAATCTTTTTTATCTTTTTCTCTTCCAATATAGCGATATTTGACATAGCGAATTTACCAACTATGGATTTCTCTCTCTTTGTAGCTCTTTTTATCAATTTTTCTAATCTTTTTGAAGTAAATTTCGAATTTAATGAACTCGAACGTAAATAATCAGAGTAGTCCCACGTGGCTAGCTTGTCCAGCACGGTTCCGCAAGACTTACATATGAGGTCTCCGGTGACCTGATCCTCGACTAGATCATCAGATCCGCAGTACGGACACGCTATAGTCATGACTGGTCAATCGAGAAGTGCGCGAGACAAACCAATTAATTAATAGGCCCGAAAACTTCTGAGCTCTCGGGGATGAACGAAAGTTCTCCCGAGTGTAACGTAAAGTCGCTTAACGAGTTCAAGCTCGAAATCGTGAAGGAGGATTTGGCCAAGAGGTCGAAGAAAGTCCAAATAAGAGGAACCTATTTAGTGATCCTGGACAGGAACGGAAAGCCTCGATCAATAATTACTGTTATCGACGAAAATGAAAGCATCAAGACAGATGAGATTCTGAGCTTCATAAATTTCGGATGCCAGATTTCTGAAAGCACTGTATTAAGCGTCGTCGACAAGTACGGCGATACGTTATATTATGAGGTCAGTCTTATTGACCTGAGGAAAGGCTGACCGAAATGGAGGGCATAACGGCCGTTAGAGGAATGAGGGATCTTTTCGGAGAAGACTTGGAAAAAGTGGAATACATTAAGGAAGTTTTCGAAAGGAAAGCGAGGCTCTACGGATATTCTAAAATCGAGTTACCAGTAGTAGAATACTTTAAATTATTCGAAGTTAAAAGTGGTGAAGAAATTAGAGAATCAATGTATACTTTTCTAGATAAAGCTGGAAGAGAACTCGCTTTGAGACCCGAGATGACCCCAGGAACTGTTAGGGCGTATATAGAACACTTCCAACACTTGCCTAAGCCCGTTAGGCTGTATTATTATGGTACCGTTTACCGCTACGACGAACCGCAATTCGGACGTTACAGGGAGTTCAGGCAGGCCGGGGTTGAAATGATCGGTTCTCAGGGGTTAGCGGCGGACTTAGAGGTCATCCACCTCCTCGCGAGTATCTACGAGGAACTCGGGTTAATCGATAGAATTAAATTAAAGCTGAATAACATAGGCATATACAGAAAGCTATTCCAGTGCGCTAATATAGAGGAAAGGCAGCAGGAGCACTTGTTACATTTGATCGACAAAAACAAGACCGAGGAGGCGTTAAAGATCGTTCAAAATACTCGTATTTATGAAGTCCTCGCCACATTGCTCGATAGGAAAGAAGAGGAAGCTGTCAGTTCTTCGGAGGAAATAGGTTGCAGTATAAAGGAAGAACTGGACTACGTGAAGAATGTCGTAGATTTGCTCAAAGGCGAAGTACCAGGCGCTTACTATAACGTCGGTTTCGTGAGAGGACTAGCTTACTATACTGGAATAATTTTCGAGGTTGAACACCCTAGCGTTCCGTTCAGCATAGCGGGCGGAGGACGATATGACGGTCTAGTCGAGGTATATGGGGCCGCTCACACGCCCGCATTGGGCTTCGCGATAGGAGTAGAAAGAACAGCGCTAGTATTAGAAAAATCGAGGCAAGGAAAGGAAGAGTTAAATAAGGCAGTAATATTACTTATGTCACAGGACAAAAGAGCTTATGAAGTGGCAATACATATGTTAAGGGCGTTTCACGAAATCGGAGTGAAAGCCAACTTCAGCCTCAAGAGCTCAACTTCGATATCCAAACTAATCCCAGACTTCCTTAAGGAGGGCTATACGCATCTCGTAATCGTAGGCCTTCGAGAAGTGTCCGGAGGTTTCGTCACTGTCAAGAATTTATTAACAAAACAGCAATACGAAATCAGGTATCCGCTCGATCCAGAGTCACTTAAACAAATATTTTAGCCTCAAAGACACAACGATCAGGATGGCCGAATTACCGTCGACCGCCGTGGGCGCCGTCTTTTCTGACGGTGTCATTCTGGGCGCTGAAAGAAGGCTCAGTTACGGATATTACGTCCTGAGCAAGTCGGCTAAAAAGGTTCACAGGCTTGGTCGCTTCGGGATAGCGGGAGTAGGGCTGTTCGGGGACATCCAGACGCTGATGAGAGTGATGAACCTGGAAATAAAGCAGTACGAGATGTACAACAACAAGAGAATAAGTACGAGGGCCGCAGCCAAGCTGTTATCGCTGATCCTTTACCAGTACAAATTTATGCCGTTCATTTCCGAGATTCTGTTCGCAGGCATTGATGATTCTACTCCACAGCTCTTTGTTTTGGATCCTATCGGTTCCTTAATCCAGGACGACTATGCCGCCCTGGGCTCCGGAGCGAAGATCGCCATAGGCCTTTTAGAGGCCGAGTACAACAAGGACATGGGAGTAGATAAAGGAAAGGAACTCATCATTAAGACGCTGAAGGCTTCAATAGAAAGAGACGTGACATCGGGTGACGGAATTGATATACTAATACTAAAGACTAACGGAGATGTAATAGAAGAAAGTATTCCTATGTAATAGAATAAAATTCAAAGCTAAGCTTTCTTTATACAGACGTACACGTGGTCCATCATATTCAAGGTTCCTTTCGATATTATTCCGTCACTCGACTGTATTCTAACGAGCAACCCATAGAGCGAAATCAAAGACACGAAGCCTTCTCCGTTTTTCTTCTCATAGAACAAATAGCCGTGGGCACAGAAGTCTCTATTCGTGAAACTGGGCTTCTCCCTACTTACAAGGAAAGTCACGTTATCGCCCTCATTGAAGAGGTCAATTTCTTCTACAACATCTACGGTTATTTTGTAATCTCCGCAGTCCAAGTTAAGAAGTTTCAAGCCTTTCAAACTACCTGGAGTTTTCGACTCAATCCTACACTCCTTCTCGATCTCTGCCATGTTCACGGTTCGGTATCCAAAAACCTAAATATCGTTTACCATGTATAACGACTGATGAGCGTAACGACGAGAAGCATAAAGGCCGACCTCTCGCTCATGCTCGACAAGTCCGTGATAGTTAAGCTTACGAACAACAAGACTTACACTGGCGTGCTCAGCTCCTACGAGATATCCCCTTTCCTACTCAGCCTAACTAACGCTAAAGATAATGAGAACAACACGTACTACAAGGTTCTTATCAACGGCGAGTATGTAAGCGAGATCCTAATGAAGAACACTCCTATCTTTGAGCCGAGAGAGTTCGCGAGTTTCTTAGAGAAAGCTCTTGGACTGAGACCGACTGATATCAAGGTATATGAAGAAGCGGGGGTGGTCGTCGTTTTGGATAAGATAAAAGTGAGCGAGAACGGAGTCGAAGGAAGCGGACCGATGGCCCAGAAGGTTTACGACGTTTTTAACGACTACATCAAGCGGAAGAAAGAAGGCAAATGATCGGGGACTTCGAGGTAAAGTATGAGGACTTAGCTGGGAGAATCGGGATCCTAGAGACGAGACACGGTAAACTCGAGACACCGGCCTTCTTCCCGGTTCTGAACCCATCGAAGCCCGAAATCTCTGTAGAGGAGATAAGGGAGATAGGTTTCAAGTCGTTTATCACGAACAGTTACTTGATTAAGAAAAATTTTGGTAAAATAAACAAAATCCACGACTTCTTCAACTCCAATGACTTAGTCATCATGACCGACTCAGGTGCGTATCAGATACTTCAGTTCGGAGACATAGAGGCGGAAAACAGGGAGATAGTCGAATACGAGGTAGAGATCGCTCCAGACATCGCAGTCATCTTGGACGTGCCTACTGGGGAAGAGAGCGATGTAGAGAGGGTCAAGTACACGGTCTTAGAGACTTTGAGGAGGGCCGACGAAGTGAAGGACATAGTGGAAAAAAGTTCGAACGAAATAATTTGGGTTCATCCGATACAAGGGGGAAGGCATTTAGACCTCTTGGCCTACTCTGCGAGAGAGGCCGACAAGAGGGAGGTATATAGGTTTCTGGCCTTAGGAAGCCCTACGGTTCTGATGCAGAACTACGACTACGTCACCCTTATCGACATGATCTTTACGGCGAAGGCGAACGTAAGCAGAGGAAAACCTTTGCATCTCTTTGGCGGCGGAGTCCCCCACATTATACCGTTCGCGGTCAGCCTAGGCGTGGACTCGTTTGATTCGGCCTCTTACATAATTTACGCGAGAGACGACAGGTACATCTCTAGGGGACGAGTGTACAGGCTCGAGGATCTGCAGTATTTCCCCTGTAGCTGCCCAGTTTGTAGGAAATACTCTCCTAAGGATCTACTCGAAATGCCCAAGGATCAGAGGACGAAGCTATTGGCCGTTCATAACCTCTACGCGATTAAGGAGGAAATAAACGCGACCAAGCAGGCGATATATGAGGGTAGACTCTTCGAGTACTTGCAGGAAAAATCGAGGGTGCACCCTTCACTTTATGCGGCTTTCAAGAGGCTTCTGAAATACAAAGAATACTTGGAAAAGTACGATCCCAGAGTGAGGGGAGACGTGAAGGGCGTCATGTTCTACGACCTAGATTCGATGAATAGACCTGAAGTTGTTAGGCATGATAGGTACGTTCAGGCTGTAGAGAGGACAAAAGAGAAGGCCGTAATTGTGTGCTGGAAAGGGCTCGAAAGGCCGTACTTCAATGACGAAAGGGCAAAGGCCTTCATATCGGACAACGACGTCTACGTCTTCATGCCGTTCTACGGTATAGTACCGATTGAGGTAAGCGGGTCATTCCCGTACTCCCAAAGCGAATTCCCAGAGGAGATCGACGAGGGGGTCTTGATCGAGTCTGCCGAAAAGGCCGGTCTAGAGCTCAAGAGAAAAGGGTATAAAAAAGTGGAGCTAGTGAACTGTGAAGAGTTTAAAGAGTTACTCAAGAACTACATATAAATTCTCCCTGAGCCACTCGGTTGCATCAGTTCCCTTTGTAAGATTTCCATCTGTTTCTGCAATTCCTCTTCCAGTTTCCTCGCTTCCTCGTACAGCTTAGAAGCGTCGAACTTTGTTCCCAACATTTCGTTTATTACCTCAACCGCAATCGCTGCCGCAGCGGGGTCTGGCCTGTCTTTGTCCGAATACGGTAGCAGAACCGTCGCGGGAAAGCCCAACACTTCAGAGTAAATAGTTACGAGCGCCAGCGGGCCCACGATGAGCAGTTGCTTTTCCATGTAGGGATAGTTCAGACTTCTTACACTCTTTGAGGTTTTCAGCCACCTGATCTTCGATTTTCCATCCGAATACCTGCTGTCGAGTCCGCCTACGAATATACCTTCTGAAACTCCGTGTTTTATAGCCCAATCCACCAGGCCTTTTGTGAAGGTGGTCCACTCGCTTTGATGGGGCAATAGGTGGTTAAGTACGACTAGAATCTTCGACTCCCTATTAAAGAAAAGTTCGAACGGCGTTGCCAAGCCATAATCGTCTACGAAAGCCACATCACGCATCTTCTTAGTCTCAATGAATCCCACTCTGCTAAATCCAGGTGAAAGCGCCAGATGCCTAGTGGCGAGATAACCCACTTCACCAATGGTTCTAAACCCAGTTACTAGAACCGCTCCCTTAAAATCGTCGACGTTCACGTCCTTCAGCGTCACTTTAATCAAAGTCCTTGGCACCTCTCCGCACATTTACGGCTACTCCTCTTTTATATTGTTTAACTTCTTCTCCCGACAGCCTCATTCTGCCTATTGCGACCAACTCGTCCTCTTCAGTAACGACTAACACCTCATCGCCCGACCTCAGCCTAAAATCCACGTCCAGGACAAACTTAGCGAAGACGTTCTTCCCCTCCATCACGAACCCTCTGACTTCTGATGGAATAATCACCCTGAGTTCCGGCCGTTTAGTGCAGCTCTTAATGACGCTTGCCGACTCCCAGTTCAGTGAAAAGAGCAGGTCCTGAGCCCTCAGCACTAAGTACAGCTTGCCGACTTTCGTCAATACGTTCCTGATTTTACCCGTTGTTGACGACCTCTGAACTAAGAAATTTTCAGGACTAGGGAACAAACAGTCGGAAACTGCCCTAGAGAAGAACTGATACTCGGCTATCTTCTTCAGTACAGTGTAATCGAAGTTGTTCAGAGGCTCTGGAGGCAGGAGGTTGTCCTTAAAAATCATGCATACTTTCCGCTTGAGTCCCTCTTTTCCTCCTTAAATCTCTTCTTCTTTATCGTGTGTAAGGCCTCCGTGAGATCCTCTCCGTTTATGCAGCTCTTCCCCTTCCTTATTGCCACGTATCCCGCTTCAGTAACGACTGACTTGATCTCGGCGCCGCTGAACCCCTCAGTGAGGCTAGCTAAGAGATCCACGTTAACGTCGTCACACTTCTTGACTTTCTTTAAGTATATGCTGAAGATCTCCTTCCTTCCCTTGAAGTCTGGCAACGGCACTTCGATCAGCCTGTCGAACCTTCCTGGTCTCAAGAGAGCCGGATCCAGGATATCAAGCCTGTTAGTCGCCGCTATTATCTTGACGCTATCCAGCGGCTTGAAGCCGTCGATCTCTGCCAGTAGTTGCATGAGCGTTCTCTGGACTTCCCTCTCCCCACTGGTGCCTAGCTCGACCCTCCTCGCTCCTATCGCGTCAATCTCGTCGATGAAAACGATTGCCGGAGCCTTTTTCCTGGCCAGAGCAAACACTTCTTTGACCATCCTAGCTCCCTCACCGACGAACTTCTGCGCGAACTCTGATGCCACTACGTGGATGAAGGTAGCGTTGCTCTCTGTAGCCACCGCCTTAGCCAGCATGGTCTTTCCCGTTCCAGGGGGACCGTAAAGCAGGACGCCCTTAGGAGGCTCTATTCCCATTTCCTTGAACAACTCGGGCTTTACCAACGGTAGCTCGACCACCTCCCTCAACTCCCTGATCTGCTCCGAAAGCCCGCCTATGTCCGAGTACCTAACGTTGGGCTTCTCAATTACCTCCATTGCTTTGACTAGCGGATCCTCCCTCGACGGCAACACCTTGACTATTGCTGAGTTCCTCTGAGTGAGGGCCACAGATGCGCCGGGAACCAGCTTAGACCTGTCCACTTGCGAGTGAATTTGAACTACTAGCACTGGGCCAGACGAGCTCCTGACCAGTGCGAGGTCGTCCGAAAGCACGTCTATCAGCGTACCCTCAATTAGAGGAGGGCTCATCAGTTTTTCCAACTCGCTTTTGTAGTAGTTTAACTGGTCCCTCAGCTTCTCGTTCTCTCTAAGGAGCTCGTTGATCTTCTCTTCATATATCGACTTGAGGCTCATGAAATCGTAAATCGCAACGCGGTCTTTCACGTTATCAATCTCTCCAGACAAAGCAGACCTGTCATTTTGCTTTGTCGTAAACCATAAAAACGTTTAAGCCTCCGCGCCGATATTTGACCGTGCAAAAAGAAGCTTTAAAATACTGTGACCTGTGCGGCTCGCCCATTAGGGGTAAGGGCCACACGGTGGTCTACGAGGGGGGTGTTGTAACGGTCTGCGACTCCTGTTACGCGAGGATAGCCAAGTATGCAAAGCCTTACAGCCCACACCAACAGAAGGCTGAGGCCACGAAGAGGGTAAAAGCCAAGCCAAAGGGGGTCGCCGATAAGGAGCTCATGGTAGTCGACGACTATGCCACCATAATTAAGAACGCAAGGGAGAGGCTGAACATGTCACAAAAGGATCTAGCCGATAAGTTGAAGGTGTCTGAGGGCATAATAAAGAGGTTCGAGGCCGGGAAGTTGCGGCCGACCCTCGAACAGGCGAGGGAATTGGAAAGAGTCCTCGGGGTGAAACTCATAATAGAAGTGCCGGCCGGCTCAGGCCCTAATGAGAGGGCTCCCGACTCTCTAACGCTGGGCGACATCGCGGTCATAAGGGAGAGAAAGTGAGAGCGATCCTATTCACGCCAAAGGACTTGGAGAGCGAAAGCGTTGGGCTGGCCGAGACCGCAGGGTATGAAGTCGTCAAGGTCTATTACGTAAAAGGCGAGACGAACACGAAGTACTACATAGGTCAGGACAAGTTACAGGAGCTCAAATCGGTAGGCGGTTACGACGCCGTGATCGTTTTCGGAGAGCTCAAGTCCAGGCACTTCATCAACCTACAGAAAGAGTTGCCCGGAAAGAAGATTGTAGATAAGGTTTTTCTGTTGCTAGAGATATTCGCGCTTCACGCAGGTTCTACTGAGGCCAAAATGCAAATAGAGTTGGCCAGGCTGAGTCACGAACTACCCATACTGAAGGATCTCTATCGTAGGAGCAAGATGGGAGAACAACAGGGCCTTCTGGGAGCGGGAGCCTACGGAGTGGAACCGCAGATCAAGCTGTATAAGAGGAAAATAGTCCGAATAAAGGAAGAGTTAAGGAAACTAAAGGAACTGAACGAGAAAAGGTCCCAGGAAAGGTCGTCGAGCGTGGACTTCACGGTCGCTATCGCCGGCTACGCCAACTCGGGCAAGTCCACACTATTCAACGTGCTCACTAACGGGCACCAGAAGGTGGACAAGAGCCTGTTCACGACTACGTCCCCCAAGAGGAAAGCTACGGTAATAAACGGAGAGAAGGTCGTCTTCATTGACACCGTCGGGTTCATAAGGGGCATACCCCCCGAAATCGTGGAGTCCTTCTACGTGACCCTGTCCGAAATTAAGTACTCTGACTTGATCCTGATGCTCTTCGACGCGTCACAGGACGTAGGGACGCTTATAGACATGCTTCAGTCCGCGATAAGGACGCTCCGCGACATAGGGGTGTCCGGCAAGCCCATGATACTCTGCCTAAACAAGATAGACTTGGACCCCAACTATCGAGACAAGGTTAAGGTAGTTCAAGAGAAGGCAAACGAACTGTACTCACCCGTGTTAGACGTGATCCCCATTTCAGCCTTAAAAGGCACGAACATAGAACTCCTCAGGGATAAGATATCGAGGCTGATCAGCTTAAGGAAGTCTACGTCCTCAGGCTCCATCACAGGCCGGAGAGGGATAAAAGAGTCACAACTCACGTCATTTTGACTGCGAGGGCCTTTGGAGCTAAGGGCGTGTACGTAGAGGGAAGGGACGAGCGCCTCGCAGAGACCGTAAGGGGTGTAGTAGAGAGGTGGGGCGGAAAGTATTTCTTCGTTGAATTCGTGGACGACCCCATAAGCTTCGTTAAGGGGTGGAAGAGGGACGGCGGTCTGATGGTTCACCTAACGATGTATGGGTTGAACGTCGACGACGTCATAAACGAGATCTCAGCGTACCCTGGGAAACTCCTCGTAGTAGTCGGCTCCGAAAAGGTGGAGGGCGTTTATTACGCGTTAGCGGACTACAACGTGGCCATAGGGAATCAGCCCCACTCGGAAGTCGCGGCCCTCGCGGTCTTTTTAGACAGACTATATAAGGGCGAAGAGCTAAAACTAAGCTTTGGTGACTCAAAGTTAAGGATTCTGCCCTCGGCACGAGGAAAAAGGGTGGTCGCGAATGAGTGAGAACAACCTGTTCATTGAGATAGCTAAGAAAACGGTAGGAGAGGAGTACGTCGACGTTCTAGAGTTCCTGCTCAAAAAGGGCTCTGAGATGACGGACAAGGACTTGGCCGCCGAGATGAACGTGAAGGACAACGAAGTCAGGAAAAAGCTTTACGTCCTCCAAGAGCACGGCTTTATCACCTATAGGAAAGTAAGGGACAAGGAGACAGGCTGGTACGTCTATTACTGGAGGGCGAACGTGGAGAGTTTGAACGAGATTTTGCTCCAGAGGAAAAGGGAAGTCCTCAACAAACTGAAGAGTAGGTTAGAGACCGATTCCTCCCAAGTATATTACGTCTGTACCGGCGACGGTTATAAGGCGGACTTCGACACGGCCATGGAGACCGACTTCAAGTGCCCTAAGTGTGGGCTGCCGCTCGAGGTCTACGACAGCGAAAGGCTGACCTCAACCTTGAAGCTTCTGGTCGACAAACTGTCTAAAGAGATCGAGAATGAGACGAAGCTCATTGGGAATAAGAGTAGTTGACCTCTTCAGCGGTGCGGGAGGCTTCTCCAGGGGTTTCAGGGAGGCAGGCTTCGACATACTTTTAGGCGTCGACATAAACCACGACGCCGTCAGAACCTTCTCTGTCAACTTCCCGGAAGCTATCGCCTTGGAGGAGGACGTAAGGAACGTCACAGGGAGGGAGGTAATTGAACTCGTAGGTAAGCCCGACATAGTTATAGGGAGCCCCCCATGTGAGGCCTTCACCGCGGCGAACCCATTCAGGATGAGGGATCCCCTAGATAGGCTTTACCTCGACGAGAGGGGGAACTTAACCCTTGAGTTCGTTAGGCTCGTGGGGGAGCTCAGACCGAAAGTATTCGTCATGGAGAACGTCCCCGCATTGGCAGAGACTAGGGAGCTGAAGGAGGCCTTGGCTTACGAGTTCCGGAGGGCCGGCTACGAGAGGATTTACTTCAACTTCCTGGACGCCGAGGACTACGGCAACCCGTCCAGGAGGAGGAGGCTATTCGTATCCAACGTACCTTTGAACCCGAGGAAGGTAGAGAGAAAGGTCACAGTCTGGGAAGCGATCGCCGACCTTCAGGGCAGGACGGACGTCCCGAACAACGAGATTTACGAGCCGAACGAGAAGAAGCTGAGGAGGATAGCCAAGATGAACCCGTGGGATTACTTGACGATGTATAGGGCCTACAACGACCGCAACATCCCGCTCTACGTTAGGCTCCCGCCGGACGAAGTAGCCCCCACGGTCTTAGGGAACTCCAGGTTCATCCACCCGTTCGAGGACAGGTTCCTCACCGTGAGGGAGCAGGCGAGGTTGATGAGCTACCCCGACGACCACATATTTTTAGGCTCGAGGGACGAGCAGTACAACCAAGTGGGCGAGGCGGTTCCAGTAGCCTTATCTAGGGCGATAGCCGAGTACGTGAAGGTGGTCTGGAATGATCTTGGTCCTTCATAACGTGACTAGCACACAAAGGCTCGTGGACACGGCGAGGTTAGCCTTTCAGAACGGCGTAATGTTCGTGGTGACCAAAGTAGGGGGGACGGCTGCCCAGGCCGGGATTCCTGAGGCCTCGAAGCTGGCTTACAGGCTCGGCAAACCCTTCCTTGTCCTCCCTGACCTTAAGGACGCGGTAGAGCTGCTGTCTCCAAGTAAAGTATTCCTGGTGACGAACAACTCGCAGAAGAGGTTAACCTCTGAGGATCTGACGGACAAAGTGATGGTTGTGATACCTGGGACGGAGAACGGGTTCTCCAAGTTCGACCTGGGCCTGGGGGATCAGGTAAGGATAGCCGATGTGGAGGTCGACCAGAACCCAGTGGTTCAGGCCTCTCTCCTCTTCTACTGCCTACGGAAAACTTAAAGCGTCGCACAGGATAACTCTGAATGGGCCCGTCGTCTAGCCTGGTTAGGACGCCGCCCTCACACGGCGGAGGTCCTGGGTTCAAGTCCCAGCGGGCCCACTTCTAGCATCTTAGTCTCAATGAAGACAGGCTGAACGTATCTAGCTCGTGCATGTTATCTTGATCTCTCTCAAGGTGTTTCGTAAGAGCTTTGCGGGGATCGGCTTTAACAACGAACACACTCGGCTTAATTCGAACCTTCACGATCCGTAACCAACATCACCATTAGGTTCTCTCCCATATCCAAACATTATGATGAACGTGAATTAGCTTCCTGTGGAACTGCCGTTAATATCACATTTCAATGCTCTAAACAAATTTGGTATGAGCTCCTAACTCAACAGCCAATAAGCGTTTTGAGTATGACATCTCTTCGCGATCAAACTTCCGCAGTCCACTTTAGTGTTTTCACATTGCGATGTTTATTTGCGAGAATTCGTGATACAACATGAATGCTGTACGCTTTGGACTTCACCAAGGACTGGGACTCCGCACTTTTCGAGCTCACCGGAATGCTGAGAGAGACGCTCAAGGACGACCTAGTCATGGTTATAGGCCTTGACGAGGGCGAGCGAGTGTACGACAGCAACGTGCTAGTAGTAGTGAAGGAGAAGAGCGACGACGTAATCGTTAAAGTGGCCAAAGCCGCGCTGGAGGTCAACTCCAGGCACAGCTGTTCCGTCAACTTCTACGTGTGTACTGCGGACGAGAAAGAGGTCATAGACGCGTTCTTACGAGCTGGTCACCCTAGGGACTGCGATGAAGCATTCAAGGACTTCGAGAGCGAGGTTTCCAAAATAAGTGGCGTCACAAAAGTAGTGAGGACTGACGGGTACGACAGCAACGTGCTAGTAGTAGTGAAGGAGAAGAGCGACGACGTAATCGTTAAAGTGGCCAAAGCCGCGCTGGAGGTCAACTCCAGGCACAGCTGTTCCGTCAACTTCTACGTGACTGAGCATGAGTAAAGCCGATATTCTGCTACGCGAAGCTGAGAGGGATCTGGAAATTGGCTGTTACAACAAGGCCGTGTCGGCCGTTTACTTCGCCGTGAGGATGGAGCTAGAGACCCTCGCCAGGAAGCTCGGGGGTAACGTCCCGAGAAGTGACGACAAGTTAATCAATGTTCTGAAGCACTTAGGAAAAGAAGAGCTGGCACTCGACGCCCTGTACCTTTACGAAAGGAGGAAGGGCGCCGACTACGGTTCCCAAAGCTTAGACGAAAGGTTAGCGAGAAAGTGCCTTATATTAGGACGGAAAATTATCATGCAGGTTAGAGATCTTTACCAGAAACTATAGAGATCTTCCTCGACAGCGAACGTGTTGACCTATTTAAGGGGGAGAGCGTTTCCGTCGCGAAAGAAAACGAAGTCACGAATAGTGAACGGCGCGGTAGATATTCAGGTAACAAGAGGAGGCTCGTCGCCCTGAAACTCGGGGTAGACATCAACCTTGAGAATATGTCAACCAAGGTAAACAGGAAACCACTGCCGAGCGTGTATCGGAGAAGTGGTGGGACAAACTCGGCGAGGTAGGGAGGAGAAGACATCACTTAATGCGGTTCCAACAGCGAAATTAGTTAAAGTATTGTTTAAAAAGTTTAAAATACACAATTTATTTTACTATTTGATGGAGCCCGCTTGGAGCTCTTTACCTCTAGAAGTGGCCAATGGGATAAGGTACCTTTCGGCTCATTTTTACCCAGAGGCCTACATGGATAGGTGGAAGGAGCTGAGAAAACTCTCGTTCCAAGCGTCGAAATTAGTTAAGGCCTACTCGCTTCAGCAAGTGATCGAGGAGATCGAGCACTTCGATTTCTTCAAGGAATACTTCAAGGAGCAGCCCCTAAGGGATGTAAAGCTCCCGGACTCGTACATCCAACTCTTCGACGGGCTTATCGAGGACTTCAAGGCGCCGAACTGGAGGGACAGAGTCGCCACTAGGTTCCACATGGTCACAGAGGGGATACTAGCTACTGTCGGGCTCAAGATCCTGAACGAGGTGTCGAGGAAATACGGCCTCTCCGAGTTCAATAGGGGAATCAAAGCGATCATAGAGGACGAAGCCCGTCACGTAAGCTTCGGCCTGTCACTTATCGAGGACAGGGAGTACGCTGCGAAAAGGGTAGAAGAGCTGTTCCCGCTCGCCGTGAGAATAGTTGAGGACGGGAGGGACAAAATAGAGCCGTTGGGTTACTCGATAAGCGAATTGAGGTTCCTCATGGAAGAGCTGAAGAAGGCCAGGATAGAGGCGATCCTAGGGAAGAGGTGACGCTTTTATTGTTTTTATTTAATAAACTTGCAACAAAGCAAAATTATTCAAGTAAATCATTAAATAATTGAGTAATTTCTACATCATAAAAGATAATTTAGATACTACTAGTAAGAAACGAAATTTTGGCGACAAAGCATCACAGCTCGAACTACAGAAGGGGTGACCCAAAAGTTCCTACCAGCACTTAGACTCTAGGCCGGACGTTCTTCCCGGCGCTCATAAGGAGGGCTATAAACGTGCCAGACAAGCTATTTACGATTAGGACGGCCAACATCAGGCTCGCGGTCAAGCGTTCCAGGTAGCGGTAGAGGTGACCTCTTGAGTCAAATAATTTAGTTTTTGTACGAATTTTTCCCATTACTTAAACCAGATGTGAACTTAATAGCGTGCATGAGGTATAAGGAGTGGCATTCTCGATGAGGCTGAAAGAAATATTTGACGAAGTCAAGTTCACGAAAGTTCTGGGAGCGTTCCTTGGCGGTTTCCTCCTGGCCGGGGCAATAGTTTACACGGCTTACGCCATTTACTCATTCCTCACGAAAATAACAGTCGACGCCGTAGAGGCGTTTAAAAGTCTCATACTCGACGTCCTGAACGTAATCATCATCCTTGAGCTGTTTGAGTCCGTAAAGGCCTTCATTTCTGGCAGGGGCAAGAGCGTGATTTACATTGCGGACGCCACTTTGGCCTTCCTGCTCAGGGAGTTCATAGTAGCTCTTTTCGGAAACCAAACGGAGTTGATATTGCCGTTAGCCGCTTCAGCGGTCGCTATAGGCGTGGTCAGGTTCGTTGTTTCAAGGGGAAGCTAACGCCAGCGGGCGAAGGCTCCTTTATCCCTCTTCTTCTACAGGCACTTCCTTCACCTTTTCCTCCGTTACCCCCTTCTCGGCCTCCTCTACCGCCCTCCTCATGGCCTCTACGGTGCTCTGATCCAACTGCCTGACTTCCGCCGAGTTCGGGGTTATCCTGAGGTACTCGTTCCACTTGACGACTATGCCGGAGTCCGTTATCTCCATCGGGTGCCTGACCATCGACGTCTTGGTGTCCCTCATCTTCCAGACGATTATCGACCTGTAAAGCGCTCCGTTAACTTCGTCTAAGTCTAGCCTAATTATGCCGTCAACGGCGTGCTCTACTCCTGGCCCTCCGAACCCCCTCTCCCCCACTGATATTTGGGAAACGAATATCGCGGTGTTGCCCAGGCCCGCTATGACCCTTTTCAGGGTCATGACGACGCTCCTGGCCACGGCGGGCTTTGTCAGGTACAAGGTGCTGACCGAGTCTATCGCTACCCTCTTGGCGCCCGTGTCCCTTATAGCCTGCTTGAGCGCGTCGATGAGCTCGCCCAAGTTGTCCAGATCCTTCACCAGGTACTTCTCCTTCTGTGCGGCCGAGCCTATGCCAGAGGTGAACGCGTCGACTATTGCGAACTTCCCTTCCCTCTCGAACTTCCTGACGTCCCAGCCGAAGTGGGCGAAGCTCCTCAGAACCGAAACAGGGTGCTCCTCGAGGGCCACGAAGACCACACCTTCGTCCTTCTTTACCAAGCCGTTGTAAAGGAACTGCTTCGCCAAAATCGACTTGCCAGTACCAGGGCCACCAGAAACGAGAACTACGCTCCTCTCTGGAATGCCGCCGTAAAGGATCTCGTCGAGTCCTGGTATGTAAGTCCTCACCCTGACTACTTTCATTCTAACATGCACTTTTGTCCGCTCAAATAAAATCGTCCAGGCGTGAACACGCTCCGATTTAGCTTCTCTGCGCGCCTTAGCTATTGACGCAGAACAAGAACTCCCTCAGTCTACTTATCAGCCTCTCTTCGTCTACCTGAAAATTCACGCTAATCCGCTTGAACTCCCCTGACAGCTTCACTTCAGGCAGGTTCAGGCATTCCCCTTCAGAGCTCGCTATTTCTCTCAACAACTCGCCCAGACCAACCCTCTTGTCCCTCGACAGCTTGTATAGTATGTCGTACCACTCCTTCGGGATCTTTACGTTTGCCAACTAGGATCCTTCCCTTTTAGTACCGTGAAAGGATAAGGTTGACTAAATCGGGACTAAAGACCACAGGCTCACTATAACGCTACTTAGGCTCATGACCAGCGCGGCGTACTCTGGCGGTAAGTAAACGACGGGATAGGCCAAACCGGAAGCTATAGGGACTATCACTGAATTGTAACCGAAGGCCCAAGCCAAGTTCTCCCTAATTTTCCTCGCAGTCCTTTCGGCTTCCTTCATTACTATTATCACGTCGGATAGGCTCCTCACCACGACTTTCCCTGACACTTTCGCGAGGTCTGTCCCAGAGTGCATCGCTATCCCGACGTCCGACTCCCTGATCGCCATCGCGTCGTTGATCCCGTCGCCGACGAACATTACTGTTTTCCCCATGGCTTCAATTCCCTCACGAGGTCCGCCTTCTCCTCGGGGCTAACGCCTTTCAAGACCCTAATTCCGAGCTCGCCCGCGACTAGATCGGCGTGCCCGCTGGTGTCGCTCGTGACCATTAAGACTTCGATTCCCCTTCCCTTCAAGAAGCTCACCAGCTCCCTCGCGTCTTCCCTAATTCTCGATCATACGGTAAATCGTTTTCACCAAACTATTTATGCTATTTTATCTAATTTTCTAATATAACTAAAAAATAAGGAATACAAACTAAAATGGAAAGAGCCATTCGCTTTTCGATCGCGTTTCTGTTGAACGGCGATAGCAACAGCAGGAAACTAACAAACTAGCTGAAATGGTGGGCCCGCTGGGATTTGAACCCAGGACCTCCGCCGCGTCAGGGCGGCGTCCTAACCAGGCTAGACGACGGGCCCTCAGTTTTAGTTGATAAACAAGGGCTCCTTAAATAAGTTACTACCTCATGCGAGCCTTATGCTCTCGCCTATCTCTGGGTCGATCACCTCTAGCCTGGGGAAGCCCCTCCTCGTCCTCTCTCTTTCCAGGAACGACTTGAACGAGGCTATCGCGCTCCTCTCTCCGTGGTTCAGTATTACTTTTCTGGGCCTCGGGTTCAGGTTAGCTAAGAAGTTGACGAGCTGTCTCCTGTCGGAGTGGCCCGAGAACCCCTCGATCGGAACCCTCTCCATCGCCACCTTTATCTGCTCTATTTTCCCCTCGCGGTTCATCAGCTGTACCTCCTGCGCGCCGTCCCTGACTTTCCTGCCCAAAGTCCCTTCGGCCTGATAGCTCACGAAGACTATGGTGTTCCTCGGGTCTGGGGCCAGGTCTTTGAAGAACTCCACCGCGGGACCGCCGTTCAGCATCCCCGAGGTGGCGAGTATAATCGAGGGTTCGCCCTTAGCTACATCCTCCCTGTAACCCTCTATCCTGTGGAAGTGCTCCGACAGGAACGGGTTTTCGTCCTTCCTCAGGATCTCCTCCCTGAGCTCTCTGCTCAGCATTTCTGGATAGGCATTGTGTATGTTCGTTATCTCGTCCACCATCCCCGTCACGTAGATGGGGACCTCGGGTATCAGCTTCCTCTTCATCAGGTCGTTCAGTACCAGCATTATTTCCTGTCCCCTACCCACTGCTAGCACTGGGATCAAGACCTTCCCTCCCCTCTCAATTGTCCTCTTGACAGTCTCCATCAGCAGGGCCTCCGCCTCCTCCCTCGACTGCTGGTCGGAAGCCCCGTAAGTCGTCTCCATGATCACGGCGTCGAGGCGGGGAGCTGAGAGCTCGTCGGCGGCCCTGTCCAAGAGCCTAGTTCTGCCGTACTTGAAGTCGCCAGTGTAGAGTAGGTTAACCCTCCCGTCCCTTATGTAGAGGTGCACCATGGCGGAGCCGAGGATGTGGCCCGCGTTGTAGAACGTTATTTTAATGTCGGGAGCCACGTCCGTGACCTCGCCGTAATCCAAAGTGATGGTGTGCGTCAGCTGCTTCCTGACTTCCTTGGCAGAGTATGGGAGGGGCCTCCCTTCCTTCTCGGCGACGTCTAGTGAGTCCAGTTGCATTAACGCCATTATATCCCTCGTGGGCTCGGTAACGTAAACGGGGCCGTCGTAACCGTACTTGAAGAGGAAGGGCACCATCCCGCAGTGGTCGAGGTGTGCGTGTGTGACTATGACTGCGTCTAGCTCCTCCAGCCTCAACTCGTCCATGTCGAGCTTGGGGAAGAGGTCTTCGCCCCACCCTACCGAAGGGTTAAGGCCCACGTCAAGGAGAACCTTGCTCTCCGGCGTCTCTACGAGTATGGCGGATCTGCCGACCTCCTGGAACGCGCCAAGGCCGATCACCCTGACGTCGCCCGACTTGTAAATCACGTCCCTGTGGATCCTTTCGCCGAAAGTCCTCAGGTTCTTCGCCCTGTCCTCCGTCTCGGAGTAGATGTAGTTCAGGATGTTGTCGATAGTCCTCGACTTGATAGGGGGCTCCCTCACTATGACAGGCCTCCACTTGGTCTCAGCGAATATCCTCTGGAGAACGGAGCCGCCCTTCCCTATGACTAGCCCTGGCTTCTTCGCCTTGATGAGGACCTCGCCCAGCTCCTCGTCGAACTTGATGTCGACTATTTGGGCCTCCGGGGGCACTACGTTCTTAATAATTTCGCTCGCTTCCTTGGGATCTTTCCTGACCTTCTCGCTCGCCTTCAGTTCTATCCTTTTCTTCACGTCCTTCGCTACCTTCTTTATCACGTCCTGGGGGACGGCGTCGGGGTTCTCAACGTAAACCGCGATCTTAGGGCCCTCGAAGTCTATCCTGACTATCCTCGCTTCCTTCGGGAAGTTCTGGTATATTGACGATACGATCTTCAGCCTTATTCCTCCCTGCTTAAAACTCAAAAACCTCACCTATTCTAAGGCTTGGGTAAGGAAACCCGCTAAGACACTCCTAAAAGTTATAATATTTAAATGTTCTTACACCGCATGGTCGAGAGGAACAGCGTCCACGCGATAGACCTACCCAAGAAGATAGTCGTCGGCGACGGCGTCATCGCTAACTTGAAGGACTACGTCAAGGAGCTCGGCCTCGGGAACAGGAAGACGCTGATACTGACAGGCCCCATCGTCAGGAAGCTGGTCGAGGATAGGGTGCTCAGGGACTTCGACATATCGCACGAAGTCCTGGAGGTCATGAAGGCCGACGTAGCTACGGTCGACAAAGTCGCTGACTTCGCCTCGAAAATCAACGTCGGCTCGATAATCGGGATCGGCGGAGGGACAGTAATAGACGTAGCCAAGTTCTCCGCTTACAGACTAGGAGTCCCTTTCATAAGCGTCCCTACTGCTCCGTCCCACGACGGGATCACGTCACCCTTCGCTTCGATAAAGGGCTTGGGCAAGCCCACTTCGGTTAAGGCTAAGGAGCCCCTGGCAATTATCGCAGACCTGGAAGTCCTGAGCTCCGCCCCCAGGAGGCTGATAAACGCCGGGATAGGCGACGCCATAGGCAAGATCGTCGCCGTAAGGGACTGGCAGCTCGCGGCGAAGCTCAGGGGGGAATATTACGGCGACTACACGGCGTCTTTGGCCCTCCTCTCCGCCAAGCACGCGATGAGCTGCGCCTATACTATCAACAAGGACTTAAAGAAGAGCGTCAGGACTCTGATCGAGGCGTTGATAAGCGACGGCGTCGCCATGGCCATGGCCGGAACTACGAGGCCGGCCAGCGGGTCCGAGCACCTGTTCGCCCACGCAGTGGAAATGCTCTCCCCTGACGTGGCCCTGCACGGCGAGCTCGTGGCACTGGGGACAATAATGATGGCCTACCTCCACGGCCTCAAGTGGAAGAGGATCAAGGCTGCCCTCAAGAAGGCCGGGATCCCGACGAAGGCCAAGGAGCTTGGAATTCCGAGCGAGGTCGTGATAAAGGCGTTGACTATAGCCCACTCTATAAGGCCGGAAAGGTACACCATTTTGGGCGAGAGGGGCCTGACCTGGGAAAGCGCCGAGAACTTGGCCAAGATCACTGGGGTGATTGACTGAACAGCTCCCTACTGAAGGTCTCCTTGAACACTAACTTCGCGTCTGCGTCCACGAAGTTGACGTAGTCCCTCGTCAGCATCAGCTTCCTCAGTTGCAGGTTGTCAGCGAGCAAGATCTCCTTGGGGAGTTCGATCACGACCTCCTTCTCGTTAGCGAAGGAGAACTTTATGGACTCTGCCGTCTTCCTCCCGAACCACCTCTCTATCAAAGCTCTCAGCTTCGACTCGTTGTCCCTCAAGACCTTGACCACCTTGACCTTGTAGACCAGGGTCTTCCCGGCCAAGGGGTGGTTGAAGTCTACCGTGACCCTCCCCCCACTTATAGACCTAACCACTCCCCTGCCCCCGTCCGCGGTCTCGAGGACCTGGCCCACGTAGGGCGTAATCCCCCTCCTCCTCAGCTCGTTTAGGGAGTAAACCTTGACCTTGGCGGGATCCCTTTGCCCGTAAGCCTTCTCGGGGGGAACCTCGAACTCCCTCTCCTCGCCTTCGCTCATCTGCTTCACGCCCTCCTCGAAGCCCTTGACCCACCTGTTCTCCCCCACGACGTAGAGCACGGGGCCGTAGGTCTCCCCCTCCCTGTATAGGCCCTTCTCCTTCGCTAGCTTCTCGTCTGTGGTGTCGAGAACCTGGTTGGCCTCCTTGTCTATTACGGTGTACTCGATTAGGGCGAAGTCTTTGTCGGCCAACACGAGGCGAAAGACTAACGAGCGAGTAATAAAATTAGCCTATGGGCCCGCGGGGACTTGAACCCCGGACCACCCGGTCTCCCAGGGGACTTATGAGCCGGGCGCTCTACCGGGCTGAGCTACGGGCCCAGGATTCTCTTCTGCTCTCGAATTAAAAGAGTTTTTCAGGTGCCATAACGCCACTGCTTCATGTACTCCCTCTGCTCCTCCGTCATCTCGTCCAGCTCTATCCCCATGCCCTTCAGCTTCAGCCTGGCGACCTCCTCGTCAATCTCCTGGGGGACGTTGTAGACCTTCCTCTCCAGCTTGCTCCAGTTCTTGGCTACGTACTCCACGCTCAAGGCCTGGTTAGAGAAGCTCAGGTCCATCACCTCGCTCGGGTGGCCCTCAGCGGAGGCCAGGTTCACCAGCCTGCCCTCGGCGAGCAGGTAGAGCCTGCGCCCGTTGGGCAGGGTGTACTCCTCTAGGAACGGCCTGATGGTCCTCTTGGAGACCGCGAGCCTCTCTAACCCAGCCACGTCGATCTCCACGTTGAAGTGCCCGGCGTTAGCCAGTATAGCCCCGTCCTTCATCTTCAGGAAGTGCTCCGCCCTTATGACCTTCGTGTTGCCGGTGGCGGTGACGAAGATGTCGCCTATTTCCGCTACCTTGCTCATGGGCATCACGTCGAACCCGTCCATGAGGGCCTCCAACGCCCTCAGGGGGCTCACCTCGGTGACTATGACCCTCGCCGCCATCCCCCTAAGCCTCCAGGCTATCCCCCTGCCAACCCAGCCGTAGCCTGCAACAACGGCTACTTTCCCCGCAAGGAGCACGTTCGTGGCCCTCAGGATCCCGTCTATTGTGCTCTGGCCTGTACCTATCCTATTGTCGAAGAGGTACTTGGTGAAGGCGTTGTTCACGGCGATTACTGGGTACCTCAGAACTCCCTGCTCCTCCATGGCCTTGAGCCTGGTCACTCCGGTGGTCGTCTCCTCGGTCCCGCCAAGGACCTTAAGGTCCTGGTACTCCTGGTGGATCAGGGCGTGCATGTCTGCCCCGTCGTCCATCACCACGTCGGGGTTGTACTTCAATATCTCCCTGATGTTGTCCCAGTACTCTTTCTCGCTCTCCCCCTTCCACGCGAAAACTTTGACCCCTTCCTCCGCTAAGGCGGCGGCGACGTCGTCCTGCGTCGACAAGGGGTTGCTCCCCGCGAGGGCGACCTCAGCACCTCCGGCAATTAAGGTCCTGACCAGGACTCCCGTCTCCTTAGTCACGTGGAGGACGGCGGAAATCTTCAGCCCCTTCAGGGGCTTCTCTTTCTCGAACCTCTTCCTTATCTCCATCAGGGCGGGCATGTGAAGTTCCGCCCACTCTAGCTGCTTCCTCCCTTGGTCGGCTAGCTTGATGTCCTTGACCCTGTAGTCGGCCACGGTCTCTAAGGGGTTTTATCAAAATAAAAGTGAGAGCCCCTCACCGCTCGGCTCAGGTCAGCCTCCTCACAGCTCAGCGGAGGTGCAGTGAAGGAAAGAAAGTAGCCTGAGCTAAAAACTGCGTTACTTCCTCAGGAGCAGGGCAACAGCCGCTACGATCACGATTACGATTACCGCCCCGACAACTGCGTAAGTTATCGGGAACGATGGGCTCGTAGTGGTAGCAGAAGGCGTGACTGAAGAGACCGGGGTGGTGGTGCTGGGCACGATGACGGTAGTAGTAGTCGTGTTGGTGGTCGTCGTACTCGTTGTCGAAGACTGAGTTGCGGTCGTAGTAGTGC
Organism: Thermoprotei archaeon; assembly: GCA_049973945.1. Taxonomy (GTDB): domain Archaea; phylum Thermoproteota; class Thermoprotei_A; order Sulfolobales; family Sulfolobaceae; genus Acd1. Next base: position 48,934 of record JBMFJH010000001.1, read on the forward strand.
TTGCGCTAGAGGTTGTCGTCGTCGTCGAAGTCGTACTAGTCGTCGTGGTACTCGTGGTCGAAGTAGTTGTCGTCGCTGTAGTAGTTGTGCTCGTCGTCGTCGATGTTGTCGTGGTAGTCACGGTGGTGGTAGGAGAAGTCGACAAACTGACCGGCCCCTGATAGTTCGGAACGTAGACCAACACGCCGTTGCTAGAGTAGGCGACCTCCACTCGGGAGGAGCCGTAGTAAGTCGCGGTACCCGTGTAGCCGTAAACGTTGAAAGACGTAGTCAACGGGCCTATTTGGTAAACCTGAGACCCCGCGATTAAGTAATAGGTCTTCGTCGCGTCGAAGTTGGGGATCACGAACTGGGCCAACTCACCTGCGCCCACAGGCTTAGTGGAGTTGGTCTGCGAGAAGGGCGCAAGCCCGTAGGTCACGTTTATGAAGGCGACCGCCCAAGTGAAGCCCACCTGCTGCTGGACGTAGACGCCCGAGACCTCGACGTAACTCACCACGTTGACTGGGAAGTAAACCTGGTACAGCCCTTGGGATATCCCAGGGGGCACGTAGACAGCGTAGTTGACGACGTTGGGGGCCGACATAGGGTTGTAGTTGAAGAACGCACTGTAGGTCGGCCCGACCTCCATGTCGGTCACAGGGGGCCTCGGATCCAAGAACGCGTTGCTGGGAAGGGAGACTGTCAGCTTAAAGTAGAGGTAGGATCCAGGCCTCACGTTCTGCACGACTATCAGTTGCTTGGACCCGTTGATATAAGCTGTGGGGTTCACCGCGTTTGAGCTGTAGTTGTAGGTCACGAGGAGCCTCTCCCTGCCGAGCTGGATCACGTTAGCCCCCTGGCTCAGGCTCACGTTTACGATGGAATACGAGTACGGCTGAAGGGCGACCTCTTGCTGTTGTCCGTTCACCGATATCACGGCGTTCGACGGGGTGTAGCCCTGGTTGTTGACGGGGACAGGGAACTGGGGCGTGGACGAGACGTACGTAAGCGTTATTACGGGCATGTTGGCCTGCCCCGGATTGTTCGCGGCTAAGCCCTGGATGACGCCGAGAGCCAACAGAGGGACGGCCAACAACAACAAGGCCAAAGTCGTATAAGCCTTCCTGTTAAACATTCTAGGTCACGAGCAAGTAGTCGAATTGTTAAAAAGGTTGAGGGCGAGTCGGTATTACTTAAGCTTTCAAGCCCCTAAGTAACACCCCTAAAAACCCTGTCCCGCTACGTCGAGACTTCGTTCGCGTAGAGGAGGGGAAAAGTATACAAGTGTATACGCCACTTTATAAACCCCTTATCCTCTCCTTCGGTCAGAAGTGCTATGAATAAAGCTCTAGGTCTAGCTCTAGTATCTCTGTTCTTCCTTAGCTTAATCGTTGGGTTAGTGCCAATAACGACCACCGTTAATGCGGCATCGGGCTCCCCGCAGACCTACATTGTACCCCTGGAGTTGCCCTACGTGTTCGCGGTCGTGGTGACGAACGTAAACCTGGGCACTCCCGCGGCCTCTGGGGTGATTGCACAAGAGCTCAACGAGACCTTCGAGGCCACAAAGCTCACCGTGAGCCTGTCGAACGTTTCCTACTCGAACTCCGTCATCGTGAACGGCAACCTTACAAAAGTCACGAGCCCCAGCAAGCTCGGCTACTACTACTCCCCCGCGGCTCAGGCGGTCGTGCTGATTTACGGCCTCGACGCGACTGAAGGCTATTCCTACTCCGCGGCCAAGCTTATCAACCAAGTCTACCTCGCTACCGGCATAAACCTGGTCAACCAGACCTACCCCTACCTGGTCAACGCCTCCGGGAAGTTCGTCTACACGAACCAGACAGTTAACGTGATCACCGCCGACGTCCTGACTTTCAACAACGGCACCGGTTACTACACCCTCAACCAGTGGACGGGTTACGGATTGCTGATCACCCCGACTAAGCTTCAGCAGTACAGCATAACCGCTCAGGTCACCGTCAGCCCAGTAGTCTTCGCCCCCACCCAGATAAACGCCCCTTCGAAGAACGCGGTCCTCTTCGCCCCCATCACCATAACCAAGATCTACAACCAGATGATGAACAACCAGCCAGTGGGCTGGGGGAGGTCGCTCATAAACGTAACCGTTTATAACCCACTGGGCTCCAGCACCACCCTCTACCTCTACCAGCTCAACTTCACCGGCCCAGGGCCAGTGACGGTCTACTTCTATAGGGCCGTGGACATCTACTCCGCCGACCAGTTGGCCCAGCTCAAGCCGACGGTAGGGGCTTTCAACTTCACGGGAAGCAGGACAGTAAACAGCTCCTTCCTGTTGGGATATACAATAGTAATACTGACTGTGCAGGGTAATAACAAGCCTACGATACAAGAGATCTTCCCAACAGGAAGGCTACCAGGTTCAACCCAGGGTTCACAGATTCCGTCCTATGCGCTCGTAGGGACGTACACCTCAACTTTGAACACAACAAACATAATGAATGTATCTGCCTTTGGGCTGACTTTCGTGTACATTAATGGACCGGTTAGGGATGTAATTGGCCTGAGCCCTATGTACAATATATCAGTGCCACTAACTTATAATAATAGTAAAGCCACTTTCGCATATATTCCAGTGTACCCAGTCTACATAAACGGTACCACTACCAAACTAAATATCACTAACTTGTACTGGTACAATGCTACCACAAAAGCACTTGTACAAGAACCGTCTGTATTATTACCAGTCAAACCGCACCTCAATCCTACTCCCATACCAATAACTACGACGATTGCGACGACCTCCTACGAGGAGTTTCCGGCAAGCGCCTACACTCCAGCGGGCAACAACAACTACAACGGGATGCTGTTCACTACCCCGCCTGGTAGCAACGGCTTACAGATGCTGTTCACGCTTACTGGGAACGACACGATTAAGCAGTACACGGCCAACAGCTATGTTAACGTCTTTGGCACGTTCTCGTTCTTGAACATCCCACACGGGTACGACTACGAGTCGGACTGGATATCCGTCCAGGGCACCTTAGTTACTCCGGCCTACCCGTACTTAAACGGTAGCGCCCTGACCGGGATTATTATCAATACTGAAGTGATGACGAAAAAGATAGGTGGCATACCTTATACTTACGTGTTCACGAATGGAACTCCTGTGACCGTCACTAATATAGAGTATGTAACAGGCCAGGGCATCGTTGTAAATGTCACTAACACTACCAAGCTTTCTAGCGGAGGATCCTCTAACGGCATATTCTCGAACCTGCCGTTAATTTACGCTCAGATAGTCCAAAACAGTCACTTGCCAGCAGTTCAGCAGATATCTCCGACAACGTTGCCTGCAACTCTTTCCGTTAATCCGAAGTTGTTCTACCAGGCACTCGTCACGCTCGGCTTGTGGACGAACCAGACGATAGTCTACGTGAAAGGTGCGGCGTATATCAGCGATAACAACGAATGGTATCCTATGTACGGAACTTCCTACTTCAGGGCTCTAATAATACCACCTTCATTGACAGTTAGCAGTGTTACTCCGAACTCTCTCACCTGTAACAACGCAATATGGGCGAACTTCAGGAGCCCAGACGACGTCTTGGACACAGGCTACTACAACGGAATTTACGCCCTCAACGTTACGCCTATACTAGCCGCTAACGTGTTTGGAATGAAGTACGTGTCTGGAGCAGCTCTCAACACCACGGCTGCGTTCAAGTTCTACAACAACATAACCACTAAGTCACAGGGATACTTCGTCGGCGGGACATACCTCAACGCTAGCACTTCGAACGCGACCTACGCCATCGACAACTACTTGGGCCTGAGCAACTACACCATACAGAGCAACGTCCCCGGCGGGATGAGCATCAGCGTGACTCTACCCAACGGAGTCCCCGTGAACTGGACCTTAGCCCCTGGAGTGTACCAGGTCAACAACAACTACTACGCCTACGCGCCAGTGATCTTACCAACACCAGCACCCAACAGCGCTGTGCCCACGCCCAACTTCAACGTCACCTTGTACGTTAGGTACCAGTTCGACTACGGCATTGGAGCTAACGGAGCAACGATCAACCCAGGCATCTACTACGGCCCGGCCAACACCTTGGTAGTAGTGCTGCCGCCCAACATGACTGTGGGCACCAGGATCACCCTGACCTTCACAGCGGGAGACTTCGCCGTGCAGTACCTGTTCCCCAAGAACTACTGGCAGCTCTCCACGACGGTAGTTATACCCAACGCGACGCTGACCGTCAATGCACCCAAGTTCGTCCCGCTGTACGAGCTCAACGTCCCGGTACAGATAATTGAGCCCTACTACGCCGCCCCGTACCCTGCTCAGCTGGCGATAGGCACCAACTCCGTGACCCTCGTGGCCAACTCCTACACGCTGTTCGGCGCCTCTGCGAAGCCCTACGCTGTGGGCGTCGGCAAGATAGTCTCGATGTCAGTAGTGTTCCCGAACGGCACTAGGGAGAAGGTCTACCTGACCGGCACTAACGTGACGACGCTGTTCCAGAGCGGAGTGTTCAACGAGAACGGCAGCTGCACCGGAGCCTACAACGCTGTACTGAGCGTCCAAGGCCTCCTCAAGGTGCTGAACCTCAGTAGCGTGAGCCAGCTCGACGGCTCCTGCCTGTACGTAACCTACTACGACAACATAACCCACGCGACAGCCACTGCCAAGATATGCTTCGGAGGAGTGTCCGCGATATCCCCTGTCGCAGTTAAGCCTGCCGCGATATTCTACGTTCTGACTGCCAAGTACGTCAACGCCACAGCGGGAATGCCAGTGGCCCTAGCCCAGAGCGTTGCAGTCCAGCCAATGATCAGCCTGAACGACACCTTCCTCGCCAAGGCCCAGGCGGGCGTAGTTGCTAACCTACAAGTAACCAACGTGACTATAGTGGACCACTACGGCAACAAGTACTACGTCTACTACAACGCTACCAACAAGTCGACCAACGTGATGATCAACGGCAAGATCAGTAAGGCGCTTCCTGATAACCTGCTGCCGACCATTCCTGAGACCACGCCCAACAGCGGAATATTCAACGGCACCCCGATAACGCTGGTGATCAGCAAGCCTGGAGCCCTCTACCAGAACGGCACGGTCTGCAATGGCACCCTAGCAGTTAAGTTAGGCAATAACGTCGTGACCCTAGGCCCTGCCACGAACTTCGCTTTGCCTGTGTACTCCTTCGCAGGCAAAATCTACGGCTACAACAGCACCATGTACGTGACCGTTAAGGATCCCGCCACTATGAGCACCCTGACTCTCAAGACCTACATAACCGCCTACAACATCACCCCGATAAGGATAGCCCCAGTCACTACACCAGTACCTTGGCCCAACGCCAATAAGGCCGTTGAAGTGGTCAACACTACCTACGTGTTAACGCCGACCAACCAGTACATAGTTATCCACGTGACCAGCATAATCAACTACACCTACGTGTTCTACATCGCTACGGTGGTACAGGCCGGCAAGGCCGCTACCGCTGGAACGCCAGTCCTCGTGAACTTCCAGACCGTAGTGCCCGTGCCAGTAATAGGCCCAGGAGTGGTGGCGCAAGTCCCAGTCCAGTTCTCGCAGATCGGCGCTCTCAGCACCGGCTACTACACTGTGACGATGTTCGCTGTGCCGTTCGCCGGAGGCCCAGTGATATCGCTGTACCCGGCAGAGATAGTGTTCACCAACGTCTTCATCAACACGACCGTGGTATGAAGGTAATGTTTTTTCTCCTTTTCTTTAAGACAAACCTGAATTTGGGGTGAACCGCTTGAATAGGGTTATTGCTTACCTCTTATCGATATTGGTGTTAGCTGGACTAGTACCGATCGTGAGTGTTGGGGCTTCAGTCGGAGGCGTCCAGATAATAAGCCCAGTGAACGGGCAGAGCTTCACTGCTGGTCAGAAGCTCGTCCTTACGGTGAATGCAACGGCTTACGCGGGGCAAGTGGCTACTGTCTACGTGTACAACCCCGGCAACGCGATCGTTTACACTAACAACTTCCAGATTCCGGCCAACGGCTTGCTGAATGCTACCCTGTTCCCGTGGCCAAATACGACTAGTGGCAAGTTCCCCGTGGGGTACTACACCATAGTTGTCCTGGTCGGCTCGCAGGCTGCCGCTAGCGTTCAAGTGTACTGGGCGCCTGGTGTCGCTAACGTCGTCGTCACTGTGGTGAACGGACTGACTGGTGTGCCGATTCCCAACGTGCCTGTAGTAGCTACCAACTCGACGAGTAGTGCCCTGGTGTCCAGCGGTGTCACAAATGCGAGCGGGATGGTCACCCTTCAGGTTCCCGCGGCTCCGGGTGTCACGGCGACCTTCAGGGTGGTCGCTTCGCCGCAGGGATATTCACCCCAGGGCACGCTGGTGACGGTTACCGGCCCCGGCACCTACTACGTGACGCTAAAGGTCTATCCCGGCACGCTCGTCCTAACTCCTGTCAGCGTCTATGTTAACGGAGTTCCTGCTGGGAGCCAGCCCACAAGTGTGACCGCTCTGGCCGGAGCGTCGCTGTCGGTAGTCGTTCAGGCCTCCTATAGGGGAAGCCCTGTAGGCGGTGCCGCAATATCGGGCGTGCTCTATATAGGCAACAGCACCGTGACCGGTAGTGTGACCTCACTCGGCAACGGCCTGTACAACGTGACTTTCAACGTTCCTAACGCCGCTGTCCCCACGAGTGGTCAGATAGTGATCAAGGGAACCTATGAAGGGAGCTCCGCTCAGGTCGCCCTCCCCGTTTCCGTCATGCCCAACTACGGCGTTCAGATAAGCTCGCTGAACGCGAGCCTGGCGACCTTAGGCAAGCAGTTGGCTTCGCTGACCCAGAGCCTGCAGTCCCTCAACTCAACGCTGTCCTCCACCCAGGCCAAGATCAGCTCCTTGAGTTCCCAGATGGCGGCGCTGAACTCGTCGATATCCACGCTGAACAGCCAGATCTCCCAGCTGTCGTCTCAGGTCTCCAGCCTCAGCTCAGAGCTGAAGTCCAGCCAAGGGCTGATGTACGCGGGCTTGATAGTGGGAATAATCGCGCTAATAATAGCTATAGTAGCTCTAATACTCGTGCTAAGGAAAATAAGTTAAAACAATTTTTTATTTTTTACACTTTCCGACGTTCCTCTTTCGACCGTTTGTCCCCTTGAGTCAAGCTTCGCTCATTCGCTGTGAAGGACAGCAGGATGGAATCCGCGATTCAGTTATTCATGTCAGCGCGTATCTGCCTGTAACTGTGTCGACCAAAGCCGCGCACCTCCGACCCTGAAGGTTGCGCGAAGGCCGTATAGCCAGTTGCCACGATTGACATGTAGCCCGCCGTGGTGTTGCCCACACCAGTAATCGCGGCCCCAGCGTTCGGTTGCCTTATTCCTCTTACCGCGCAATCAGTATTGGGATAACCTTCTCTGGAACCTCGCCGAAATCCACCGACTTATCTTTTGGCGAGGAAGCGGCAGGATTCCATACTTCGGCTACTTCCGAGGGGCGGACGACCTCGGTTGCCTGTCGTACAAGTAAGGCAGGAAGCCGATTCTGATCTCCTTCGCGTCGCAGGCGGCCACCAGAACTCGCTATCGCTAAGCTCGCTTACTTAAGCCTTCTGTAGGTTCATAACTTGAACTGGGTTGAGCGGTGAGGGCGCGCGGGAGCCCCCCACGTTGGTCGCACCCAGTACGGTAGACCAGAGCCCCGATAAAATCGACGAGGCCCTGGCTTGACTGCAAACGCGTCGATGTCTCGGAGCCATCCCGACTTTGCTAGACGCGTTAGATCGTCTTGAACGGTAGTAAGCCCGTGTCGGCGACCGGACATGACGCATACTGCGTTTCGGCCACCGTCTCGGGGCTCCGCTTCACGCGTTCTAGCCCTATCACCTGACCGCCCTTGGGCTGACTAAAGGCGTCCGCAACTACACGCTGTCTGGCCCCTCTCACGGCGTAGGGTTCGCCCTTATTGTAGCACCCTCACCTGTTCAGTTCTCCGGCTCTACGCGGCCTGCACTCGTAGGAGACGCAGTAGCCCTGCTCTCAGCGTCCCTCCTCCTTCACTCGGGAATAGTGGTGGCGGAGCTGGAGGTGTCGCCGAATGGTTGCGGGCTCATTCAGGGTGCTTTCGCGGTCAACCCTTCCAAACCGCTAGCCGTCGCCTCAGCCTCAGATCTCGGCCTCTTCCCAGGGCTCGCTTCCGCAGTAGTGTTCGTTTCGATATCGACCCTGGGCTTCGAAATCGCGGGCTAACCTTGACCCCAGAGCGGTAGGAAAGACGGGCTGACTCAGCGATTGCGACGCTAGCGATAGCCTGTACGACGTACTCGATCCTCCTGGGTCAGTAAGACGTTGAATACGTCGCCAGGAGCCGGCCAGAAATATAAGATCGCGGACTGCCACTAAACGTTGCGCGTTCGTCTCACCAAACCTCCTCACATAGAATGCGTATCCGGATTTTACTAGGCCTTATCCCACTTATCGAGAAACAGTAGAAGTGGGCCCGCTGGGACTTGAACCCAGGACCTCCGCCTTGTAAGGGCGGCGTCCTAACCAGGCTAGACGACGGGCCCGAGTTATCTTTCTCGTAGCTTCATTTAAGTTTGACTTAGACTCCTGGAGCTTCTACTACAACCGCATAACCTTTGTCCCAATCAGCCAAGTCTGGGTCTAGGTCAACTGCCTTCACTCTCTCCCCCGAACTCAGGTCGACGACGTATACGTTGTAGTCCTTGTACAGCTTCGCTAACTGATCCCTCACGGAGGCGGAGCACTCGTAATCCTCGCAGACCACGAAGATCCCCGCCCACTGCCTCACGGACTGACCTATGGGCGTTTTCACGCGAATCCATCCGACTTAGCGTTAATAAGCCGTGGAACGCTAAAGCGAGGAATACGTGGTTTACGTTAGGCTGATAGTTTCGCCTAACTACACTCCATACTTGGGGTTGGCCTCGATAGAGAGGTTGTTCGCTAAATACGGAGTGAAAGTTGACGTAGTTATGGACCTAGGCCTGGAGGGCGAGTACTATTACGTGGAAATGGAGGAGGAAGGAGTAGTTAGGAGGGCCGTCTTCCACGTTTGGCACGACGCAGAGAGGGCGATAGAGAGCGTGATATCAGGGAAGTACGAGCTCGAGGCTTTTCCCCTGGGCGTCGCCGGCTACAGGGGGCCTCTAGATCAAGGGGCTCAGGTTTTAGAGGTTTGAGTTCCCGCTTTACCTCTCGGATTAGTCCTTGGATGTCGTTGTGGGAGGGGGAGTCGTAGGCCTCACCGTCGCTAAGCGCGTAAAAGCTAAGCTAATCGAGGAAAAGAGCGAGCTGGGAGGGGTTCACTCCCCGGTCGATTTAGGCCTAGCGAAGGTTCCCGGTTTTCCCGTGTTTTCAGACGCGGTTTGCGGCGGCTTCAGCTTCAAGGAGTTCCGGCCGAACGTGGTTTACGAGAGAGAGCATTACCTCGACGAGAGGGTGTGCAGAGGGGTTTGCCCGAATTGGCTCACCCTGGAGGGGATCAAGTACGTTGTTTTCCCCGCCTTCGAGCACTACGACTGGCTCAGGGCCAGGGCGAAGAGAGTGGTCGGGAACAAGGTCGTCACTTCTTCTGGAGCGACGTTGGAGTTCGAAAACTTGTACGTGGCCGCCCCGCCCCCCGAGTTAGGAATGGCCTGGAAGGGGGACTACGTGAGCGTCGCGCAGATAATAGCCATAATTAAGGAGTGGAAGAGGCCGTGGGACGCGCTGATAAGCGGCGACACCTCCAGGCTTTTCACGAGAGTTCTCCGAATGCCCACGGGCGACCATCACGTCCTCTACGTCGAGACCTACTTTCACGGCTTACCGCCCAGCTGGGACAGGGTGAAGAGCGACGTTAAGAGGGCCCTGAACATCGACCTGGACAGGGAGTCTTTGACCGAAAGGTACAGGGTAACGAAGTACGCCCTACTCGTCGAGGGAACACTCCGAGAGGGGAATTTGCCCGAAAACGTGAAGGTGTGCGGAAGGTTCATGAGATGGAATAACCCAAGTTTCTGCGAGTCCATTCGACTGGCCCTAGAGTGCTGAACTCCTCCAAGTTCCTTTGCGCCAGCCTCGCGGCGTCCAGCGGCCTCATCCCCAGCGCCCTGAAGCCCACGTAGGCCCCCAACAGGAAGTCGCCCGTCCCGACGGAGTGCTCCCCCAAACGTTCCGGCTTTATCCTGTACTTCCCCTCCCCCTTCAATATCAGGTCGAAGCCGTCCTCGTCGTAAGACACCAGCGTTTCCTTGCCGGGCAGGCCTCCGTCAGGGACTTCGGAGTAGTTGGCGTGTGCTCCCCTGACCTTCGCCGGGAGCCTCGCCCTGCGATTTACCTCGACTTTCTCGCCCTCCTTGCAGACCCTTACGAAGCCCTGGACGTCTATGTAAAGCCTGTCGCCCTCGGCGTGCCCTATCTCTCCGCAGACCGGATTGGCCACGACCCACTCACCGTACGACCCAACGATCAGCTCGGGCCTCGGTCTTCTAACCAGTACGAGCTCCCTTCCGCCGGTAGGGTTGAGCCTGATTTCGAAAACGGCTTCCCTCCCCCTGATAACAACGAGGCTTGCGGCGATCCCCCTCAGAGGCTCCACGTGCTCCCCTGGACTGGTCACTGCGATCGCGTTAACGGGAACCTTGGTTGAGGCCACCCCCAGGCTGGAATAGAAAACCCCCCCTCCAGTCCTCACTTCGCCCGAAATGACGTCCTTAGTTAAGGCCCCCACGACCTTAACGTAGCTGGCGTCACTCCTCCTCAATTTCCTCTTCCTCTTCTTCGGTTTCGTCCTCCTCAATATCTGTCTTCCTAGCGCGCCAAGGAGCCGTTTTGTGGGCCTTCAAGTGCTCGACCAGGTCGTCCTCGCTGAAGAAGTACGAGCCCTCGTTGCTCAGACCCCCGCTTCTGCACTGGGGCACGCAAATCGGGCAGGCGTAGAGTTTCGTCGTCTCGTCGAAACACGCTTCGACCTCAGCTCCGTCGTGTTCTACCTTCCTCGTTGTCCACTTGGGCGTCCACCTGAGCGACACTACTTAGCTACTGGCTTTCTGCGAATATATAAGGTGAGACCTCCCTAGACAGCGAAGCTATAGTACAGCTAAGAGGCCCAGCACAATTTTTAAGTGAAGGAAGTAAGTGAAATTCGAGGATAATTGGGTAGCTCTCTCGAGGAGGTGCCCTCATCGATTTCAATCAAGACCATGATGGACATAACCGGCTTCATAATGAACGCCGTAAGGAGGCTCGACGTCAAGAAGCTGGAGAAGTTCGTTGACATGTTGGTCGAGTTCTACCCGAACAAGCAGGGCAGGATCCTCGTTATGGGGGCCGGGAGGAGTGGGTTGGTTGGCAGGGCCTTCGCGATGAGGCTCCTCCACTTGGGTTACAACGCTTACGTGTTGGGGGAAACCATTGTGCCCGCTATACGCGAGGGGGACATTGTCGTTGCTATATCCGGCTCCGGCAAGACCAAGCTGATAGTCACGGCGGCCGAGGCGGCTAAAGAGGCTAAGGCTAGGCTGGTCGCGATAACGAGCTACCCCGACAGCCCGCTTGGGAAGCTGGCCGACCTGGTTATAGAGGTGCCGGGAAGAACCAAATACTCCAACGAAACGGACTACTTCGCGAGGCAAATCCTGGGGATAACCGAGCCCTTAGCGCCTTTGGGCACGCTTTTCGAGGACACCGCGATGATCGTCCTGGACGGAATCGTGGCCGAACTGATGATAAGGCTGAAGAAAACCGAAGAGGATCTGAGACTAGTTCACGCTAACATCGAATTGTAACGCCCCACTCCCACTCCCTCTTTAACTTGTAGTCCTGGTGTGAAACTAAAGCTAGGGAGTTTCGAGACGGTTATATTACTGTCCCTGTTTTTAGCTATCCTGTTCAGAAGCCCCTGGCTCGGGGCGGTGGCGACCACATTAATAATACTTTATTTAATAAAAGAAAATAAACTATCGAAGCTTTCGAGATACCTACAAGGGTTCCTGAAGAGAGAGACCGCTGTCAAAGGGGTTGAAGTTCAGGGCGACCTCTTGAGGATGGGAGAGCACCTCGTTAAGGCTCTGGTTATCGACGAAATTCCTTTCGATTACAGGGACGTGGGCGACTCCGAGCTCAGGAACCTGGTCGTCGCTTACAACAGAGTGCTGGACTCCGTGGACAACGTTAACGTCGTAGTCGTCCGTAAGTCGATAGACAAGAAGGAATTCGTTTCGAGGGTTCAGAACAAGTTGCAGAACTTGAAAGTCCAGGCCGAAAACGACCCTTCAAACGAGAGGATCCGCTCGGAAATAAGGCTCTTGGAGAAAATACTGAGGAAAATAGAAGAGGGCGAATCGCCCTTCAGGTATAAACTGTTCTTCCTGGTGAGCGGTGGGACGAGGGAGGAGGTCGAAGGGAAGGCAGAAATTCTTAAGAAAGGCCTCTCAGGGTTGAGCCTCAAGGTCAGGAGCGCCTCGCCGGACGAAGTTTTCGACGCCCTCTTTTTTCGCTCGGGCGACCTAAAGGTGGCTCTGCCCTCGGTTTTACCCTTGATCACTCCCTTCGTGTTCACCAAGTATCCAGACCCAGATATGATAAGTGAAGGCGTCTTCGTAGGAACGGAGCTCTATACCGATAGGCTAGTTCTGTGGAACTTGGAGAAATCTGTAAACCCCCACCTACTCGTGTTGGGGCCTACTGGTAGCGGGAAGACGGAATTCCTCATCTCTACTTCTGTCAAGATACGTTCGAGCTACAACGTGCCCGTCGTATTGTTTGACACCAAGGGGGACATAACTGAAAGGCTGGTGAAGTATGGCGTACATTTCAGAGTCTTCAACCCGCTAGTTTGGTGCCCTGGAGTGCTGGAACTCGAGGAACCGGTTCCCCAACTGAAGGCGAGGGCGATAGAGGACGTCATAGCCAGCTCTTTCGATTTGGACGAGGACACGTCTTCCGTGTTATACAAAGTCCTCGCCGAGTCGCTCGAGTCAGGCGTTCCTTCTTGGAGCTCCGTGCTGAGGCTACTGGAGGCCGAGGACGTCGGAGAGGCGACGAAGGCTAGGTTGCGCAAGGTAGTCTCGATAGTTAGGGAGCTCGAGTCCGGCTATCCCTTCAACCCCAAGGAGTTGGAGGAGCGGAGGGATATCCTGGTAGTTAACCTGTCGAAGCTCACTGTAGAGGAGGCCAAGAGGTACGTGATGCTCTCGTTATTGACCAGAATCTACAGCTACTTCCGTAAGTCGGTGGACAGGGGGCTCCGGGTCATCGTCGTCCTTGACGAGGCCTGGACGGCGTTCAGTAGGGAGCAAATGAGGAGGGGTTTAATCCTCGACATGATAAAACGCGGAAGGGGCCATGGAGTCGCGGTGTTCATCGCTACCCAGAACGTCTCGGACTTCCAGGGTTTCGAGGACAAAATACTGGACAACGTATCTAATCACGTTGTATTAAGCAACGGCGACAGGAAGTTCTGGGAGGAAGTTGTGGGGAGGTTCGTAATAATCTCCGACGAGGACATACGCAACAAGGTGATGTACCTTAAACGAGGGGAGGCATTAGTGAGGATCGCTAACGACCCTAGGCCGCTCCTAGTCAGGCTGGATACATTCGCATCATAATCTTTCAAGGATCGGCTTTAGGGCAGAGGTGACCTTGAGATACGTAATGTCGTCGTTGACGTTGTCTATAGTTATCTCCTTCAGAACCTCGTTTTCAGAGTTTATGTAAAACTCTATTTTATCGCGTTCTTTCTCAGTTTGGAGAACCTTCTCTATGACGTTCATGAACTGCTTAGGCAGCTTCGTCCTCTTCTTTACGATGACCTTTACCCTTGGGGGAGAGTAATATATGTCAGCTATTACTTCACCCTTGCTCGACTTAACGACCTCGTTCATCCCCTTCGTAATTTTGTTAGAGGGCTTGAGATCCCCTGTCTCGATTAGGCTCAACAGGTATTCGTAGATTTCCAATTCTTTCTTGCATTGCGCGATCTTCTCCTCGACGAACTTCCTCAGGTCCTCCTGGTCGGCCGACATTCCTTGAGATACCATTATAATATCAGGCTATAATTTACCCTTCGATGAGCTCGGACAAAGTGAAGGTAGCGATAGTCGGGGCCTCTGGCTACACCGGTGGAGAGCTGCTTAGACTACTCTTAATTCACCCCAGAGTCGAGGTCACTTACGTTACTTCCAGGGAGTGGGCGGGGAAGCCGGTCACGCTAGTCCACCCGAACCTAAGGGGTTTCACTACCCTGACCTTCTCGCAGTTCTCCTGGGATAAAGTGGGGGAGAAGGCTGACGCCGTGTTCCTTGCCCTCCCTCATAAGGTCTCCCTCGACTACGTCCCGAAACTGCTCGAAATGGGGTTGCAAGTGATCGACCTAAGCGCGGACTTCAGGCTGAAGGATCCAGAGCAGTACAAGGTCTGGTACGGTTACGAGCACCCGTACCCCGACCTCCTGAAGAAGTCGGTTTACGGCCTCCCAGAACTTCACTACGACGAATTGAAAGGGGCTAAGCTGATCGCTTCCCCAGGCTGCAACGCTACAGCCACTATTTTGGCTGGCGCTCCCTTAGTGACTTCAGGGGTTCTGGAGAACTACTACTTGATCAGCGACGTGAAGGTCGGGAGCAGCGAGGGAGGGATGAAGCCGAAGGAAGGGAGCCATCATCCCGAGAGGGAGAACACGATAAGGCCCTATGAGGCCGACGGTCATAGACACGCGGCTGAAGCGGAACAGGAACTCTCACTCATCGCCAGGAGGGAAGTGAAAGTCAGCCTGATACCTCATGCCGTCAGTTCCATAAGGGGGGCATTCGCCTCAGTTCACGGCTGGCTGTCGTCCGACGTCCAGGAAATCGAGTTCTGGAAGAAAGTCGTCGAGTTCTACAAGGGCAAGAAGTTCGTGAGGATCATTAGGGGAGGGATTCACCAATTGCCGGAGACCAAGTTCGTCATAGGCAGTAACTTCGCCGACATAGGTTTCGCCATAGAGGCTAGGGTCAAGAGGATCACCGTGTTCTCGGCGATAGACAACCTCATGAAGGGCGCCTCTGGACAAGCGGTTCAGGCCTTCAACGTGTCGAGGGGATGGCCGGAGGACGAAGGCCTAAAAATTCCGCCTCTAAGACCAGCTTGACATGCTCATAGTAAAGGCCGGAGGCAGGGTCATAAAGAACAACTTCGATAAATTGGTGGAGAGCGTAAGGAGGTACCAAGGGAAGGTCGTTTTCGTACACGGCGGCGGGGATCAGGTAACTGAGACGAGCAAGAAGCTCGGAATTGAACCGAAGTTCGTCGTATCGCCAGAGGGAATAAGGTCTAGGTATACGACCAAGGAGGAACTGGAAGTGTTCATTATGGTGATGAGCTCGATAAGCAGGCACATCGTGGAGAGGCTGTCCACAACGAGAAGGGCCCTAGCCATTTCGGGTGCCGACGGCCCGTCGGTGATAGCGGAAAGGAAGAAGAGGATAATGATAATCGATGAAAGGGGTAAAAAGAGGATCATAGAAGGGGGTTACACGGGTAAGATAACTAGCGTCAACGGAGACCTTCTGAGGCAGTTACTCAACGCGTTCGACGTGCTTGTGGTGGCTCCACTCGCTTACGACCCCACCGAGCCTAGTTTGTTGAACGTCGATGGTGACCAAATGGCTTTCGCTTTAGCGAGAGAGCTGAAACCTGAGACTTTGCTCCTGCTCACAGACGTCGACGGGGTTCTTGTCGACCAGAAGGTCGTGGAGAGGCTCACCGCCGAGCAAGCGAAGGAACTCTCCATGAAGATTGGCCCTGGGATGAACAGGAAGTTGCTAATGGCGGCTGAGGCCGTCTCGTCTGGGGTCAAGAGAGTGGTTATTGGTAACGGCCTGGTGGAGGATCCGATAGCGAACGCTCTGGGCGGAAAAGGGACGGTGATCGAGTGAGATGCAGCTAGACCCCACCGACCTGAAGATCATAGAGCTACTGAAGTCCGACGCTAGGATATCTTACACAGAGCTGGCTAGACAAGTGGGCATAAGCGAGGCCGCCGTCAGGAAGAGGATCAACAAGCTGATTTCGCACGGCGTGATCAAGAGGTTCACGATAGACTACGAGCTCGAGAACGAGATAAGGGCTTTCGTTTTCGTGAAGACTAGCCCACAGATACCGGCTCCCGAGATATCTAAGAAGCTGGTCAAGATCTCGGGCGTTGAGACGGTTTACGAGACCACGGGAGAGTACGACATCGTAGCGTTCATTAGGGGGCCCAACATAACCGCTATAAATAGGACGATAGACGAAATCAGGTCTGTCCAGGGGATAATTTCGACCAACAGCACGATCATTCTAAGGACATGGTACTGAAGAGCTGAAGGGGATCGAAGAGCTTATAACTTAATAGTATACGCTCAGATCTCGGTAAGACCGAAATGGTCGTGCTTAAGTGCCCAGTCTGCGGCGGCGACGTTCAGGTCGACGATAACGCTCTCCCCGGTGAAGTGATTGAGCACGAGTGTGGCGCCCTCCTTGAGGTTTACATGAAGGACGGCAAACTCGCTTTAAGGGTAGCAGAGCAAATAGGAGAGGACTGGGGAGAGTGATCCTCGGGATAGCCTACGACGTTCTAAGGTGGGAGGAAAGGGATCTTTTTTCAGAAGCCAGGAAGCTAGGGATCGAAGTAAAACCGATTTTCATCAAGGACTTTACGGAAGTCATAGGAAACGTGGCTAAGGATAACATGGACGTTGTAATCCAAAGGGGGGTTAGCCACAGCAGGGCTTTGCTGTCTACTATCCTCTTGGAGAGCCAAAGTCTCAGAGTAGTGAACGACTCAAATACGCTAATCAGGTGCGAGAATAAGGCTCTGACGCTTTCCTTCCTTTCAAGGTCGAAAGTTCCCACTCCTAGAACGGCTATTGCCTTCTCTAAAGAGAAGGCTATGGAAATTGCTAGGTCTTTCGGCTATCCCGTGGTGATTAAGCCGATAGAGGGTAGCTGGGGGAGGATGGTCGCGAAGGCAACGGACGACGACTCCCTGTACAGTCTCATGGAATACCAGGACTACACTACCCTTCCTTTCAGGACAGCTTATCTGATCCAAGAGTACGTGAAGAAGCCTGACAGGGACGTAAGGATTTTCGTGATAGGGGACGAAGCCCCAGTCGGGATTTACAGGGTGAACAAATCTAATTGGAAAACGAACACCGCGTTGGGAGCTAAGGCAGAGCCGCTCAAAATAGACCCAGAATTGAGGGAGCTGGCCCTCAAGGTAAGGGACGTCATTGGAGGGTTCTTCCTCGGCATCGACGTCTTTGAGGATCCAGAGAGAGGTTACATAGTCAACGAGGTCAATGGAGTTCCTGAGTACAAGAACACCGTAAGGGTTAACAACTTCAACGTCTCGGCTTACCTCATTAAGAAGTTGCAGGAGGCGTTCAAAGCGTGAAGGCCCTATTCCCGAGGCTCTACGGCGACAGGAAGCTAACGATAGTTAAGGCGGAAGGACAATACGTTTACGACGATAAGGGCAACAAATACGTCGACGCCCACACGGGCATAGGCGTGGCCTTCCTGGGCCACAGGAACCCTAAGGTCGTGGAGTACTTGAGGAGGCAGATGGACAGCATAATGACGCTCAACCCCTCCTTCACGACCCCGATAAGGGAGGAGATGCTGAAAGAGCTAGACCCTCTGAAGCCCGAAGGGCTAGACAACGTGCTGCTGTTGAACAGCGGAACGGAAGCCGTCGAGTTCGCCCTAAAGGTCGCGAAGAAGGTGACGGGAAGGAAGAAAATAGTCGCCTTTAAGAACGCCTTCCACGGCAGGACTGCGGGTGCACTGGCAGTCACTTGGAACAGGAAGTACAGGGAGCCCTTCGAACCGCTTATGCCCGAGACGTACTTCATCGACTATAACAACGTCGACTCGCTGAAGGCGATAGACGACACAGTAGCAGCCGTGATAGTCGAGCCCATCCAGGGAGAAGGCGGCGTGATCCCCGCGAAGGAGGACTTCATGAAGGAATTGAGGGCCATCACGGAGAAGGTCGGGGCCCTCTTGATAGTCGACGAAATCCAGACGGGCTTCGGCAGGACTGGAAAAGTGTGGGCTCACCAGCACTACGGCATTAAAGCCGACATCGTGCTCGCCGCGAAGGCCTTTGGGGGAGGCTTTCCAGTGAGCGGAGTCTTCGTTCCCGACTGGATTGCGGAGAAGCTCGAAGAGGGGGATCACGGCAGTACGTACGGAGGCAACCCCATGGCAATGGCGGCAGTGACTGCTGCGGCTAAGGTCCTCAAGGAGGAAAACGTCCAAGAGCAGGCGAGAACCAAGGGCGAGACGTTGATGCGTATATTGAAAGAGAAGTTGGCAGACTCGAAGGTCGTGAGGGAGATAAGGGGCAAGGGCCTAATGATCGGCGTGGACGTCAGGTTCCCGCCTGGCCCTGCGCTTCAGTATATGCAAGAGAACAAGAGGGTTCTCGCAGTTAAGGCAGGGAGCACGACGATAAGATTGCTTCCGCCTTACCTCATAAACGCTCAGGACATGGAGGCGATAGGGGACGCGGTTAGGGAAGGAGTCTCTCATCTCGCTAGTAAAGGAAGTGCTACTTGACCTAGTTTCCGTTTACACTCCGAGCGGAGAGGAATATAAGGCCAAGGACGTCTTATCAAGGATAGCTTCGAGGCTGGGCCTGGCCTATTCGATGGACGAGACGGGTTCTCACTTTCTAGGGAACCCAAACTCAAGAGTATTGTTAGCGTCTCACATAGACACGGTTCCCGGCTTCATTCCGCCCTTGGACGACGGTACCGCGATACACGGACGGGGTGCGGTTGACGCCAAAGGGCCCTTATCGGCAATGATCGTTGCCGCCTCTTTGATGAAGGAGGAGGGCTGTGAAGTCCTAGTCGCAGGCCTCTCAGACGAAGAGGGGTTCAGCAGGGGAGCTAAGACTTTAGCGATAAGCGGTAAGAAATTCGATTACGTAGTGATCGGCGAGCCTACCAGCACTACTGGGATCGCGATAGAGTACAGGGGGGTCATTCACGTCGACGTGAAATGCAGATCCTCAGGAGGCCATTCGTCGTCGGTAAAGGGTAACGTTATCGAGGAAGTCGCAAAGAGGCTGATCCAGGTTTATTCCCCTCCTTCCGAATACGATAAGCCGTCGATAAATCCGACGATATTCAGGTCGGGCACCGCGATTAACGTAGTCCCTGAGGAGGCTTACGTGCACTTCGACATTCGCTACTCATCTAAGAACGACCCAGAAGAAATACTGAAGCTCCTGAGGAACGCTTTCGAAGGTTGTAACGTAGAACTTACGGAGCACTTACCTCCCGTGAAGACCAGCGTTAACTCCACGCTCTTCAAGGCATTCTCGAGGGCTTTGATAAGCCAAGGGCTAAAGCCCAGCCCCGTAAGGAAGTGGGGCACCAGCGACATGAACGTCCTTGCGCCCATAGCTAAGGAAATCCTGGCCTACGGGCCGGGCGACTCGAGGCTGGAGCACACGGACAAAGAGAGGATAACCTACGATGAGTTATATATCGGCACAGTAACGTATTACACGGCAGTCAAGGAATTATGCAGAAACTATCGAGCCTGATAATGAGGCCGGTCTACTACGTTTACGAGAGGTGGCTCTACCGCCAGATAAAGGACGGCCCCATCCCCGAGCACGTCGGCATAATCCCGGACGGGAACCGCAGGTGGGCAGCTAAAAACTACACCAGTTTTGACGAAGCTTATTCCGAAGGGTACAAGAAGCTCAGGGAAGTACTAATCTGGCTCCTGGACTTGGGCGTGAAGTACGTTACGGTCTACGCTTTGTCTACCGAGAACTGCGCTCACAGGTCGTCAACGGAAGTCAAGGTGGTTCTTAACTACATCAAGAAGGGGTTAGAAGAGCTGCTTACAGGTAACCTAATTCATGACTATGAGATTAAAGTAAATGTGATAGGCAAGTTGAGCGCTTTGCCTGAGGACTTCCTGGAGCTCGCTAACAAGCTCATGAAAGTTACGGAAAACTACAACAAGAGGAAGCTCACTCTGGCCGTCTGCTACGGGGGCAGGCAGGAAATCGTCGACGCCATGAGGGCTTTAGTCAAGGATCTAGAGAGGGGTGTCATAAAGCCCGAGTCGCTCAACGAGGAGGTCTTCAAGAAGTACTTCTACGACCCAGAACTCGAGGACTTAGACCTCGTCATCAGGACTTCGGGCGAAGTTAGGATAAGCAACTTCCTCCTCTGGCACATAGCGTACTCCGAACTCTTCTTCGTCGACGTTTACTGGCCGGACTTCAGGAAAATAGACTTGTGGAGGGCGATCAGGTCTTACCAGAGGAGGCAGAGGAGGTTCGGTGCGTAAACTTTTAAGCGAACCTGGCTTAGGAACGATCAATGGCCGTTTACCAGGGCAACGACCTCAGGAAGATCACTGGCGGTCTCAAGAGGCCTCACAGGGACAAGAGGAAGTTCGAGCTGGGTTCACCGCCTACTGAAACGAAGCTGAGCAACAAGCATGTGATAAAGATAGAGAGGGTCTTGGGCGGCAACACCAAGGCGAGGGTAGTTTACGCCCAGTTCGCCAACGTATATGACCCGACTACTAAGAAGTCCCAAAAGGTCAAGATAACGGCTGTCATAGAGTCACCCGCTAACAGGGAGTACGCCAGAAGGGGTATAATCGTTAAGGGAAGCGTTATCCAGACCGAGATAGGGAAGGCAATAGTCACGTCAAGGCCCGGCCAGGAAGGCACGGTTAACGCCATCCTGATCAAGGAGTGAGGTTTTTGAAACTCGAGGACCGTGTCGTAATTTGGTTAGAGTATTTTAACGCTCCTTCCAGATCTAAAGGGAGGAGAGTTCCTAAGTTGAACCGAACGGTCACGCTTGAAGAGCTCATGAGGGTCGCGAGGGAGCTGGGCCTGGAACCCGAGCCGCTTAACAAGAGGTATCCCAGGACTAAGAGGGAGGGGGCTATATTAGTAAAGAAAAAGGCGAGCAAACAGAAAATAATCAAGATGATTTATGAGTTCCTATTAAAGAAGGCCAAATGAGGTCTTAGCTCATTCGAGCTTTCTCGAACTTGGTAATTTCTACGATACAATGTCCAGCTTCGTGATCCTTTACGCTTGAGTGACGTCGGTCTAATTCATATGTGGCGGGCCCGCCGGGATTCGAACCCGGGACCTACGGGTGGCTTCCCGCCACCCGACGGTTAAAAGCCCGCCGCTCTACCTGGCTGAGCTACGGGCCCGCTTTACTGATCTTAATTTCCGCTTAAATCGTTTATGAGGGCAAAACTACGGACTTGAAGTCCTCAGCCAGCTTCGCGTTAATTACGACTAACCTGTCCGAGTGCTGTGAGAGTATACTCACCAATTCTCCGAAAGTCTCAACTGTCGTGGCCCCCAGCGCCTCTTCTAACTCCTTATCCATGTAGTTTGGCTTACCCTTCCTGCCTATCGACGGGAGGTCGCTCTTGAACGTGTCCAGGTAGGTCGAACCGCCGTCGTTCATTACTATGAGCTTGCCCTTGGCGGAATTCCTAACACTCCTGATTAGTTCCACGTTCCTTAGCGCGCCCTCAAGAGTGGTGACGCCTATAACGTTGGGGTTCTTTGACAAGGCCACGCCACTGGGCCCGATCACGTGGGTCAACGCCGTCTCGCTGGTCACCCACTGGAAGGGCTTGCTAATGGGCAACCTGATGAGGTCGAAGGTAGTCGAGCTGAGGTCGACGTAGATCGTGTCGAACTTCACTTTCATCAAGGCGTACAGGACGTCGATTGGCCAAAGCCCTGAATGGGGTTGTGAGGTCGGTAACTTCTTGTAAGCGAAGACCTCCGACTTCGCTCCTCTGTCTACAGGTTCTTTCACTTTCTGTTTCACGTTAGCCAGGACTTCCTTAATGAACAAGTCTGTGTCGGCCACGGCGGGAACCTGAGGAACGAAGACCTTGCTTATGTCCTCTCCGTCGATGTTGTTGTGTACTACATATCCCTTGAACTTGAAGCTCCACCCCCCTGTAGAGGCCTGTGTGAACCTCGTGCCCAAGGCCAAAACGACGTCGGCCTTGTCGAGGAAGTGAGATGCCCCTTCGGACGCGAAGAGGCCCAACCCTTCTCCAGCGAACAGCGGGTGCTCGTAGGGAATGGCGCCCTTCCCCCTGACGGTCGTCACTACCGGGATGTCCAGGAGCTCGGCCAGCTCCTTCAGCGAGCTCCAGGCCTGGGAAGTCAAGACTCCGTAGCCCGCTACGATTACGGGGGACTTGGAGTTCACCAAGAGCTCCGCGACTTTACCCGCAGTAGCCTTGTCAGGGGTTCTCTTCTCTACTTTTTGCCCAGCAGTGGCGAGCGGGTAGGCCTTCAGCCTGAAGAGGTCCTCCGCTATCTCGACGTAAACCGGCCTCGGCCTATTGCTAAGGGCTTCCTTCCAGGCCTTCTCCATTATCTCTGTTATCTCCTCGATCGTCACGATCCTCTCCTTCGTCTTGACGTAGGGCGCAATGCTCGTCATTACGTCGTCAGGCGACCTCAGCTCGCCGATCCTTGCCCTTCCCGTGTCCCTGTAAGACCTTAAAGTGCTGATAATCATGAGGGGCACGGAGTCTGAGAAGGCCTGCGCGATGACATCAACGGCCTGTAGGACCTTGCTTCCTGGGAAGACCAAGGCGACTCCGAGGCTGTTCGTGGTCCTGGCGTAAGCGTCGGCCAACTGAACTGACGCCCTCGGGGATGGCGCGTCGACGACTTCTACGTTCTTCTCCTTGAGCCGCGCTCTGACGAAGTCCGGAACGTCGGGAGATGCGAAGACCTCGTGAATGCCCAGCTCGTGGAGCACGTGAGCTAGGGCCTCGTCACCGGTCATTTCCTTGCCCAAAGTCTCCTCCTTCCTCTTTGGGGCTTGAGCCATAATCGACCGCAAGTGTGAGAGGATAATAGGGTTATATTAGGGTTATTAGCGATGTAGGGGAAGCCGGCGCCGGGACTTGAACCCGGGACCTGCGGGTTTCAGCGACCTAAGACTCTGCGGCCCGCCGCTCTGGCCATGCTGAGCTACGCCGGCATGAGAGATTTCGGCTTTAATAAAAATAAATCCTTCAGGTCTGAGGGAGAGTAATGATTTCGTTCGTCGACGTGGGCAAGGTACTAGAGGTGATCAGACAAAACCTAGGCGATTTCGTGATCATAGGCGACACCGTCGTCGACCTGGCCCTCAACAAGAAGGGAACGGAGAGCGACGTAGACCTCTTCCCGCTCGAGATTAGCTCCTTTGCGGAGGAGGACAAGATCAGGGAGTTCGCCTATTCGCAAGGCTGGGACTACGGGAAAACGCCGATAGACACCCCCAGGGTAATAGCTACAGTTGGGGAACAGGAGTTGCAAATAGACTTCTACGACAACATTCAGGACTTTTATGTTCCTCAAGTTATCCTGGAGTCAGCCACGCTGGAGAGGATAGGGACTTCGAAGTTCAAAGTAGTTAGGCTGGAGGACTACATCCTTCTCAAGCTCAACGCGTACAGGGAGGAAGACGAGGACGAGCTGAGGGGAATAGTTGAACTGATAGGTAGTGGGAAGCTGAAGATCGACAAACAGTACCTCGCTTCTCACATAGATTACTTCGAGGAGAACTCTCAGAGCATAAGGGACAGGCTGAAGAGCATAGGCTTGCCTATCTAAAAACGGTCATCCTTTCTTCTGCGGTAACTCCTTCTTCTTCGGCCTCAAGTTGGTGCTGTGGCACCTCCTACACTTGGTGGCCCTTATCGAATTGAGGGCTCCACACTTCCTGCAGACCTTCTTCAGGAAGACCCTCTCCTGCACAATCCTGAGCTTCTCAGGGTCGGTAAGCGGCATTTTTATATCGCCAGGCAAGTAGTGGGAGAGACAGATTCAAAAAAGTGTTGGTAGCTTTGTGGGGTAGACTTGTAATGAAAATCCCGCTGGACTACATCTGCGTGAGGACTGGGAGCTTATGCAACAGGTGCCAGTCGATAGTTGACAGCGGTCAGGTGGAGCCCTTTGAGGTCGACGTGATGAAGGCCCTTTTAGACATTGAGGAGTCCCAGGTTAAGGAACTAAAGGACAGCGTTTACCACAAGGCTTACAAAATTGACGACAGGCTCTTAGTCTTGGTCGTCACCAGCGGGCCCAAAATGACCCAGCAGCTGTGGATCAAGGTCGCTAAGCTCCTGCAGGAGAGGTTTAACATAAAAGTGAGGATACTCGAGAAGACCTCCAACATAAAGGACTCTGCCGTGAGGCTCCTCTTCCCGGCCAAAATCTTGGGCGTAAACACCGTTTGGCTGCCTGACGGCAGCGTGCAGTACATCGTGAAGTTGCCGAAAAACGAGAAGAGGTTCCTACCAGCTAGCCCGTTAGACCTAGAGGAGGCCCTCACGAAAATCTACTCGACCCAGGTCAGGATCAAGGTAGAGGACTAAGTGAACTTAAGCGGATCAGCCCTCAGGATCTCCCTCAGGAGAATAGTCGCGTACATTCCTCTGTCCAAGGAGAACGATAGCGTTCTCCCCTTGATTCTCAAGTTCCTCACCCTCATCATTTTAGGCCTCTCCAGTTTCCCTATCTTTATCTTGAGCTCGGGAACGCTTAGGTTCTCGACGGCCTCAGAAAGGAACACTTTCCTGCACAAAGGGTCAGACGGGTCGTACCTGTTCGGCACGACAATAACGTTGCCCTTGTAGTCTAAGTTCTCCGAAAGACACCTGTTGAACAGGTAGGCCTGGAACGCCTCGACGTAAAACGTAAGCGGTATCCTGCTCGCCTTCAACGCGGAGAAACAGTCGCCAGTTTCGATAAGGGCCTTAAGTACGGCCCTTTCCTGATAGAACTTCTTGGGGACGGCCTCTAACGCTTCTTTCAGCTCTCCCTTGTCATATAGCTCTCTGAACTTCTTAGATACTTCCCCTTCTGTAGGGAATGGCTTACCCACTATGTAGTCCACCGCCCCGCACCAGTCCCTCTGAACCAGCTTCTTGCCGACCATATGGGTAGTTGGCCTCCTCGTGCCGAACCTCTGGTAACCGATGAACGCGGGAAGCTCTCCTATGGTCGCCACTTTTTCCACCCGCTCCTCCAGTTCGCCAAGGAGGTCGTCCCTCACGTCGAGCGTGATCTCGAACCGGTTGCCGGTGTGGTTGAACTTCCCCTTCATGAACCCGAGGAACTTCAGCTCGATGCTACTATCGCTCCATTCCGTCAATTCCGGCGGGTTCCCCATAGTGTCTACGTAGACCAACTGGTAGGTGACCGCGTTCGCGTCCTTGATCCCGGCATAGTTGACCTCTCTCTTGAGGACGCTCTGAACCCTGGAGATCGCTGTGAAGTGGTCTATCCCTTTTTTCTTCATGAGGAAAACCGCATACCTCCCGTGCCTTTCTGCCCTGTAGTCGGTACAGGGAGAGAAGTCGACTTCCTCGACCACGACGAAGCCTTCTGGCCTTTGAATGCTAGCTTCGATCGCATCCCAGTCCTCCCAGATATAGTACCTCTCTATGCCCACAGCTAAGTCCACAGGGTAAACCGTCAAAGTAATTTCAGGTCACCCGTGACCTTGTCGACGAGCTCTGCGGGAGCTGGGCCTATCCCGAGGCAAGTTATGGTTCCTGGCTCGAGTTGAGTCTTCCCCGCGTCGGCGATCACTTCCGTTGGCAGGCCCAGCGAGTCGGCAATACTCTTCCTTTTCATTAGCTCCTCCAGTCCACTCACTTTGACTACGATTTTCGGTTGACCTTGTTCCAACCAGCTTTCCAACCAACTCCTCCACTCTCGGTTATTCGATTCGAGAACCTTTAGAACCAAGCTCACCGCCGCGTGGGCTACTTGTGCCGCGACTTTACCCTTCCCCATGTCGAGGTCTGCCCTAACCGCAATGACCATCTTTTCGCCCAAGACAAACTTTATTATAACGGCTCCCTTTTAGAGGCTAGTCATGGCCTTAAGCTTCCGCCTTAGCCTGAGGGAAGAGACGGAACCGCCAGTGTGCTCTAGCTGCGGCAAACTCCTTCATCCCAGAGAGAAGGGCGTGGAGTTCTACTGCCCCAACTGCGGAGAGGTGTTAATCGTAAGGTGCAACGTTTGTAGGAAGAGCAACGTGAGTTACGTCTGTCCTAAGTGCGGTTTCGAAGGCCCGTGAGGTGTCGCGTATGCCTAAGTCCTCTGGTGGGAAATTAATAGCCGTAGTCAAGGTCTTCCCTGAAGGAGACGAAGTAAACCTGGACGAATTGCTGAAGCAAATAACTGAGAAGTTGCCGAAGGACAGGTACTCCATAATAAAGACAGACAAGGAGCCGATAGCGTTCGGCCTGAAGGCATTAGTCTTGTTCGTTCAGATGCCCGAGGAGTTAGAGGGTGGTACCGAAGAACTGGAGACCATGATCAACGAGATCAGCGGAGTGAGCCACGCGGAAGTCGAAAGCGTTACGAGAATGTCCTTCTGACTTAAACTCTTTTAGGCCTTTTACGTTAATCAAGTTGGAGGTCTGTTTTGAGCTTCGGAGCTGAGGAACCCCCTAGGAAGGAATTAGTGCTTAGGGTCGCTGAGGCCAAACAGAAGGACGTAGGCAGGGGAAAGGTCAGGATCGACATTGAACTCCTAGCTCAAATCGGGGTTTCCCCTGGCGACCTGGTGGAAATCGAGGGAACCAGGAAGACAGCCGCGATTGCCTGGCCCCTGAGTTCTGAAGACATTGCGATGGAGGGCGACAAGTACATCATCAGAATGGACGGCATAACGAGGAAGAACGCGGGCGTCTCTATAGGAGACAAGGTAGTGGTCAGGAAGGCGGTCTGGAAGCCGGCCGCTTACGTCAAGCTCGCCCCCTCCAACTTCACGATCACTATAGATCCCGGTTTCGTATCTTACGTTAAGAAGAAGCTGAAGGATCTCCCGCTGGTCGAAGGCGATACTGTTCTGATCCCCGTATTAGGTCAGGCCATCCCGTTCGTCGTCGTCCAGGTCAAGCCCGCCGGGATCGTGATGGTCACTGACGAGACGGCTTTGAGCATCTCGGACAAGCCAGTCGAGCAGGCCAAGTACCCGAGGGTAACATATGAGGACATAGGTGGAATGAAACACATAATCGAGAAAGTGAGGGAGTTAGTAGAGCTTCCGCTCAAGCACCCCGAGCTCTTCAGGAGGCTGGGCATAGAGCCTCCGAAGGGCATCTTGCTTTACGGTCCGCCGGGAGTTGGTAAGACTCTCCTCGCTAAGGCGGTAGCTAACGAGACAGAGGCCTACTTCACTTCCATTAACGGGCCTGAAATAATGAGCAAGTTCTACGGAGAGAGCGAGCAGAGGTTAAGGGAGATATTCGAGGACGCTAAGAAGCACGCGCCCGCAATTATATTCATTGACGAGATCGACGCGATTGCTCCTAAGAGGGACGAAGTGATCGGCGAGGTCGAGAGGAGGGTAGTAGCCCAGTTACTGACCCTAATGGACGGCCTGGAGAGCAGGGGCAATATAATTGTAATAGCAGCCACCAACAGGCCTAACGCGATTGATCCGGCGTTAAGGAGGCCAGGAAGGTTCGACAGGGAGATCGAAATCCCACTCCCGGACAAGCAGGGGAGGCTTGAGATTCTCCAGATCCACACTAGGAACATGCCGCTGGCGAAGGACGTCAACCTCGTTAAGCTTGCCGAAATAACGCACGGCTTCACCGGTGCGGACTTGGCTGCCCTAGTGAGAGAGGCGGCTATGAACGCCTTAAGGAGGTACTTGCCCAAGATAGACCTGAACCAGGAGAGGATCCCGCCGGAGATCCTCGACGAGATGGTTGTGACCTTTGACGACTTCATGAAGGCCTTTAAGGAGATTGTGCCCAGCGGCCTCAGGGAAATTTACGTAGAGGTGCCCGAGGTCAGGTGGTCTGACATCGGCGGTTTGGAGGAAGTTAAGGAGGAGTTGCGCGAGATAGTTGAGTACCCGCTGAAATACAGAGACGCTTACGAGTCTATAGGAATAGAGGTACCGAAGGGAGTCCTCCTCTTCGGCCCTCCGGGCACGGGAAAGACCCTGCTGGCTAAGGCCGTAGCTACCGAGAGCGGCGCCAACTTCATAGCCGTTAGGGGGCCGGAGATCCTAAGTAAATGGGTCGGCGAGAGCGAGAAGGCCGTAAGGGAGATATTCAGGAAGGCGAGGCAGGCTGCCCCAACGGTCGTCTTCTTCGACGAGATAGACGCAGTTGCCCCAGCCAGAGGGATGGGGGTGGATTCCGGAGTCACAGAGAGGATCGTGAACCAGCTGTTGGCCGAAATGGACGGCATCGAGAAGTTGGAGAACGTAGTGGTAATTGCGGCTACCAACAGGCCCGACATACTCGACCCAGCGCTGTTGAGGCCAGGGAGGTTCGACAGGATAATCTACGTCCCTCCGCCTGACAAGCAGGCCAGGATCGAGATACTGAGGGTGCACACGAGGAAGATAGCGCTAGGGGAGGACGTGTCCTTAGAGGAGCTTGCAGAACGCACGGAGGGCTACACCGGTGCAGACCTCGCCGCTTTAGTGAGGGAAGCGACTCTCAGGGCGTTAAGGGAGAACATGAAGGCCTGTCAGTCTAAGGCTTCGGAGGAGTGCAAAGGCGAAGCCGGTTGCAGGGACGAGAAGGTTCAGGAGTGCTTGAAGAACACTCTCATAAAGGTGGAGAGGAGGCACTTCGACGAGGCGCTGAAGAAGGTTAAGCCGAGCGTGAGCAACGACATGGTTCAGTTCTACCAGACGTGGTTAGAGAAGGCCAGGCAACAGCTGCCGAGGGCCTACGTTAAGCCCAGCACGTATGTGTGAGCCATGTGGAGGACTCTACCTCTTGACTACGTTATTTTAGAAGTTCTCAAGAAGAAAAACCCAGGGACTGTGCTGACGGAGAAGGAGCTTTACGACGAGGTGGTGAAAGCGGCCGGCTACGAGGTTCCTTATTCCGATTTTTTGAAGGCCTTGATGAAGTTAGAAATTCACGGTTACATTAACGTCTTCACCGTGAAGGAGGACTTCAGGCATATTACGTACTTGGGGCAGAAAGATAATACAGGTGAATAGTAATCGGAGTACAGTTAGGCGACCTAGTAGAGGGCATAGCCAAGGAGGTCGAGCCAGTGGTGCTTAAGGGGAAGAGGGTAAGTATAGACGCTTACAACGCCCTCTACCAGTTCCTCGCCGCCATTAGGCAACCTGACGGGACGCCCCTCATGGACAGTAAGGGCAGGGTGACGAGCCACCTAAGCGGGGTATTCTACAGGACGATAAACCTCATTGAGGAGGGCATCGTTCCGGTCTACGTATTCGACGGTATTCCGCCTGAAGAGAAAGCTCAAGAGATAGAACGCAGGAGGAAGACCAAGGAGGAAGCGGCAAAGAGGATGGAGCATGCAAAGGAACTGGGAGAGGCTAACCTGAAGAAGTACGCTCAGGCCACGTCGAGGCTGACTAACGAGATGGCCGAGGAGGCGAAGAGGCTGTTGAAGGCTATGGGGGTTCCCGTAGTACAGGCCCCCTCGGAAGGGGAGGCCGAGGCAGCTTATTTGAACAAGCTCGGCCTCACGTGGGCCGCGGTGAGCCAGGACTACGACTCCATACTGTTCGGTGCGACCAGGTTGGTGAGGAACCTAACCGTTACGGGCAAAAGGAAACTGCCTAACAAGGACGTTTACGTCGAGATCAAACCCGAAATAATAGAGACAAACGAGCTACTTAGGAAGCTGGGAATCACCCTAGACCAGCTGATAGACGTAGCCATACTGATCGGCACGGATTACAATCCCGACGGCGTGAAGGGGATAGGCCCCAAGTCGGCCTTGAACGTAATCAAGAAATACGGTGACCTGAAGAAGGCGATTGAGAAGGGCGCGATTCCCAGCCACGAGATCAACTTCGACGTAGACAGGATAAGGGAGCTCTTCAAGAAGCCGAAGGTCTCTAAACCCGAAGTGAGCCTCGAACTTGGCAAGCCCAATCCGGACGACATAATGGAGATCCTCGTCAAGGAGCACGACTTCAATGAGACCAGGGTTGATAACGCGATAGAGAGGCTGATCAAGGCCTCCCAGGAAGCTAAGGGGGCCATGAGGCAAACGGGATTGGATCAGTGGTTCTAGCAAATGAGTCCGACGTAATAACCCTTAAATTGATCAATCAACATTACAGTTCGGTGCCTTATCTACCGCTGTTTATCAGGCCTGAGAGCTTACGGGTACTCGTAGTGGGATCTGGCCCGGTTGGGTCCGCTCGGGCGAAGAAGCTTAGATCGCTGGGAGTTAAGGTTACCGTTGTTTCTCTAACCGATTCCCCAGAGCTAAGGAAGGATGGCATAGAAGTGATAGTAGCGGATGCCCTCAAACTCGAGACTTCCTTCTATTCTCAGTTTCACATAGTAATTGCCTCTACTGGAAAGGAGGAAGTGAACGAGGTGATATGCAAGAAGGTCAGGGAGGCTGGAAGGCTATGCGATAACCCGCTGGACAGACAAGGGACAGATTTCATATTGCCCATTTTCGTGGCGAACGATGTCTTAGAGATCGCCATTACCTCTTACGGTGCTTCGACCCAATTTGCTAAGGAAGTATTGGAAAGAGTAGAGAGGATCTTAAGCGACCCGAAACTGCTGAACCTAGGAAAGGCGTCTTCTCTCCTCAAACCCTTAGTCAAGTCTTACGTCTCCGACCCTAAGCTTAGGGTTAAATTGTACCATGAAATATACAACGATACGAAGTTCAGGGAGCTCGCTGAGAAAGGCGACATAGAGGGGGCGAAGAGCCGGGCTGTCGAGGTGATAAAGAATGCCACGCAATGACTTCTTCGTCCTGTCGATCAATCATAAGCTCGTTAGCGTTAAAAATCTAGAGAACTATCACGTTAAATACGAGACCCTTAGGCTAGTTAAAGACCTCATACCCCTTGAGCTTTACCTTCTCCAAACGTGTAACAGGATGGAGATTTACGCTTATGGGAAGAAGGAGGACTTCCAGGCTCTGCTGAGCCTCCTCAACGAGTTTCATAAGAGGAACGTAACGGATAAGGGGGTCGTTCTCGAGGGTGTAGACGCGGTCAAGCACGCTTTCGAGGTGGCTTCCGGAGTCGATTCCCTGGCTGTAGGCGAGTACGAAATTTTGAGGCAAATGAGGGAAGCGCTTGAGAGTTCGAGGAAGGCCGGCCTGCTGGGGCGTAATTTAGAGATCTTGATCACCGAAGCGATAAAGGTAGGTAGGAAGGTTAGGCTTCAGACGGGCATATCCAGAGGGAAGGTCGGGACTTACGTTCTCGCGGTAGAGGAAGCGAAGGACAGGTTGGGAGACCTGAGGGACAAGAGGGTTCTAGTTATAGGGGCAGGCGAGATAGCGGGGAGACTGCTCACGATATTATACAACGAGGGAGTAAGGCAAGTGACTATAATGAATAGGACGAAGGAAAAGGCAATCGAGTTGGCCTCCAAGTACGGATATAATGTCGTGGATTTCGACTTGTCGAAGCTGGACGGCCACGACGTCGTGTTCTCGGCGATAAACTATCCAGGAAAAGTTCACACGGATAAATTCGTCGTGGACTTAGGCGTTCCCCCCGTATTCGAAGGTCCCAACGTGGTTACGCTCGCTGAGATCGAGAAGCGGGCCCAGCTAGAGAAGCTCAAGAGGGCCTTCGAGTTGAAGAAAGCCGAAGAACTAATAGAAAGTTACGCGAAAGAATTTATTACGAAATTCGAGAAGTTCTCGGACAGCAGAGCGCTCAGCGCGCTGATGGGCAGAGTCGAAGAGGTAAGAAAGCAGGAGGTCGAGAGGGCGCTGTGGGAGCTGAAGAAGCTGGGAATTGAGGGCGATGAGGTCAGGGAGATCCTGGACAAGATGAGCATGTCAATCCTGAAGAAGGTCTTCGACCCGTTCTTCAAGGTGTATTACTCGTCCTCGCAAACTGAAAAGGAGATGATACTTAATGTCGTGAGGAAGGTGTTTTCGAGTGGTAACGTTTCCAACTCATAGGCCGAGGAGGCTGAGACAGAACAAGCTGATCAGGGACGTCGTAGCGGAAACTAGGCTATCCGTGGACGACCTCATATTGCCGGTCTTCGTTAAGGAGGGAATCAGCGAGCCGGAGCCGATAAATAGCATGCCTGGAGTTTACAGGTATCCCCTGAACGATAGCCTCCTCAAGTTCCTCGACGTTGCGGTTGAGAAGGGCATTAAAGCGGTCATATTCTTCGGGATCCCGAAGGAGAAAGACCCGTTCGCCTCGAGCGCTTACGACAAGAACGGGATAATCCAAAGGACGTTAAGGACAGTCAAGCAGACCTTCGGGAAGAAGTTGATCTTAATAGCGGACGAATGTACGGATGAGTACATCTCCCACGGCCACTGCGGCTTAGTCAAGGAGCGCAACGGCGAGCTAATAATCGACAACGACGAGAGCCTGGAAGTCCACGCCAAGATCGCGTTGAGCCAGGCCGAAGCGGGGGCTAACGTAATCGCGCCTTCCAACATGATGGACGGCGTAGTCGGTAAAATAAGGAAAGTCCTCGACGAGAACGGCTTCACGGACGTTCTGATAATGTCTTACAGCGTGAAGTACGCTTCGACCTTCTACTCCCCCTTCAGGGAGGCGGCTTATTCCGCCCCAGCTTTCGGCGACAGGAGGAGTTACCAAATGGATCCCAGGAACGCGTATGAGGCGATCAGGGAAGCGAGGCTCGATATAGAGGAGGGGGCGGACATCCTGATGGTGAAGCCGGCTCACACGTATCTCGACATTATTAGGTTGGTCAAGACAACCTTCCCGGAATATCCCTTGGCAGCCTATCACGTGAGCGGCGAGTACAGCATGATTAAGGCAGCTGCGATGAACGGGTGGATAAACGAGAAGGTCGCGGTCTTAGAGGTAACAACTGCAATAAAGAGGGCTGGGGCGGACTTGATCCTCACTTATTACGCGCTTCAGCTCGCTGACTGGATCAAGGAGGGTGATCCGTTCTGAGCGAGTCCTTATGGAACGAGGCTAAGAGGCTCTTTCCTGGTGGAGTGAACAGCCCAGTAAGGGCTAACGTCAGGCCTTTCCCTTTCTATACCACAAGAGGCCAAGGGCCTTTCATCTTCACCGAGGACGGCGAGAAGTACCTGGATCTAGTCCTCGGCTACGGCCCGTTAATTCTAGGTCACGCGCACCCTAAGGTTCTCGAGGCGATAGTGAGGCAGGCCGAGCGAGGGTGGCTCTACGGCACGCCCTCAAGGTTAGAGGTGGAACTAGCTAAGAAAATAACGAGACACGTCCCCTCGGCAGAAATGGTCAGGTTCGTCAGCAGTGGCACGGAGGCCACAATGACTGCCATAAGGCTGGCGAGGGGCTTCACCAAGCGCAAGAAAGTCCTGAAGTTCGCCGGAAACTACCACGGCGCCCACGACTACGTCCTGATAGACGCGGGGAGTGCGGTGGCCGAATACAGCGTCTTCACCTCTGACGGAATACCTGAAGAGATTAAGAACACCGTCGAGGTCTGCGAGTACAACG
>JBMFJH010000001.1:82417-171824 GCA_049973945.1 Thermoprotei archaeon
GGTGGCCGAATACAGCGTCTTCACCTCTGACGGAATACCTGAAGAGATTAAGAACACCGTCGAGGTCTGCGAGTACAACGACCTGAGTTGTGCGGAGAGGAAGCTTCGGACGGAAGAGTTCGCGGCCGTTATAGTCGAACCGGTGGCGGGGAACATGGGCGTCGTTTTGCCCGAGGACGGATTCCTACAAGGCCTGAGGGAGGTCACCAAGACTTACGGCACAGTCCTCATATTCGACGAGGTGATAACGGGCTTTCGGTTGGGCCTTTCTGGGGCTCAAGGTCATTTCAAGGTAATCCCCGACCTCACGACTTTGGGCAAGATAATAGGAGGAGGCCTTCCAATAGGTGCGGTAACGGGGAAAAGGGAAATCATGTCGAACTTAACTCCTGGAGGTAAGGTCTTCAACGCCGGAACGTTCAACGCAAACCCCCTATCCATGGCGGCGGGCCTCGCCACGATTGAGGTACTAGAGACAGACCCTAAGGCATACGAGACGGCGAACAAGGCGGTAGACGTCCTCGTCGAAGCCGTGGAGAGAGGACTGAAAGGGAGAACTTACGCGATTAACA
This sequence comes from Thermoprotei archaeon, assembly GCA_049973945.1. Lineage (GTDB taxonomy): Archaea > Thermoproteota > Thermoprotei_A > Sulfolobales > Sulfolobaceae > Acd1. Next base: position 82,990 of record JBMFJH010000001.1, read on the forward strand.
GGATCGCCAGTATGATGCAGTTCTTCCTGGGAGTGAAGGAGGTAAGGAACTCCCAACAAGCGAAGCAGGCGAAGAAAGAGGCCTTCCTTAAGTTCCACGAAGAGGTCAGGAAAAAGGGCGTCTTCGTCGCCCCATCCCAGTTCGAGGCGATCTTCACGAGCTCGGCCCACTCGGAGGAAGTGATGAAGGAGTATTCGGACGCCGTGTACAGGACGCTGGTGGAGCTGGCTTGGTGAAACTTCGAATAGCTGCTAGGGATAGTAGGCTCAGCAGGATTCAGGTCGAAATGGTGGCCAAGAGGCTCCAAGAACTGGGTTACGAAACGGAGTTCATAGGGGTCAAGACCAGGGCAGACTTATTCCAGGACAGGCCACTTCAGGCCTTAGGCAAGGGAGTCTTCGAGAAGGAGGTCAACCTGAAGGTGATAAGCGGCGAGGCCGATATAGCGGTGCACAGCATGAAGGACCTCCCCACTATGTTGGACGAGAGGATCGACGTGTTCGCGGTCTTACCTAGGGACTCCCCTTACGACGTTCTCGTATCGAAGGTTCCGCTGGAGAAGTTACCAAACAACGCCGTGATCGGCACGAGTTCCGTCAGAAGGGAGAACTTCCTGAAGTCCGCCAGGCCCGACATCCAGGTCAAGCTGTTGAGGGGCAACGTCGACACGAGAATTAGGAAGTGGTCGGAGGGCCAGTACGACGCGATAGTCCTCGCGGAGAGCTCCATCCAGAGGATGGGCCTAGAAGTCCCTCACTTCCGTTTGGATCCTAAGCTCGTGGTGCCAGAGCCGACACAGGGGATAATAGCTGTGGTCGCCAGGAAGGACAGGCAGGACGTCGTGAAAGTGCTCAAACAAATTAACGACGAGAGAACGTACTTGGAAGCGTATCTCGAGAGGCAAACCGCCAGGGAAATAGGTGCAGGCTGTCACGTCCCGTTAGGGGTTCTGTTCAGGGTTGAGGAAGACCGAATTCACGGGATTGCTGGGGTTTCGGACGGTAGGAGAAAGGTAGTAGTCGAGAGGGAGTTCCCAAGAAACGAGCTGAGCGCAGGGAAACTCTTGGCAAACGAGCTGAGGAGGGGGATGAGCGCTGAAGGTCTTGTTCTTAAGGCCTGATGGTAGCGAAATCCCTCAAGGAGTTGAGGATTTCGAGATAATCAACATAAGCGTTCACAGGCCGATTTGCCTGAAATACGAGTTGCCGAAGCAGTTCTATCACGCTCTGGCCTTCACGAGCGTTAACGGGGTTAAATGTGCAGACGAATTACCGTCGTTCGAGAGGGTTTACGCGGTCGGGCCCCGTACAGCTGAGGAAGTGAGGAGAAAGCTCGGGGTGAGTCCAATTGTGCCAAGTGACTTCACTGTGAAAGCTCTAGTCGACCTCCTAAAGAAGGAAGAGAGCGTGTTAATGCTGCGGAGCGCCCTAGCAGGTTTGGAAGACGTTAGGGAGATCTTAGATAAGGTAGACGTCGTGAGGAACTACACTCTCGAGCTCGACGAACGTTCGCTCGAAACGGTTAAGGGCCTGCTCGAAAATTGCGAGGTCGATGTCGTGGCGGTAACTAGCCCTTCCATAGCTAAGGCGATAGGTGGCTGGATGAGACCATGTGTAACGGTTATATCGATAGGTCCAACGACGTCAAAGGCTCTCTCGGAGCTAGGAGTTAAATTCGTCGAGGCCGAAGTTCATACAATAAGCGGAATCCTAAGGAAGGTGGCGGAGGTCAAGGGGATTGGACGAGGCCGAGGCTAAGGAAATAATCTCGAACGTGATGAAGGATAGAGGCATCGAGTTCGAGCCCGAGTCGCTTAGAATAAGGTACTTTCAAGACGACTGGGGGAGGTTGGACGCTTACGGGGAGTTTCTGAACAGGGAGGGCTACTTCGAGTTCGCCATCAGCGTTGAGGACAGGAAGAAGGTCAAGAGGTTTCACGTCAACCTAATAATGCCCAGGAGCGTCTTCGAAGAGACGAAGAAGCTGAAGAGGGAATGAATTGAGGGTTCTCCTGATCGTAATAGACGGGCTGTCTTACGACGTCCTTGAGAGGTTTAAGGATCAGCTCCCGAATATAAGCTCCTTAATAAATACAGGGGTTTACGGCAGACTGGAGTCGGTCTTTCCAGCCTTAACTCCTGTAGCTATTGCTTCGCTAATCACAGGAACTACCCCCAAAACGCACGGAATAGTCAGCCCTAAGATCTTCGTCAAGGGCAGGAAGCTCTCAGACCCCATTTCAGCCTTCTCGAGCGAGGGCCTCCTGGTTGACCCTATATGGTATCACCTGGGGAGGAGGGGCAAGAGGGTAATCGTAGCGTCGTCCCCTCAGGCTCTGCCCGACAGGTGGGGTCTCCCGAACGTTAAGCTGATCGACCCGTTCAGGACTAAGGTGAAGAGGTGTAGCGACGCTTTCTTCGTGAAAGAGGGCGAGCACAGAGTCCACGGAAGGGTTTGGCTCGTAGGAAGGAACGGCTTGGGGTACGAGATCGCCTATCCAAAGGACGACGACTACGATGTCGTTAAGTTGAGGCCGGGAGAAACGTTGGGGCCGATAAGCTTTGACGCCAAATGTAAGGACAGGGAGCTAAAGGGCATAACGTTCCTTAGGGCTAAGGACGAAGGTGTTTACATAGCCCCTAGTGCCTATCAGACGTACGAGTGGAGCAACGATAGGGAACTGATGGAAGAGCTCTGGGAGAAGGTCTTCAAAGTTCACGGAGTGATGTTGGACTCCGATCATCACTCGATACAGAGAGGTCAAGCGACGCTCGAGGACTTCATGTGGACGGCCTCCCTTTCCGCCAAGTTCTTCACGGAGTACTCGAAGTACTTATTGAGCACCAGGGACTGGGACTTCGCGATAACCTACTTCCCTGTGGTCGACAACGTCCAGCATTTGCTTTATGGCTTCTACGAGCAGTTCGAGGAGGAAATAAAGAGGGCCTACCATATGGCGGATCAATTCGTTTCGGCCCACCTAGACCTGGCCGACTTGGTCATTATCGCCTCGGATCACGGGATATCGAGGGTAAGGAAGAGGTTCTTCCCTAACAAGCTACTTATGGATCTGGGCCTACTTCATGTCAACGAGAAGAACGAAATAGACTGGTCTAAAACCAAGGCAATCTACGCTGGAGGCGGCTTCTTCAGGGTAAACCTTAGGGGTCGCGAGGACTCCGGCGTCGTGAGGAAGGAAGAATATAGAAAGGTGGTCAAAACGATAGTGAAAGCCTTAGAGAGCCTCAACTCGGAGGACTTGTTCCTTTCAATCCTGGAGAACGAGGTGCCGTCAGGGGACAGGGAAGGCGACGTAGTTTTCGTAATTAAGGAACCTTACGGCGTCAGCAACGCCGTGAGGAAGGACGTGAACGTCATAGAGGAAATTCAACCCCTGAAGTTCGCCAGTGGCGATCACGGCTATTTCAGGAAGGACGACTTCAACGGCGTCATAATAGCCTCAGCGAAAGGCGCAAAGTTCGCTAAGAAGTTACAGAGGGCCAGGATAATTGATGTCGCGCCGACCATCCTCAAGCTCTACGGTATCGATAACGTGAAGACGGAGGGAAACCCAATCCCAGAGATACTTAGATTAGTTAATCGTCCGCCTCAACAGGCTTAGACTCCTGCGACTCCGTCCTCTTTGGCGAGACGTAAACCCTCTTCTTAGGGGAGACCTTCTTGATGTATGAGGCGAGGGCGTGTGCGAAGGACGACCTGAAGCCGTCAATAACTATGTCGTCCGCTGTGGAGTTGTCGATGTAATATAGGGTTTCCTCGAAGTCGGCGTGGCTTGAGTAACCAACTATCATGCTCCTGTTGTCTATTTCTTTAAACGGTTCTGATAACAGCCAACCCGATAGGGCGAAGTGGTAGTACTTCCCGTTCCTCCTCTTGAACTCGTGATAGTGTTTAAAGACGATGTACCAGTTGTCCCTCATTACCTCAACGCCTTCGCGACTTCTCGGGGAGTAAACGGGCCCGAAATCGAAACCCTTGGCTTGAGCTATTCTCGTGACGTCGAGAACCTTCCCCTCAGCGATGAAAGGCGCGTCTATACCGTATCTCCTGAGGATCATCATGACCTCTTGAATCTTACCGTGGTAAGCGTAGATCGCGACAGGTCCCATTACCAGCTTGTCCCTCACGTAGTCCGCGAGAAGCATCTCTATTTCGCCCCTATAATACCTCTTCATACTAGGGTCTCCGTAAGTAGCGTCTATTACCAGGACGTCTGGATTGAGGATTTCCGTCCCCTTTCCGGGGTTCTTGAAGTCCCCAGTGTAGGCATACGTGACGCCGTCGCTCTCCACTTCGAACTGGGCCGACCCAATTATGTGGTCGGCTTTCCGCAACGTCAACTTCTCCCCCATGAGGTCGACCTTCACGTTGTAGTCTAGGGCGAGCCTCTTGGACTTCGGGATCTTCTCGCCGAGGGCTTCCAGCACTTCCAGAGTCAAGCCGGTCGCCGCGACGAACATCGAGTCCCTAACGCTTTTGGGCAATTCCAGAAGGTGGTCTGAGTGGAAGTGAGTGATCCCTCTAAAAAGCCTCCTGGCGTAGCCGTCGATCTCGAAGTTCTTGCCCAGAAGAACTGCTCCTCGCTCGTTGATTAGGTTCAAGTCTCCGTGTCCCCCTAAATTGGATGTCGAAGAATCCTAACTCCTTCGCTACATAAATGTCTATAGCGGGTTGTCTAACTTAGGTAAAAGTTAAAAACTCCCTAAGCCTCTGGCTGAGGCTTTTCTTCTATCTTCTTAAGCTTTAACTTGTACATTTCTAGAATCTCGTTCACAGAAGTTGCGTCCTCGGGGGACTTGTCTGGCCTCCACCTTATGAACCTCGGGAACCTAATGGAAAGCCCAGCGTCCTTCTCGACCTTCCCATAACAGCAAGTGTGCAGAGGGGACAGCGTGATTTCCGCTCCTATCAGCTCGGCCACGAGCTGAGGCTCAACCCAAAGGTCTGGCTCAAGCTTGGAGACCACCCTGGGGTGTTTGGTTTCCCTTTTCAACTCCGCGAGCTTCTTCTGTAGCTCCGCATATTCCTCGTCGCTGAAACCAGTGGCGACCTTACAGACCGTCTCAAAAGTGTCGTTGTCAGGATTATAAGCGGCCATGAGGAGGGAGCTGTAGATCCCTCCCCTCTTCCCTTTGCCCAAGAACGCGCCGACTACGACTAGGTCGACAGTGTCGGCCATCTCGCTCTGGTAGTCGCGCTTGAGCTTAATCCACAGGAAGCCCCTAGCTCCTGCTTGATATATCGAGTCCTTGTCCACGCTCTTCGCCATTATCCCCTCCGCGCCTTCCGAAATCGCCTGATAGAAGAACTCCTTTAGGGCCTCCACGTTGTCCACGAAAGTGTGGTGGGCTATCTTCACGTAATCGGACGGCTTCACTATCTTCTCTAGGGCTGCCCTCCTCTCGGGAAGAGGTTTCGTGGTGTAGTCAACTCCCTCTAAGTACATGAGGTCAAACAGGTAGACGTTGACTGGGTACTCCTTGATCGCCTCCGCAATGTCCGTCTTCCTCTTCCTGTGCATCAGCTCCTGGAACGGCCTGATCTCCCCGCTTTCTGGATCAATAGCTACGATCTCCCCCTCTATGATCGTCTCGTTAGCGGTGACGTACTGCCTGATGTAGTCCAATACGTCTGGGTACTGGTGGGTAATGTTCTCCAGCCTCCTCGAGAAGATGTAGACCGTGTCTCCCTTCTTGTGGATCTGGGCCCTCTCGCCGTCGTACTTGTAATCCACGAGGGCCTTACCGCCCATCTTGATCAGGATCTCCTGGGGGTCTGTCAGCCTTTCGGCCAACATCGGCCTAATTGGGATCCCTATGGCTGGCGTTATGCCCTTCAATGCCTCGATTCCCTGAGTCACGACTATTTTCGCTATGTTCCCGAGGTCTGCCCTCATGTTGTAGGCCCTCTCTATAATCGGCCTGGCGCTAGCTCCCCCGCCGTAAGCCGAAGCTAAGGCGTCTAAAACCGTGGCGTCCCCTATTCCGACCCTCAGCCTCCCGTCGACGAACCTGACTAGGTATTTTGCCTCTAATGCAGTAGCTTTCTTGAGCAGTCCGGCTAAGATCCTAATCTTGGCGTCCCTGCTCCCCTCGCCTTGAGCTAAGGCGATTTTCGAGAGGGCGTCGTAGGCCTCTTCAACCGTTAAGCCTTCGTGAGCCCCGCCGAGGAAAGCGTAAATCCCCGTCTGTTTGCTCCCGGCCTTTATCCTGTAAGCCACCTCGCCCGGGTCTCCTACGGTCTTGACTAACTTCTCCACTTCCTCCTCCTTCGAACCGGTGGCCAACGCTATGGCCTTAACGAGGAACTTCTCGCCCACCCCCAGCTCGGGGTAGCCGTAAAAGTCGGGCCACAGCTTCCCCTGGATCATGTAGACGACTTTGTCTATCACGTCGGGCGGGGTCTTCTTCAGGAGGTCTGCAAGAAGGGCTGTGAGCTGGAGGCGCGAGCTTATCTTCTCGAGCTTGTCGAAGTACTCTGCGATTAGCTTGAACTCCACAAAATTCTATTTACGCTTGGAAAGTAATTAAGTTCCGACTAGCGTGATGACAACCTGGCAAGCCGGATAGGTGAAGAGTCAGAGTTACGCTGAAACGTTCGTTTGTACGAGGCGTCATTTGCCTTAAAATCAAATCGAGAAAAGTAGATACGCGTGATCCTAGGGGACAGGGATCTGAAGTACTATATAGAGAAGGGTTGGATAGTCATTGACCCTCTTCGGGAAGACACGGTGAGGGAAAACGGGGTAGACCTAAGGATAGGCGACGAAGTTGCCAGATTCGTGAAGACCGACGAGCCCTTCGACCCAGACAGGCCGAACTACGCCTACTTCAAGGTAGAGAAGGCGGAGGAGTTCGTAATAAGGCCTAACGAGCACGTCTTGCTCGTAACGGAGGAGTTCGTTAAACTCCCTAACGACGTCATGGCATTCGTGAACCTAAGGTCTTCCTTCGCGAGGTTAGGTCTCTTCGTACCCCCAACCATCGTGGACGCGGGCTTTGAGGGCCAGCTAACGATAGAGGTCATTGGCTCCGAGTTCCCGATCAAGTTGAGGAAAGGGATGAGGTTCTTGCACTTAATCTTCGCTAGGACTCTGACCCCTGTGGAGAACCCCTATAAGGGAAGGTATCAGGGGCAAAAGGGCGTGACTGTACCTAAGTTCGAGCGGAATTCGCTCTAAATTGTGCCTCAAACGAGCAACTTCCAGCTCTGGGACTCGCTGTCGAAGTAGGCCAGCCCTTCGTTGACTAACTTCCTGAAGAGTTTGGCCTCCTTTTCGCTGAGCCTAGATGAGGCCTCGCTGACGTCCGGCGTCCTGAGTTGGCTCAGGTCGTTTACGAACTTCTCGAAGAAGTCTGGGTGGGCCGCTATTCGTTCCCTTTCCGTGACTATTATCCTGGCCCCTTCACTTTCTAACTTAGCGAAATACGCGTCTGGGTTCCTTAGTGAGAGCTCCGACTCGTAAACCACGCCCTGATCCTTGAGTAGCTCCATCGCCGTCTTCTTCTTCTCGCCCTCCTTCGGCTTCTCCTGATAAGCGGCCCTTTCCTCCCTCACCGGCCTGGGCTTCTCCTGGGCGACGGGCTGGGGAGTAACAGGTACGCTTAACTTGTCCAGCTTCTCGTGTATTCCAGCGAGCTCCCTCTTGATCGCGTCGATTTCTGACGTGAACGGCATAAGCACGTCTTGGATCTTCCTTTCGAGCTTGCTAGACAGGAGGGAAACGTCTATAGGTTGTGCTGATGAGCCCTTACAGGTAAAGACCAGGTTCCTCACGTAGTCAGTGACTAGAGAGTAGCCTTCGTGCCTCGCCCTCTGCTCTAACTCCCTGTACTCCTCGTCGCTGAGCTTTATAATGACGTATTTCATGCCTATAACAAGCACAAAACTGATCTCGGAGGAAAAAACTTGTTCTGTTGTTAGAGTGGTGTTACGACCTCTGCTTCTCCAATAACGTAGTAACGAAATTGTCCTCGTAAGGAACTCCTATGAACTCCACGGACTCGTTCACGGCGACAGTCGGCACTGACATGACCTGGTACTTCTCCGCTATGTCCTGGTTCTCGTAGGCCTCCACGACGTCAGACAGCACGTTGCACTTGTTGGCCTTGCAAGCCTCGTAAGCCACCATGTGTGCCATGAGGGCGGCGTAAGGACAGTACGGGCAGGACGGGGTCACTATGGTTTCGACCTTGACTTGGCCGTTTAGCTTCTCCCTTATTGCGGCCTTAGTTTCCTCGCTCAGCCCGCTGTCCCCAATAGACAACCTCACTATGGTCTCGACTAGGGCCTTGATCTCCTCGCCCAGCGGGGCGCCGGTCCACCTGAGGTATCCCTTGTAAAAGGCGACTGTCGGAACCCTTTCGACCCTGAACTCCTGGAAGACGGGCTTACTGTTCGGGTCGTTCTTCTCTAGGACGTGAACCTTGATGAGGGACGTGCCGTCTGGGCCCTTCGGGGCGGCCTCGCTCATGAACTGGATGAACCTCTTCGTCACGTCGCAGTAGTGGCAGTGCGGGTCGCCCGAGTCCACGAACACGTACACGTCGACGGGGTTCTTCATGTCCTTCAAAGCGTCTACTAATGCCTCTTTCACTTCGTCCGTGAACAACTCAGCGAATTCCTCTTCCATGACAGTATCGCTACTTAGACCGTGAGATTTAAGGTTATCTTTTAACGGCGTTTACGTCTGGTTTATTTCTTCCAAGAGTTTGCACTTCACTTCGCTCGGCTCTAGCACCAAGATATCGCCGCTGTTGGGGTAAAGCTCTCTAAATATAATGCCTTGGAACTTCTTTACGGTTACCTTTGGGTCCAGCCAACAGTCGGGGAGCAGTCCAGCCTTGATGCAAGTCTCAGCCAGGAAAGTCTCCTCGTCCCAACAATACTCGACCGGCACTTGAGGCAAAAGCAGGCCTGAATACATTATCCCCCTCTCAACGATGAGCCCGTCCCTTCCGACCTTTATTGTCTTTGGTAGTTCCCAGCGGTTCTCAACCTCAATAGGTTGGGGCTTCGTGAGCACAGTAACTTCCACGATTATGGCGTCCAGTTCGTGCCTGGTCAAGGGAGGGAACCTGGGGTCGCTGAAGGCTGCCGCCTCGGCCGCCCTAGCTACCACTTCTTTAATCGGGGCGACCGCCTCAACGTAACCAATGCATCCCCTGAGCGAAGTAGTCGTCCCACTATAGGTTTCGAGCGTGACGAAGGCCAAACCCTTCTTATTTAGAATCGGGTCCGAGAACTCCTCTAAGTTCAGCTTGTCCAGGCCGAACTTCTCCGCTATCGTTTTCCTCGCTATTTTGACCAGTTGCATTCCTCTTTCTTTGTTCAGCTCCCCTATTTCGAGAAGACTCATTACCGCTCTCTAACTCCGCCTTCGCCCTATTAAGGATCTGGGTTATTGTGACCCAATGCTTGCCCCTCCAGTAGAGCTGACCGCACTTGACGCACCTCCACTTGTTCTCGCTAACCTTCTCCAGGACGCCGTTGTCCTTAGGGCACCTGCTAACGCTGAAGTCCACGCTCAGGTCTATTTTGTAAACCTTCGCTAGCTTGGCCAGAACGTCGACCAAATCGTAGTCCGGCGGGACGTAGAAGCAGTTCAGCGACTCCTTCTTGGCCCTCAAACAAAGGCCTCTGTCCCTGGTAATTATGATCCTTCCACTGTTCTTGGCTATTCTGAGGATCTTCCAGTCCTCGAAGTTCTTGTCGTACTCCGTGTCGTAGCCCAGGATCCTGAGCCACCTGGCCAGCCTGCCCAGCATGGCGTCGACGACGAACTTCTGCCTCTGCATCTATAGCGAAAGGTTGTAGGCTACGATCACTATTAAAAGCCACGTGGCGAAGTAGACGTGGGTCGCCCTCAAGTAGAGGTCCCACTTGGTTTGAGCTCCCAGGGCCTTCGAGACGAGTATACTGACCGCGTAGCCCACGAGGGACAAAGACATGGCAACGACAATTGAGAACGGGATCAAAGCGTAGGAGGCCAAGCCGAGGAGGATACCCAGAACGCCCCGGGCTACGGTGACTTTATCCTGGACGTCCACATGACGTAAAGCGAGGAGGGGAGTTAAAATTACTGTAAAGAAGTCAATGAGCTTTTACGACTTACTGGCGTGGTTGGCTGAGAACTCGCCGAGCCTAGTCGGTTGCAGGGTGGATAACGTGAGTGTCGTGAGCGGGACGGAAGCCTACGACCTGAGGCTCTACTGCAAGGACGGTTACAAGGACTTAGTACTTGAGCCGGGGAGGAGGGTCTTCGTCTCAAAAGTATCTAGGCCATTGGAGACTTCTGGCAAGGTCACCACCCTGAGGTCGTTAATCAGAGAGAGGACTATCAGGGGCCTGGAAACGCTGGGGAATGAGAGGATCCTGAAAATAGCTCTGTCCGACGGCAACTCTATCCTTCTCGAGCTACTCCCCAGGGGCGTGATGGTAGTCGTTTCGCCCGAGGGAAAGATACTGTTCACGAGCGAGTCGAGGGAGATGAAGGACAGGGTCGTGAGGCCTGGAGTCCCCTACTCTCCACCTCCGCAACCTTCCACGCCTCAGGCCGAGATGGAGAAGGCCCTCAAGAAGGGGGACGTGAGGAGGCTCCTAGGCGTACCACAGGAAATAGCGGAAGCCTTAGGGCTTAAAGCCACGAACCCTCAGGAGTTGGAGGAAGCCAAGAGGAAGCTGGAGGAGCTCGTCGCTAAGCTAAGGGCGGGAGAGGTCAAGCCCTGCTACTCCGACGCCACGTTCGCGCCTGTCCCGCTCCCAGGGTGCAAAGAGTATCATGGGAGCTTCAACGACCTGATAGAGGAGTTCTTCTCGAAGGTCGAGCAGGAGGAGAGGGAGAGGAAGCTCAAGGAGGCGCTCGAGGGCGAGAGAAAGAAGCTGGAGGCGACCATTGACGAAGTAAAGAAGAGCGTCGAGGCCTACGAGAGGGAGGCGGAGGAGCTCAGGGCGATCGCCTCAGAGATCCTTTCGGAGTACCCCAAATACGAGGCTTTGCTCCAGGGCAGGAGGGGCAAAGTGAGGGTCCAGGTGAAGGGAAGGGAAGTCGAACTCGACCCCGCCCTCGGAGTCAACAAGAGCGTGGGGCTCATCTTCGACAGGGCAAAGGAGCTGGAGTCCAAGGCGAAGAAGGCCAGGGAGACGTTGGAGGAGTTGAAGAAGAAGCTCAGCGAGCTCGACGAGCGAATACTCGAGAAGGTCTCCGAGACCAGGATTTCCGTGAGGAAGAAGGAGTGGTACGAGAGGTTCAGGTGGTCTTTCACCAGGAACAACATGCTAGTGCTAGCTGGGATAGACGCGGATCAGAACGAGAGCTTAGTGAAGAAGTACTTGGAGCCCGGGGACGTCTTCCTCCACGCAGATATACAGGGCGCCGCCGCCACGGTCTTGAAGTGTGATAGGGAACCGACCGAGGAGGACATCAATGACGCCGCCACAATAGCAGCGGCTTACTCTAAGGCCTGGAAGGTCGGGTTGAGCTACATTGAAGTGTTCTGGGTTAAAGGCGACCAGGTCTCGAAGAGCCCTCCCTCAGGGGAGTACTTGCCCAAGGGGTCTTTCATGATATACGGCAAGAAGAACTTCCTGAAGGTTCCGTTGGAGCTCTACTTGTGCATAGAGAAGGTCGGCGACTCGTTCAGGCCGTTCGTTGGCAGTGAAAGCTCCGTCAGGGCTAGGTGCGACAAGTACGTCAAGCTCGTCCCGGGCGACGACGACCCTTCTCAGGCGGCGGAGAAGGCGATTAAAGTGTTGCAAAGGGAGACCGGAATCTCGGGCCTCAGGGCCCTCAAGAAGGACCTGGAGAGGCTCATCCCTGGGAGGAGCAAAGTGGTGATGATCTCCAAATAAAAGGTTGTACGCGTTATTTTAACTGAATTCAGAGTTGAGGTTAAGCGTAGTCGAGAGGGCGTCACTCCTAGACAATACTGAGGAGAAGGTACTGACGTTCGTAGTCAATCAGATGAGATCGAGAGAGCTAGTCCCCTTGTCGTTAATCAAAGCCAGGTTCGGCTTCACGGACAAGGAGGCGATCGCGATTACGGACAGGCTCTACAGGCTCAGGCTGGTCTCGAGAGAGCTAGTCCTCGGGGAGCACTCCTACAGGCCTACCTTCAGCGGGGTAGACGCTTTGGCGATAAGGGACTTGATAAAGAGGAAGGTCATTAGGGAGATAAGCACCGTAATCGGCGAGGGCAAGGAGAGCGCGGTTTACTTAGGCTATACTCCGGAGGGCGACCCGGCCGCGATCAAGTTCCTGAGGATAGGAAGGTCTAGCTTCAAGAACGCGAGGAAGCTGAGGGGCCTACCTACGAGAGACCCGTGGGTGTTGGTCAGCCTGGAGTCTGCCAAGAACGAATACGAGACGCTCGAATGCGTGAAGAACAACTACGGTTACGTGCCGAAGCCGTTTGGGTATTCGTACAACGCGGTAGCGATGGAGTTCGTTGAGGGGGTGAAGCTCGTCAACGTAAAGGAGTTGGCCGACCCGAAAACAATCCTGGACAAGATCCTGGCGACAGAGAGGGTCGCCTACGTGGAGTGCGGAAAAGCTCACGGCGACCTCAGCGAGTACAACGTGATTCTCAAGGGCGAGGAGCCCTACGTCATCGACTGGCCACAAGCGAAGAAGGACGAAGGCCTGCTGGAAAGGGATGTATCAATAATTCTCAACTTCTTCTACAAGAGGTTCGGGATAGAGGAGAACTTCGAGAGGGTAATGAGCTACGTAAAGGGAGAGACATGAGGGTATTGGGGCTGGACATAGAACCTGGCAAGAGCCCCCAGGGCTCGGTCCAGCCTACCTACTCGATCGTGATTCTGGACGAGGACAAGCTGTTGTTGAAAGAGGAAGGAGTCAAGCTCAGCAGGCTGATCAGGCTCGCCTGGGAGTACAGGCCGCAAGTCCTCGCCCTGGACAACGTCTTCGAGCTGGGGGCCACCGAGAGGGACGTGGTCAAAGTGGTCTCTATGATGCCTCCCGAGATAAGGCTAGTCCAGGTCAACCTGCAGGACGGGAAATTCGAGGACCTCGTGGAGGTGGCTAAGAGGTTCTCCATCGACGTCCCGGGGAAGCCGAGGCCCATCAAAACGGCCCTCATAAACGCCCTTCTCGCCCTGAAAGGCTCCGGGACAGTAATCAGCGTCTACGAGTCCAAGACGAAGATCGTGATCAGTAAGGGTAAGACTACATCGAAGGGCGGGATGAGCAGCAACAGGTACAAGAGGAACATAAGGGCTACGGTGTTGAGGGTCGTCAAGAAGGTAAAGGAGGCCCTTGACTCCAACGGGTTCGATTACGACTACTTGGTTAAGAAGAGCAGGGCCGGAGTCGAGAAGGCAGTTTTCATAGTTTACGCCCCGAGGGAGAGCCTGTACGGGGTGGTCAGGAAAATTGACGCACCTAACGTGAAGTTGGACATTAGGCCGGTTTACAAGAGCAAATTAGTCTTCCAGGACAAGAAACCCCCCGAAAGGAAGCTCATAGTTGGAGTGGATCCGGGAATAGAGACAGGCGTCTCCATAATCGACATCTACGGGAACCCCGTGTTCTTCACCAGCAGGAGATCCATCGACAGATTGGACGTGATTGAGATCATCAGGAACTACGGGAAGCCATTGATAATAGCGACCGACGTTAACCCTCCGAGCGACGCCGTGAAGAAGCTCGTGAGCCAGCTGGGCGGAGTCAAGCTGTTCTACCCTGAGAGGTCAATGACGATCGACGAGAAGACGGAAATTGTCCAAGAGTACGCGGAACTTTACGGCCTGAAAATCGACGACCCTCACGTCAGGGATTCGCTTGCCGCAGCCCTTAAGGCGTACAGGGAGGTGAGCAAGAAGGTTAGACAGGCAGAATCACTACTCAGGAAGCTCGAGCTGGACATAGACGAGGACTCCGTCATATCCTGCGTTGTGTCGGGGAAAACGGTAGCGGACTGCGTGGAGGAGCAAATTGAGAAGAACCTCGAGAGGCCCCAGCTCGAAGTAAAGGAGCCACAGAGGCTGAACGTAGTCAAGGAACAGGGGCCTCCGGTCGAGCTGATTAGGGAGATGGAAGCCTTGAAATCGAGGGTCAAGGCCCTCATTCGCGAAAAGCAGGAGCTTGAGGAAAGGATAGCGGAAATGAAGGCCATGTTCAAGGCCGAGGTGATGAAGGAGCGGAAGATTTACGAGATGTCCGAGAGAGTTAAGGCTTTGGCTCAGCGCGTCGCGGAGCTGGAGAGAGCCCTAGCCGATGAAGCGAAGAGGAGGGAAAACCTGGAGTCCCTCATTCCACTGTTGATAGAAGGCAGGAAGGTGGTCATAAGGGAAGGGGAAGACGGGCTTCTGAAGCTCTCTAACGGGAGGCTCTTCGCCCTGGAGGAAGAAGTGAACCCCAGGATAGCGGACTACGTGGGAAGGGACTTCGTCATCGTTGATAAGAGCGTGCTGCAAGACCTTCAGGTGCTCAAGAAGGAAAAAGAGGCCTCGTCGAAGAAGGGCGTCGAGATTTCCGACGTGAAGAAGTTGATAGAGGAGTACAGGAAGCAAAGGTGGGGTTAAAAGGTCAGAACAGCTGGGCTCTCCCCTCTAGTATCTCCTCGGTGAGCTTCGTCACCCTCGCCAGCTCCTCGTCCGCTATGCCTTCTATCTCTCTCCTAACGTCGGAGCTGATTTGCCCAGAATACGTGTGGACCTGGACGTTAGTGATCAGCGGGTCGTCTATAGGCCTTCCTATCTGACCGAGGACTTCTACCTGGGCGCTCTTCACGTCCTTCACCTGCTCAACGACCTTCCTGGCGATGAAGTTAGCCAGCACGTTGTACATCTTCCCCACGTGGTTCACCGGGTTCTTGCCTGCAGTCGCCTCGAGCGACATGGGCCTCATAGGAGTAATTAGTCCAGAAGCCCTGTTCCCTCTGCCCGTCATTCCGTCGTCGCCGTGCTCGGCCGAAGTCCCGGTCACGGTCAAGTAGACTATTCCCTTGTCTATCTTGTCCCCGGTGTTGACGTGAACCCTCACGTTGTAACCTGGCGCGATCTTCGAGGCCAAATCCAGGACGGCTTGCTTGACTTCCTCCTTTACGGCGAGGTAGCCGTTGATGTCGCTGACGAGCTGGCTGATTACCGCCATCGCTATGGTCAATTCAATGTCCTTACCTCTCCTCAGGCCCATGACCTTGACGTCCTCACCTACTTCAGGCACTTTAGCCTTGAACTCCTTGGAGTTGAGCAGTCTTTCCGTCGAGTACACCAAGTTCTCCAGCGTCGAGTACGGGTAGAAGCCTACGCCGAAGCTGGTGTCGTTGGACAGGGGCTTCTCCTTAGACGCCTGGAAGATCCCGACCAGGTCAGCGCTCCCCTTGCCGATCTTGTAGTCGACTACCACGTGCTTCTCGGGGTCTAGGTACCTGAAGTTGTTCTTTATCCAGTCCTTGACCGCCTCTATTATTATGGTTCCGACGGGCACGCTTTCAACGCCGCTCTCCGTCTTGACCTCTGTCGTCGTCCTGCCTGAAACGATGATGTAAATGGGGTGAAGGACTTCTCCGCCCTTGAACCTGGGGCTCGCCTGTCCTCCCACCAACAACGTCTTGTCCAGGTTGTGGTGAAGTATGGTGCCGTAGGTCTTCAGGTAGTACAGCGACAGCCTCCTGCTGGCCTCCTCAGAGGCCGAATCAGCAATGTAGTCGGGGTGACCCGTCCCTTTCCTTTCAACCAATTCGACTTCTAAGTTATCTACATCCGCCCAATGGCTCAGCTGGACGTGTATGTTCCTCATTGGGACACACTCACGCGAGGTAGTTTAAAACGTTCATTTCACTTGCCCATGATGTTCTCGTAGTCTATGCTCACGTAAAGGACGTTGCTCCCCCTTATCAGAACCTTTCCGTACTTCGCCTTCATGCTGTCGCCCGTCTCGGAGACCTCTGTGCAGTCCCTCAAGATGAGGTTCATGGTCGCGTCGCTCTGCTCCAACGTACCGATGTAGCCTGAGCCGTCCTTCAACTTCACGAAGACCAACTTGTTCGTCGCTAACTTGAGGCCTTTGAGAGGGTTCTCGACCTTAGCCTGCAAAGCTGTATCGAAAGAATTGCTATCGCAAACCACATATAAACCTAACCGCTCGAACCTTGGACAGTGTTCACGTTTACGGGGCTCCGCCTTTTGAACCAATTCGTGAAATACAATGGTCGAGTTGGATCTGGTGGTTGAGGACCCCGAGGACATAATGAAAGTCGTGGAGGCCCTGTCCTCTATCACCAGGCTGAACATACTTAGGCTACTTTACGAGGAGGAGCTGAGCGTCACGGAGCTCAGCGAGAGGCTCCACCTGAGTAAAGGCACGGTCAGCACCCACATTACCGCACTAGAGCGCGCCGGTCTGGTAGAGACCAGCTACGCCCCCGGAGCTAAGGGGGTCAAAAAGGTGATAAGGCCTAAGGTCGACAAGGTGATTCTAGTTCTGAAGCCCAGCGGCGGCCTTAAGGAACCCGACGAAGAGGGGCGATGGCCTTAACGGCCTGCTCCTGAACTCGGGGTGGGCTTGGGTCGCGACGAAGAACTTGTGGTCGGGGAGCTCGATGAACTCCACCAGCCCCTTCTCGCTCACCCCAGAGACAGCCATGCCGTGGCGCTCCAGCATATCGACGTACTTCGGGTTCACCTCGTACCTGTGCCTGTGCCTCTCGTATACGACGTCAGTGCCGTAGAGCCTGTGAGCGATCGTGCCCTCCTTCAAAATGATCTTCTGGGCACCGAGCCTCATCGTCCCTCCCATTTCCTTGACGTTCTTCTGCTCGTCTAGGAGGGTCACGACCGGGTGGGGAGTGTTCGGGTCGATCTCGGTAGAGTGGGCCCCCTTGAGCCCGAGTACGTTCCTCGCGAACTCGACCACGCTCAACTGTAGGCCGAAGCATATCCCGAGGAACGGTATGTTGTTCTCCCTGGCCAGCTTTATGGCCCTGATCTTTCCCTCCACTCCCCTCGCCCCGAAGCCGGGCAGGACTATTATGCCGTCGTAGTTGGCCAACTGCTTGAGGGCCTCCTCGCTCGCCTCGAGCTCTACCGAGTCTATCCACGCCATTTCTGGCCTCAGTCCAAGGTGGGCGGAAGCGTGGATCAGCGCCTCCTTAATGCTCAGGTAGCTGTCCTTCAGCTTGGCGTACTTCCCCACTAGGGCTATCCTTACTGGCTTAGAGGCCGTCTTGACCCTCCTCACGAAGTCCTCCCACTTCGAGGTGTCCGGAGCCCTGTACTCTATGCCGAGCTTGCTGGCCAGGGCCTTGTCGTAGCCCTGAGACTTGAGGACTAGAGGCACTTCGTAAACCACGCTGACGTCGTGGCTCGAGAATACGTACTCGGGCTTGACGTTCGTGTAGAGGGCTATCTTCCTCCTCGTCTCGTCGTCGAGGGGGATCTCAGACCTCGCGACGATTATGTCCGGCTGGATCCCTATCCTCCTGAGCTCTTGCACGCTGTGCTGTAAGGGTTTCGTCTTCAGCTCGCCCGTCGCCTTGAGGTACTCCACTAAGGCCACGTGTACGAAGATCACGTTGCCCTCTTCCTCAAGGGCCAGCTGCCTCATGGCCTCGAGGAAGGGCAACCCCTCGATGTCGCCGACTGTGCCTCCTATTTCTACTATGGTTATGTCAGCCCCGCTGTGGTCTCTGGCCGCCCTCACCAGTTCCTTGATTTGATCCGTCACGTGCGGTATGATCTGTACTGTCTGGCCGAGGTACTTCCCTTCCCTCTCCTTCCTTATTACCTCGAAATAGACCTTCCCGGCCGTTATGTTGTTGTACTTGCTCATGGTGACGTCGACGAACCTCTCGTAGTGCCCCAAGTCCAGGTCGGTTTCAGCCCCGTCCTCAGTTACGTAAACTTCACCGTGCATATAGGGGTTCATCGTGCCGGCGTCGACGTTAAGGTAAGGGTCGATCTTCACGAGGGTCACGTTGTAACCCATCGACTTAAGGAGGAGCCCGGTAGAGGCGGAGATAGTGCCCTTCCCAACGCTCGAAAGCACGCCTCCGGTGATTATCACGTACTTAACCAACGGAAATCACAGCTAGGACTCTGACTCATTCCACTTATAACTTTAACCAGCTGACGTTAAGTACTAACCCTCACCATTGGTCTCCGAATATGACTGCTGAAGATCTGGTCTCCAAGCTCAGGAAGGGGAGGCACTTACAAGTCGCCCTCGATTTCATCGACCTTCAGCCGGCCCTAGCAGTGGCTCAAGAGGCCAAGAGGGCGGGGGCGTCAATATTAGAGGTGGGCACACCGCTCGTCAAGTCACACGGGATCGAGGGCATCAAGGCCGTTAAGAGGATCGCTGGCAACGACGTCTTAGTCCTGGCGGACACGAAGACTGCAGACGCGGGAGACGTAGAGGCGGAAATCGCTAGGAGGGGAGAAGCTTCCATAATGACCGTCCTGGGGGCGATGGACGACTCCACGATAAAGAGCGCCGTCGAGAAGGCCCACGAGTACGGGATCCTGGTTCAGGTCGACCTCATAAACGTCAAGGACGTGGTGTCCAGGGCAAAGGAAGTCGTGAAGCTGGGAGCTGACATTGTAGGGCTCCACGTGGGCCTCGACGTACAGAGGGCCAGGGGGATAACGGTGGCCGACATGAGGAAAGAGATCGAGGAGATCGCGTCGCTCGGGGCTATAATATCTGTGGCCGGCGGTCTCAACGCTCAGAGGATAAGGGAACTCCTGG
The DNA here is from genome assembly GCA_049973945.1 of Thermoprotei archaeon. GTDB lineage: Archaea > Thermoproteota > Thermoprotei_A > Sulfolobales > Sulfolobaceae > Acd1. The sequence continues at coordinate 101,723 of JBMFJH010000001.1, forward strand.
ACTTACCCGTCTCGATCTTCGTAGTGGGCGGAGCGATAACTAAGGCGAGAGACCCTTACACGGCCACTAAGGAGATAGTGAAAGTGATACAGTCAGTTAAAGTATTAGGATCACAAGAAGAGGAAAAGGAAAAGTTAACGTATTAAATATGCGATGAGGTATTATGTGTTAAAGGGGTGTGAGCTTGTCCCAGCCCGGCGGCCAGCAGAAGTCCAAGGAGCTCAAGCTGGTCACGAAACAGGTTGTGACCCTCGACGCTGTTAAGGACGACAAGAGGAAGATTCAGCTACTCTACCTGATAAGCAGCTTCGACGGGATATCTGAGAAGGCGTTGATGCACGCCATTAAGGAGCTCAAGGAGAAGGGCCTCGACCTGGGTTACAACGTGGTGACCCTCGGCAGCAACGTCACGAGTCCCCAAGTGAAGGAGGACTTAACGGCTTTGTTGTACCTCGGCTTAATAGAGAACGACCAGGTCAAGAGGATAAAGCTGAGCTCTAACGGGAAGGACTTCATGGAGACCATAACGGTTGACGAGGCGTTCAAGAACCAGCTGGCGGGCCTACTTCCAGAAGTCAAGGAGAAAATCAAGGGCATAGACGTGGAGCACAACATGAGGGCTCAGAGGAGAGGTAGAAGATAAAAAGTTCTCTTCTGCTTGATGTATGAAGACTCGTAGAACAACGTGGCTTTATTCCGGAAAAGCTCGTTTCTTTGCTTAAATTACATGGTCGTGAAGGGCCCTCTCCTGGTCTGCTGCTGGGTCTCCTCAATCCCGAGCGGCCTGTTCCAGATCAGGGGGTCGAGCTTGCCCTCCTTTCCCAGCTTCACCACGAGGTCCCTGAACTGGCTCGTGTGCCTTATGTCGAGCTCCAGGAGCATCTCGAACATGGTCCACACGGTCTTCAGCACGTCCTCGAGCATCTCCTTCGGCATGTGCTTTAAGACCATTGGGTCCTGGAGCCAGTTGTCGAAGGCCTTTATGGTCCTCATCATGTGCTGAAAAGCAGTCCTGGTCTCGAGGATCATGTCCAGCCTGTCCATCTCCTGAGAGTTCAGCTTCTTCTCCATTTCCTTAGCGGTCTCTAGGAGGTTCTTCTGCATCTTGATCCATTCGTCTAAGTTACTTACGAATCCACCTTCCATGAGAATACCCTTGAATTATGTATACGGGACGCCCGACTAATAAATCGTTGATAATACTGCCTTACGGCCGTTGAAATCGCCTAACTCCTCAGGTTAAAGGGCAGACCCTCCTCAGTTATCTCCTTGGGTAGCCTAGACGAGACCCTCTTCAGGAAGGCCAAGTCCTCCTCCTTCTTCCTCAGCTTATCGGGCAGCATTCTCGGTATTTCGTTGATTATCGGGTACCAACGCTTGCAGTTGGGGCAGTATAAAACCCCCTCGACGATTTCTTGCTTATAGCACTCGTCGCACGGAGGGCTCGTCAGCTCGGAAGTCTTCACCCTCTTGTAACCGCAGTAAAGCTCACAAATAGGCCTCCTTTGGTCAGGGGGGCTCCTCTGCACAGTCCTCTCCGAGAGGACGTAGAGTGTTAAGGGGAAGGTCTTGCAGATGGGGCAGGCCAGTAAGTCCATCAGCCTGTACTTCACTGGGCTTCACCCACCAGCTTCACCAACTCGTTCGCTATTTCCTTCGCCCTGCTCTCGTCCTTGGCCTCGACGAACACCCTTATTATCGGCTCCGTGCCGCTCTTCCTCACCAGGAACCAGAAGTCGTCGGAGATCACCTTCACGCCGTCTATCGTTATCACCTTCCTGGCGGGGAAGGAGCCCTTGACGGCCTCGTAGGCCTTGTTCACGTCCCCCCTCAGCGGAACCTTGGTCTTCACCAGGTAGTACTTCGGCAACCTGGAGAAGAGCGAGGAGAGCTTCTCGTTCTCGTTAGCCATTAGCTCGAGCATTAACGCCATGCTCATCGCCCCGTCCCTTACGTACTGGTGAGGAGGGTACATGAACCCCCCGTTCTCCTCGAAGCCTGCGACCCCTCCTTTCTTGTAGAGCTCCCTGGCTATCCCGACGCTCCCGACCTTGAGCCACTCGACCTCGATCCCGTACTTCGACAGGTACTCCTCGACGAGGCTGGAGCTCGAGACGGCAGTGAACACCCTCTTCGGTAGGTTCGGGTTCTTCACGTGGGACCAGTAAGACAGCAGGGTGCCGCTCCTGTCGCCCCAGTGAACCGTGCCGTTCTCGTCCATGAATATCGCCCTGTCGGCGTCGCCGTCGTGGGCCACTGCTAAGTCGGGCTTGAGGGCCTTGACCACGTTCGAAGTCTCAGCCAGGCTCTCGAAGGTGGGCTCCGGCACCCTCGCGGGGAAATGGGGGTCGAGGTGGCCGTTGATGGTGTAAACCTTGCTGGCCAAGGCCTTGGCCACCAGAGGGCTAGTTATCGCCCCGACGCTGTTGGCGGGGTCAATTAACACCCTGTAGTTCTTCGACCTGACCTTCGCGACGTCCACGTGGGAGAGTATCCCGTTGACGTAGGTCTCGACCACCCTGTCTTCCTTCCTCACCTCTCCATAGCTCTCCGACCACGAAGTCGTGTTGAACCTGTTCTCGAAGAATATCCTTTCGATCTCCTCCTCGGCCTCCCTCTCCACCTCAATGCCGTCGCTCGCCACTACCTTTATCCCGTTGTATTCGGGCGGGTTGTGGCTCGCAGTGACTATGACCGCCCCGTCGTATCCCAGCGTCTTGGCGGCGTACTGTAAAGCGGGTGTTGGGGCCATCCCGCCGTCGAACACCTTAACGCCCACGGAGAGGAGGCCTGACTCGACCGCCTTGACCAGCATGTCCCCGCCAGACCTCACGTCCCTCCCGACGAGGACTTTACTTCCCTTACCGAAGTAGGTCCCTACGGCCTTCGCCAACCTGAGGGCGAGGTCTGGGTTCATGTCCTGGTTTATGATCCCTCTTACTCCGTCAGTGCCGAAGAGCTTTGGCATTGAGACTCCTTACTCGTTCGCGTAAAAACCTTTTCTGAAAGCCTGGCCGGCCGAGGTAAACTTTAAACCTGGAGTCAGGGATACTCCTCTTGGGCCCGTAGCTTAGCCAGGTAGAGCGACGGGCTCTTAACCGCAGCCCGGTCGCAGAGGGGAAACCCGTAGGTCCCGGGTTCGAATCCCGGCGGGCCCGCCACACACTAGTATGTTTAGGTTTACCTTCAATTCGGTACTCGAGGGATGGACGTGCTATCTTGTAGAGTTACTTACTGCAGAACTAATCGTTTCTCTGTACAATGGTGTTCTGGGACTGCTGTGAATAATCCTTAAGTTCAAACCTCAGCATCTAGCAAAAATCTGTATTCGAGAAGCATAGACTTCGTTATGGGTCGGTTGCACGAGAAGAGCACACAGCTTTAAATTGCATCGCTCCGAAGAGAATACTCGGCGGGGTAGGGTAGCGGCGTAGGGCAGCCTGGTAGCCCGCGGGGCTCATAAACGCCTCACACGGCGTGGGGAGACCCCGAGGTCCCTGGTTCAAGTCCAGGCGCCGCTATCGATCCCCCGCCTCCAAATTACAAAACGCTTACTCCCCTTAACTCCCGCCTAACTCGGATGATGAGAAAGAGCCGAAAGGAACAGTGACTACGTTGTGGGCAGCCACTGAAATCGATTTATAACAACTCCGCTCAAACTACTCAATCAGTCTTGTCGACTAAAAGGAAGGAAAGGGAGTCACACAAGCTAGTCCCCTTCCCCGAGAACGTCTATGAGGAGTTCAAGGAGTCCGTCGAGGCCCAGATCTCCGTGAAGAGCTACAAGGACTCGGGGAAGGCGGAGGAGGAGATGGTCAAGAGCGCGCTCTACTCCTCCGTTAGGGAATCTACAAAGATCGTGAGGTTCGACGGCAACTACTCGAGCTTCGGCGACAAGTACATCGCCTACAGGACGCTCGACAGGCTGGGGATCGCGAGGTTCCCCGTGACTCTCCTAGCGGACGTGCTTAAGGAATACAGGAGGTCGAACGAGGAGTCCTACAGGAACCTCTTGGCGGAGGTAGAGAAGTTCGGGAGGAACTTCGCGACCTACCTCAGGTTGGACGGGAGGGCCGACGGCCCCCAGGACATCATGGAGTTCCTGGGCGTCCTGGCCCCTTACCTGGAGCACGTGAACAGCAAATTTCAGGGCGACGCTTTAGAGGCCGTTTTCAAGAGCCCTTTTTCGTCTGAGGAGCTCTCCGAGTTGACCCATTCCTTGTTGAGGGGCTATTTCGAGCCATTCGGCTTCTCTCTCGTCTCCTTCTCCAACTCGGGAGGGATTCTGGTAGTCAAGGCCGTCAGGGGCAAGGTCCTGACGGCGAACAGGTAGTATACAAACTTATACGTACACTCTCGGGTTAATCACGGATGGCCGAGAGGCAGGCCAGGTCGCCGTGCTTCATGAGGTCAGACATCTACGAGGAGCTCAGGGCCTTCGCGGAGACCAACGGCCTGAAAGTCTACACGTTGACCAACATGCTGGTCGAGAACGGCCTGAAGATGCTTAAGGAGGGTATATCACCCAGCGAGGTGCTCATAGCTTTCAAGTCGCTCGAGGCCGTGATGCAGTTCGTCGAGGTCAGGCCCAAGTCGAGTTGGGCCGACTTAGGCAGGTCGGTGGGGACGATATTGAAGGGGGCCTTCAGCGGTAGGGAGCTGGAGGTGGCCGTCATGAAGGCGATCGACATAGTGGCCCTAGGCAGGGCGTCCAGGTCAGGCTCGAAGGCCTCGGCTCAGTACGTGTTCTACAAAGAGGAGGAGGCCAGTGACTTCCTCGACTTCGCCAGCGCGGTCGTCGAGACGACTGGGGTTAATCTCTCGGTGGAAAAGGTACTCAACATGGTCAGGGTGTCGGCGATAGAATGACCTTCGCCGGCTTCGACCCCGGGACAGTCTCCACGGGCCTCGCAGTGATAGACGATAACTGCAGGCTGTTGAAGTACTTCGAGTGGCCCTCCTTCAGGTTCCAAAAGGACGTCGACGAGGTAATCAGGCTGCTCAAGTCGTTCAAGCCGAAGGCCGTGGCACTACCCTCGGGTTTCGGTCTGCCCTTCGTCAAGGGGAGGGACTTAGGCAGGGAGGAGATCTTCCTGATGGCGTTGGACGACCCAGATAAGGACGGCCCCCTGAGGGCGTTCCTGAAGAGGGCTTGGATGATAGAGAACTCCTTCACGTTGCCCGGTGTAATCGAGCTCGAGAGCGTGCCGGAGTACAGGAAAGCAAACGTCGTCGACATGGGCACGGCAGACAAAGTCGCTTCTGCCGCGTTCTACATGACCATGTACGATTCCTTCGTCCTGGTCGAGATGGGCTCCGCCTTTACAGCAGTCCTGGCGGTCAAGGACAGGAAGATCGTCGACGGCTTCGGCGGCACTATCCTCCCTGGGTTTGGAAGCCTCGGTTGCATAGACGGCGAGGTCGCCCAGCTCGCGGTTAAGATCAGGAAATCAGACGTTTACTCCCCCTCAGACCCGAGGAGGGTTATAGAGATAGCGAGGATCTTCGCGGAGTGGTACTCGAGGGAGCTGGGCGTCCCTATAATAGTCAGCGGCAAGAGGAAGGAGGACTTCCCCTTAGGGATTAAGCACAGCTTCCCCTTCAAGGAGGCGGCAGTGGGCGCAGCCATCATAGCCAACGCGTACTATGGCTCGAGGTGCTCCTATCTCATGGACTCGCTTAAAGCCAGGGGAACCCCGATAGACCACGTGAGGTTGCAGGTATGGAGACCCTAGACAAGGACGCCCTGCTGACCAAGGGCGGGAGGATATACGTGGTGTTCACCAACTACAACCCTCCGGGGTACAGGTTCGCCTACCTGAAGTACGTGATGACTGGAAAAGGAGTATGGAAGGGCTACGAGAGGGTTCTGAAGCGCTACGGCGTCCACAACGTGCTCAAGCTAGAGCAGGAGTTCTCCTTCGAGCCCTGCTTCGGGGTGAGCTTCCCGATCGTTAGGCTGGGCGAGGTGGAAAGGGCTTTCAGGCCCAGGGACTCCTTGAACGGACTCTTGAGGGAGGCCGCTCTCCCTCCTCAGGCTTTAGACCTGCTACAGACGCTCGGCACGGAAGACCTGGGGATTGGGGGTTCCTACATGCTCGGGATACAGCACGAGAGGTCTGACCTAGACCTAGTCGTCTACGGCGAGAGGAAGGCCTTCGAGCTCCTCGAGGCTTTCAAGGGAGGCGATGTGGATTACGAGTGGATTAAGGAGGCCTCGGAGAACTACGGCCTTAGCCCCGAAGAGGTGAGGGGCCTGTACAACGTTCAGCTGAGGGGGGTATATAAGGGCCTCAAGTACTCCGTCTCCTTCGTCGACCCGAGGCCCAGGAAGCACTGCGACGAGGTCTGCGTTAAGCTGGGCCCGTTCGAGGGGGAAGTGGAGTTGGTACAGAACCAGTTCGGCGCCCTCGTTTACCCCTCCGAAGTCGAGGCTAAGGGCCCGGTAGACAGGGTGGTCTCCTACGAGGGCATATTCTCGTGGATCCTGTTCTCCTCCAAGAGGGTTAAGGTCAGGGGGATGCTCATGTCTTGCGAGGGGGTGAAGACCCTTGTCCTCGGCGATAGGGACGTACCCGCGAGAGTTGGTAGAGTACTGTAGCCACATGGCCTCGCTTGCATCCACAGCGACTGCCAGGGAGGCTACGGAGTTCAAGCCGGGCAACGCGAACAGGTTCAGGGACTTACCTACGGTCGGCTTCAGCGAGCTCGTGCTCTCCGCCACGCTCTCCGTCCCTTACTACTGGAGGGCCTGCGTCTACGGCTACTACGGCAAGAAGGGGGTGTACAGACCGCTGTACGAGTCGATATTAGAGGTTCAGAGGGCTGGGGTCAGGTTCTCGATCCTGGGCACCGCCATCCTCCTTTACCCCCTCCTTTATGAGTCGCCGAACGCGTCCTCGAGCAGGGAGCTCACCGCAAAGGCCTCTCAGCTGGTGAGGGCGTTAGACGAAGAGGAGGCCGAGTGGTTCCTGAAGGCGGTTTCCCTGATCCCGCCCAGCTACTTGGGCAAGCTCGAGGGAGGGAAAGACTACAGGGAGTTCAAGGGCACCCTGACGGAGCTGCTCGCGTTCTCGGCGAATTATGACGAGGTGGTCAAGGACTTGTTCGAGGGGTACAGGCTGAGCTTGAGGGTGGCCGACTCCATAAGGAGGAACGGGGTCACCTCTGCTTACCTCGAACTGCTCTGCGAGGTCCCGGACACCCTGATAATGAGGAAACACGGGGCCAGGAGGGCGGTAGAGGTCTCCCGAATGGCCTGCGAGGCGCTCAGCGGGCTCTTACCGCTACAGGAGCTGGACTCCTACCTGGTCAAGGAGGGACTGAACCCCGGTTCTACCGCTGACATAATAGCCTCCGCTTTATTCCTCGTAATGTATGACGAGTGGTGGAGCATTCACCCTGATTACAAGGGCTACCTGCGCAAGGGTTGCTCGAGGGTTACAAGGACAGATAGTTAGCCTGGGCGACGTTGAGTGCCCGGAGAGGCTCAACCTGGTCTACGGCATCCCTGGTGAGGCAGACGTCCCCTCCGTTCAGAGGTACCTGAGGAGGTTCGAGGGCCTGGAAATCAAGGCCAAGCTCCTCCACTTCCCTCCCTTCGGCTTCGAATTCATGGGAGTTAAGGCGGGGGATCAGAAGGTTTTGGCTTTCATACTCTCCGAGAAGCCCGACCTAGTGATCCACGGCCACGCTGAAAGGCAGGCCGAGTACAGGATAGCCGACACGAGGGTCGTTTCGGTGGGCTCTTTAGACCTCGGTTACTACGTCCTTTACGACTCTAGGAGGAACTCCTACGAGCTCTTGAGCCTCACGGCCATCAGGTAGGCGTCCTCGCCGTCGGCGTAGTAGTGCTTCAGGATCTTCACCTTCTGAAACCCGAACTTCTCGTAGAGTCGAATCGCCTCGACGTTGCTGACCCTGACCTCCAGGTAAACCTCCTCCACCTCGTAGAAGTCCCTCATGGCCTCCATGAACTTGGAGAGGAGCGCCGTGCCTATCCCCCTCCTCCTGTACTGCTCGAGGACGGCGAAGGACACGAGGTGGCCCTTCTTCACGTAGTTCTTCGAGTCGAAGAAGCTCGCCCCCCATTCGACCCTCGGCATTATGTACCCCACCACTTGGCCGTCAACTTCGGCGACGAAGAAGGCCTCGGGGAAGCTCCTCAAGTGTTCCTCGAAGAAGTACGAGGGGTAGTTCTCCGGCAGCGAGAGCCTGTTGATCCTGATTATGGCGTTGAGGTCGCTGAATCTGGCGCTCCTCACTGTGAAGCCCGACTCGCTACCTTTCCGTGCGAGCTCCATGGCTTAAAACCCTCGGCCATGCCTTAAATCATTGCATGCACCCCTCAGAGAGGATCGTCGGCGAGGTAAGCAAGGAGCTGGCTGGCAAGAGAGTCCTCTTAGGCGTTACTGGCAGCGTGGCGATCTACAAGAGCATAGACCTGGCGAGGTCTCTCATGAGGAGGGGGGCCGAAGTCACTGTTGTAATGACGGAGGACGCCGAGAGGCTGGTCAGCAGTGAGATGTTCTCCTGGGCCACAGGGAGGGAAGCGGTTACCGAACTCACGTGGAGGCTGGAGCACGTGACTCTGGAGGAAGAGCACGACGCGTTCGTGATAGCCCCCGCCACGGCCAACACGATCTCCAAGATCGCCCACGGGATTGCGGACACCCCGGTAACGGCGACAGCCCTGAACTTCATAGGCGACGGGAGGCCCGTCATCGTCGTGCCCTCGATGCACAAGCAGATGTACCTGGCCTTGAAGGGGAACTTGGAGAAGCTGAAGTCGATGGGGGTTGAAGTGATCGAGCCAGTCCTGGTCAGGGACGTCGCCCACTACCCGGAGCTGGACTACCTCACCGACTACGTAGTCACTTACCTGCTGAGGGGGAAGGACTTGAAGGGCCTGAAGGTGCTGGTGACGGCCGGCCCCACCAGGGAGTACTTGGACCCCGTGAGGTTCATGAGCAACCCGAGCTCGGGAACGATGGGGGTGACCATAGCCAACGAGGCTTTCCTGAGGGGAGCAGACGTTGTCCTCGTGGCTGGGCCTCTATGCACTTCCCACAGGCCATACGTAAGGACGGTGAGAGTGGAAACGACTGCGCAGATGGCAGACGAAGTGGAGAGGTACGTCAACGCTGGTTATAGCACGGTCATTCTAGCTGGAGCCCCTGCAGACTACAGGTTCAAGAGCGTCGCCGAGGCGAAGCTGGACAGCGCGACTCAGTTACCGACTGCCGAGTTCGAGAGGACGGAGAAAGTCTCCGCCAGGGCCAGGAAGCCGGGGGTCTTCCTAGTGGGCTTCGCGGCTGAGACCGCTAAGGACGACGACGAGCTGGTCGAGAAGGCCAAGAAGAAGAAGGAAAAGCACGGCTTCGACGTGATCGTCGCTAACAACGCCTACAGGAAGGACATAGCCTTCGCGTCTGAGTACAACGAGGTGGTAGTAGCCACTGACTCTAAGGTGATCAAGATGGAGAAGGACTACAAGACTGTCATAGCCAGGAAGCTGTTGGACGTGGTTAGGGACGAGCTGAGGGCGAGGGGACGCGTTTAAACTTTAATTCGAAGGTCGTTAAAATAAGGTCGGCTGGCTCCGGTAGCTCAGCCTGGTTAGAGCGTCGGGCTGTGGACCCGAAGGTCCCGGGTTCAAGTCCCGGCCGGAGCCCTCCTTTTCGTTCTTTATTGGGAGAGTCCGGCCTTTGCCGTCTGGCTACGATAGATTTACAAGTCCATATGGTCCAAGCGAGACGCATACATTTTGTTTAATTAAAATGAAAAAATTTAGCAAATTTATTTTCAACTTTAGCTAATTTACAAATTTTTCCATTATATAACTCTTGAAGTATAAACTGTATGTGTTATTTAGTGATTTTCTCGACTGTATCTAATAAATACCCGAGGAGGACTGTTCTGGGCCTAATGTTAGCCGCCGATAGCGTCGCCTTCGCGGTATCTCGTAACGACGATCGCGCTCACGGCCATAGACCTTGTGCTCATGAGGACTAACGCACGGACTGAAGATGCGAGAAAGGAAGTCAAGGTCAGCATTTGGTTACTAGTGTACATCTTCACAACGACAACGCTACTTCGGCGGGTACGGACTGAACCCAGCGATGTTGTTCCTTGAGGACGCTATCTTTACGGCTATCGCGACCCCGGCGAAGTATCGCGTTGCCGTTAATACGAGCTTCAGGACTCAGGCGATAAGAGGCGAGCTCGAGGAAATGAGAGAGGTGCCGATCCAAGAATAAGTTCCTCAATTAGTTAATAACAAGCTATTTTTCACTAAAGTTCCTCGTCTTAGTCTTTAAGTAGCTTTGCTTGTTACTCTTCTGATTTTTTCCTTGGCCTGAACGAGTGGGCGTGGTTAGGGTCGTAAACGCTCGACCTTACCTGATCCTTGTACAAGTCTGGGTTCGCCACTTTGCCGACTATTATGACGGCGTCCTTGAATATCTTTTCCTCCTTCACCCTCTGGACCAGCTCCCCGACCTTACACCTTATGATCTTCTGGTCTGGCCACGTCGCCTTGTAAACGACTATCGCTGGTGTGTCGTCGCTCACCCCTCCTTCCTTCAGCTCCCTCACCACTTTGTCTATGATATGGACGCCAGTATAGATCACGAGGCTCGCGCCCTTGTTGACGAAGGGTGCATAGTCCTTGATAGAGCCCTCCATTTCGACCCTAGCAGACCCCCTGGTGATTATTACGGTCTGGGAAATCTTCGGTAGGGTAAGCTCTATCCCAGCGACGCTGGCCGCGGCTAGCGCGGCGGTTATGCCAGGGACGAACTCGTAAGGCACTCCCGCCTCCTGGAGCTCCCAGACCTCCTCCATTAGAGCTCCGTAAATCGAGAAGTCTCCAGACTTCAGCCTGACGACGGTCTTTCCTTGTTTCGCCCTATCTATCATGACCTTCGTTATTTCCTCGAGCGTCAGGTTCGCGCTGTTAATCTTTTCCGCGTCCTTCCTCGCCCACCTCCTCACTATCTCCTCGTTGACAAGCGACCCCGCGTAGATCACAACGTCAGCTTCCTCTAAGGCGGTCTTCGCCTTGACAGTTATCAGCTCTGGGTCTCCCGGGCCCGCACCCACGAATATGACCTTCCCTACTTTACTTCCCTCCATTCTCCCACCTCGCAATTACTAGGGAGAAATAATCGTCGTCCCTCACGTTAGTGCCTAGTTCTTCTCCTTCCATGTAACACCTCCTGGCATAAACTACCTTATAGCCGTCAAGCAACTTCACGGCCTCGCTCAGTCCGAGGCTACCCTTCATCAAGACAACGGTCTCGAACTTGCCCTTGACCGCGTTCAAAAGGTCAGTCCTATCGGCTGGGATTACCGCGATCCCCTCGTCGCCGAGGGCTAAACTGAGCTTAGCCCTGCTCGCACAGGCGGTTATACTGCTGACCCCAGGGATCAGCTCCATCTGAGTGACACAGGGCATCTTGGCGGCGAACCTGAACACCGTGCTGTAGAGGGTCGGGTCGCCCAAAGTCACGTAAACTACCTCCTCCTCTCCCATCAGCGAGTCGCAGAGATCTTTAGCTATCCCCTCCAGCTCCTTCTCATCTATATCTTTCTTCATCGGGAGCTTCACGTGGACTATCCTCCCTTTAGCGTAGTGCCTCACGATCTTTTCGGTGAGGCTAGCTGTCTTGTTTGAGGATGAAGGAACTATTACGACCTTAGCGTCGCTCAGGACTTTCGCGGCCTTAACGGTGACCAACTCCGGGTCTCCTGGTCCGAGGCCTACTGCAATCAGCTTCACTTCTTCTCACCCGTGACGATGATGATCGGGTTCCTGGCGAGGAGCGCGTAACCGGTCGAGGTCTTCCTGCCCTTACTCACCGTTATCATGGTCACGTCGACCTCGTACTTCAGGAGGTCTAAGGCCCTGATCGCCTTGTAAGCGGTCTCTATCTGGATGGCATCAGCTACAATCCTCCCCCCTTTCCTCAGCCTCTGGTCTAGGATCCTGATCACGTCCTCGATCTCGTTCGAGGCCCCGCCTATGAAGGCCCCGTCTATCTTCACCTCGAGCTCCCTCAGCACTTCGCTCGCGTTGCCGAACCTTACGTCGATCCTTTCCAACACGCCGAACCTCTCCGCGTTCCTTTTCGTGAGCTCGACGGCCTTCGGGTTGTTGTCGACCGCTATTACTTTTCCAGTCGGCCCCACGGCTAAGGCCATCTCGACGGTGACGGAACCCGTACCGCTACCAACGTCTACTAGAGTATAGCCCTTGGCAATCCTAAGCTTGGAGAGGACTAACGCCCTGATCTCCTCCTTAGTCATAGGTATCTCTTCGTCCCTCACGAATTGCTCGTCGGGGATTCCGAAAGTGGTGAAGGGCCAGCTCAACCCTCGGCCACCCCCAGGACTTTCCTGCCCTTCTCGTCGAGGGCGATGACAGTGATAGGGACGTCGACCACCCTTCTAATCACCTTCAGGGCCCTCTCCGCGACCACCTTCATGACCTTGGCCGCTTCCTCCTCTCCGAGCTTGTAAAGAGCCTCAGAGACGCTCTTAGCGTTCACGATTTCCCTAACCTTCTCGAACGGAACGCCCGCCTGTATCGCGGAGTACACGAGACTTTCTACCCTGCAGTCGCCGTATTTGGAGTGGGTGTTCAGCATTCCCGAGGAAAGCTTCACGAGCTTCCCCGGAAGCGAGACCAAGACCACTTTCTTAACCCCCCTCTTCTTGGCCTCGTCTAAGGCGGCACCAACCCAATCCCCCACCTTGACCGCGTGGCCGAACTTCCTGGCCGCGAACTCGTAAGCGGTGTTCCCCGGGGCCAAAACTAGCTCCCCTTTGTGCGAGTTTACGTCCTCACAGACGGCGGCCCTCACGTGCGCCTCGAAGTCCTCGTCGCTCATGGGCCACTCTATGCCGGTCGTGCCCAGGATCGATATCCCCCCTTTTATTCCGATCGCCTCGTTCATGGTGAGCTTCGCCAGCTCCTCCCCTCTCGGCACGCTTATCACGGCCTCGTAGTTCCCGCCCACCTCCGCCAACGCGTTCAGTATTAGCTTTCGGGCCCCCTCGCTGATAGCGAAACCCTCAGTCCCCCTCAGCCACTCCCCCTCTACCTTACCGACGCCCTTCCCTCCTAGTATTTTCGTCTCTGAAGAGGGTTTGACACAGGACACGATCTCGGCCCTGTCGAGCACGTCAGGGTTGTCCCCCGAGAACTTCCTGACTGAGGCACAGCTGTACTCTCCCTCTCTCCAGACTCTTTCAACATGAACCTCAATCCTCAGACCTATCGGAGTGGGCACCACGACAGAGCTCACCGTCTCACCTCTCAACGAGAGGGCTGCCGCCTTGCTCGCTGCCGCCGCCGCTAACCCCGTCGTTATTCCGTATCGCTTCCACGTATCTATGAAGCTCATACTTGTCGCCGTACCCCCTCGGTGTGATCATAAGGTCGCCGCACGTATAAGTCCTAGAGTTCCCCACGATGAGCGTTGTCACCATGTTTATCTGGTCGAGGTACTTCTCCCACTCCCCCAAAGTGGTCACGGCCTTCCATTCGTTCTCCCTCCCTGCGGCCTTGACTATTCCGACCGGAGTTGAGGGCGACCTGAACCTGGAGATCTCCTTCATGGCCTCCATCAAGAGGACTGGGTTTATCGGGTTGTAGAGAGCTATGACGAAGTCCGCTTCAGTGGCTAACCTAACCTTCTTCAGGATTTCCTCCCTGGGGGTCAATAGGTCGCTCAGGCTTATCACGGCGAAGTCGTGCGACAGCGGGGCTCCAAGTAGAGCGGAAACGGCCAGCGCGGCGGTCACGCCTGGGACGACCTTCACTTCCACGTCGAACTTGCCCAAGCAGAGAAGCTCGAGGGTGGGAGATGCCATCCCGTAGACTTGCGGGTCTCCGCTACTGACAACGGCTACCGTTTTCCCCTGGAGGGCCCTCTCTATGGCTATCTTAGCCCTCATCAGCTCCTCCTTCATGTTGGCAGTGATTACCTCCTTGCCGTGCGTCAAGTCCTTGATGAGCTCGGCGTAGGTCTTGTAGGTCACGATGACGTCGCTCTCCTGGATCGCCTTCAGGAAAGCCTCAGTCATGTTGGGCCTGTCGCCTGGGCCGAGGCCGAGAATGTAGATCTTGCCCCTTTTCATTTGACCCACCTGAGTAGCTCGTTCACTATCGCTACCGCTAGGTTGCTCCCCCCGAGCGACCCCCTGACCGTGAAGTGGGGGATCCCCGAGGCTATCAGGGCTTCCTTGACCTCTGCTGCGTTCGTAAATCCTGGAGGGGTAGCTACCACGAAAGACACCTCCTTCCCCTCTTTCACGGCTCTCAAGGTCTCAAGCAGCGCCGTGGGGGCGTTACCTACAGCTACTGCCTTCAGCCCTTCGACACTCTCGATAGCCCTCCTGACTCCTATGGCGGTCAAGGTCTTCCCCTGGACTTTGTCAGCGAAGTTGAGCGCGTTGGCTTTCCTCGGCCACCTTATCCCTGCCTCGACCATCTTGACGTCGGCTATCACCGTAACCCCTGCCTTGAAGGCCTCCAGCGCTACCTGGGCGGCCTCTTTGGAGAAGTGGAACGCCTTCGCCACTTCCGGGTTCCCCGAGGTGTAGACTAGCCTTGCCGCGATCCTGAGCTCCACGCCGCTGAGGTCTGGCCTCACCTTCTTGACCTCCTCCTCAGCTAATGACATGCTCCTCTCCTCTATCTCTTCAGGATCCTCCTCGAAGTCGTGATCTAAGTAAGGCAGGTCGAGGGCTTTCAGCACCCTCAACTTGAGCGCCGCCTGAACCAGCGGGGAGTCGGCCAAAGGCCTGGTGAAGTAAACTTGGATCCTCTTACCTTCCACCTCGACCTCCTTCCAGGTCTCCAGCTCTTCCACGCCCAGAGAGCCGGCTATGTCCCTGAACACGTGGTTCCCTCTACCAAGGAAGGCCAAGGCGAACACTATCCTATCGTAGCCCCTGGCCACTAGGTCCTTAATGACCTCCCTCCAGTTCGGGAACGAGTACTCGTTGTGGGCTAAGATGACTTCCGCGTCGAACCCCTTCAGCGCCTCGCTCATTTTCTCAAGGTCGTCGATGAACTCCTTCCTCCTAGAACCGTGGGTGACTACCACTATCGCCTTCACGGTATCACCATCGCGACCAGGTCTGAGTTCCTGTAACCCTCCAGCTCGCTCAGCTTGAACCTCACCAGCTTCTCGTCGCTGTAAGTGAGCCTCTCGGCGACCCAGACTTCCGCGTCGCCTAGTTCCCTCAGTAGGAACTTCGCCACCCTTTCTACTCCCCTCCCGTCGGGCGGGGGGAAGAGGACAATTGACCTCTCCCCTTTGCACTCGAGGAGTCGCCTCAACTCGTTGAACAACTCCTCCTCGCTCGCCCTGACATGCATGGTCAAGTAAACCACTTTCGCCAGGTCTAGCCCAAGTCTGGCCATGAGGGCGTTAACGGAGGAAACGCCAGGAACCACTTCTACCGTGTACCCGTGGGAGTTAGCGACAGCTTTCACCTTTTCGACGAATTGGTAGTCAGAGACCGAAGGGTCGCCGTGGTCTAAGACGCACACGTCCTTCCCCGAACTGAACGCCTCGTTGAGCTTCTCAACTTCGTTCCTGTACGTCAGCTCGACCACCTTCGACCCCTCCTTGAAGAAGCCCTTGAACCTCTCGACGACGCTCCTCCAGCCCACCAGGACGTCGCAGTTCTGGATCAGCTTCAGCCCCTTGACCGTTATCAGCTCCGGGTCTCCTGGACCAACGCCAATGATATAGGCCCTCACGACGCGACACCCGCTATAGCTAAAGTGAAGTCGCCCTCCCTCACTTTCCTTACCAAGAGCTTACCGTTAGGGCCAGCCATCGCAAGCGCTATAGCTTCCGCCACTCCAGGGAGCCCGAGCGAGTCGAGCGTTCTTGAAGGCGGGCTCATGCAGTCGTTCCTGAAGTCCCTAAGTTCGTCAAACGCGAACAGCCTGAAACTAACCCCTAGCTTCTCAGCCACTTCCCTAACGGACTCCCTCACAGAGCCTATTGCCCTGACTCTCTCCTTGGGGACCATTAGCTCGTTCATCAGTGAGAGGACCCTCTCGGTCAGCTCAGAGGCCTCCCTTTTTGCCCCTATCCCAACGTAAAGGTCGTAGGGCTTAAGGCAAAGGCCTCCCTCTTCGCACTTCCCGAAAGTCACTTTCAGCTCACAATTACTCCCCTTGACCAAATAATCGAAGCCCTCTGGAGGCTCAATCCCTTCGAGGCAAACCTTTTCTCCCTTTAGGATCCTGGAGTAGTACTTGACTATCAGCTCCTTGGGCCGTAGCTCGGAGTAAGTGAGCCTAGCCAAGTCTTCGAGCGGCCTTAAGCCCTTCCTCTCCGCGACGGTAGTTATTACTGGGGCCAGGCCTAGCCTTTCCCCCAACTCTTCCGCTAGGTCGTTGGCCCCCCAGTGGGAGTTAACTACGGGAATAGCGTACTTGCCCAACGGGTCTACAACCACTACTGCCGGCCCTTCCCCCTTCTCCTTCAGGGACTCGCAAAGTATCCTGAAGGCCCCGCCCAAGGACATCACTAGGACGAGGGCGTCGTAGCACTCCAAAGCCTTCCTGAGGCTCTCCCTCGAGTAATGGCCCAAGAAGTAAGCGTTGTTGAAAGCCTTAGCGACCCTCTCGGCGACTCCCTCCCCTTCCGGCGTCGTGATCACAGCGATCCCCCTAGGGAAGTCGGTCACTTTCACGGCTGGACAAGATATCCAGAGGGATTAATAAATTAACGTAATGAACCGGCTAATCGAGGTAAGCAAAAAAGGTTTCACATGTACTCCCAGATGCCCTTCCCGCGGTAATTGTACACTATAGTCTTGTAAGCCGTTAGGTACTCCACTGTGTACCCTATCCCCTCCCTTCCAATGCCAGAGTCTTTCCTACCACCGTAGGGGAAGTAGCCTATGCCGTGTTTCGGGTACTCGTTGACGTAAATGGCGCCCACCTCGAGGAACCTCATGAGCTTCCTGATCTTGTCTATGCTCTGACCGAATATCGCCGCGTCGAGCCCGTACCTCCTCGAGTTGGCCAAGTCTATCGCTTCGTCAAGGTTGCTTATCTTGACAAGGAGGGCGACAGACAGGAACACCTCCTTCTTGTAGAGGTAGAGCTCCTTCACGATCGATTTGTCGACCTCTATAACGGTGGGCTCGATGTAGGTCGGGCCCAGCCTCCTGCCCCCAACCAACACTTTACCTCCCTTCTCGACGGCCTCCTTGACGGCCGATTCGAACTCGTCAACCGTCTTGGGGTCAATGACGGGCCCCATAGTGGTGCTGGGATCCCTCGGGTCGCCCACCTTCACCTTCCTGAGCTCCTGGACTAACAGCTCCTTGAACTGGTCGTACACCTTGTCCATGACTAGGATGAGCTTGATGGAGTCGCACCTCTGGCCGGAGTAGGCCGTTATGCCCGAAGCTACCTTCTGCGCGGCTGTCTTCAGGTCTGCGTCCTCGAGGACTATCGCTGGATCGCCCCCTCCGAGCTCCATTACGTACTGCTTCATCCCGCCCACCCTTATCACGTGGTCTCCGGTGTCAGCGCTCCCCGTCAAAGTTACGCCGGCGATCCTCTTGTCAGCAACTACCCTGTCCATTTCCTTTCCTGGAACGGTTATTACGGCGAAGGAGTCCGGCGGGAAGCCCGCCTCCAACATTAGCTTGGCGAGCATAAGTGCTGGCAGGGGAGTGGCCGAGGCCGGCTTGATGATCAGGGCGTTTCCCGCCACCATGGTGTAAGCGACCTTTGCCGCGGTGTCGAAGAGGGGGTAGTTGAACGGCGATATCCCTAAGACTACGCCTATCGGTTCCCTCCTCACTATGGCTTCGGACTCTAAGCTCTCCTTGCTCCAATCACCGGGGACGTACTCGCCGTAGAGCTTCCTGACGTCCATGTCGACCCTCAAGAGCCTCTCTATCGTGGCTTCGACCTCGCCGTTGGCCTGGGCCCTCGTCTTGCCGTTGCCTACTATCAAGACTTCAACGAAGTCGTCCCTGTAGTCGTTGATCAAGTCTGCCAGCTTTTGGAAGGCGATCCTCCTCTCTTCTCCGGGCATGTCCCTGATCGACCACCTCCCCTTTTTGTAGACCTTCTCTATGACGGAGTCAACGGTCTCGTAGCTCAGGGCTGGAACCCTGGCGTAAACGCTTAAGTCGATCGGCGATTTGACCTCTGTGTACCGCTCTCCCTCGACCCATTCGCCCGCCAAATAGGTCTTGAACGTCTTGATCCCTTTCTCGTCGGCGGTGTAAATGTCGGAGAATACGGACGATAATTCCCTTAACTCGACCATTTAGATCGCGACTATTAGGCGTTCCGTAATATAACTTTGTTCTGGCTTTCGTCGGGACTAAGTAATACAACGTTAAAAGTAAGGCGCTTCCAGTCTGACTGAATTGCAGGGCAAGGCACGGATCTTAATGATATTATTGATCTTTTTGGCCGTAGGGTCCATAATATTATCCAACATGTCTGTACAGACGTCTCGCTATTGCATAGCGTCGTTGGGGTTCGGGGCTGTAGCGAACCCCCAACTGGGCCGAGATTCCCTGGACGTTGGTCGACGGCTACTACCCTAACGCTACCTTGATCCTTGAGAACGGCACACTGCACTTAAGCAACGTGACCTCTTACTATCTTAGGCGAAAAGACCATATACATACACACCTGCTGGATCCCAGGGTCAGGGAACTCCTCACCAAGTGTAGCTCTCCGCTTCCAGAACCGGTTAGAGTCGGGGAGAACTTAATTAGATGTCACGCCGTCAGGGAAGGTGTAGGTCGTTGATACGGTTTATCGTATGTTAAGGAGTTCAAGGCAGATTCCCAAAGGGTTTGGGAAGTGGTCTCGGACGTATCCAGAGTCCCCGAGTTCTGGAGAGGGATGAGGGAGCTCAGAGTGAGGGAGACCCAAAAGGACGTCTTCGAAGGCGAGATAAGGTTCGCATTCCCGGCTAAGGGGCTCATCAGGATCGCGAGAGACCCCCTTAAGAAAGTAGTGATCTTCCAGTACTTGAAAGGGCCCGTTAAGGGGACGAACGAGGTCACGGTTAAAAACGGCGAGCTGTGTTCGGAGTGGAATGTTAGCCTCTCCTTCCCCTACAGACTTCTTGAGAAGAGGATAGCGGATCACTTCAGGAAGGGCACGATGAACGCCCTTGAGAGGGTTATTGCCGCGGCCTCTAGGACTTAAATGGAAAGCTCAGCATTTCCAGCGGATTTCACCCCTCAAACGACCCTCTTGTCATCATCTACTTCCTCTCTGGTAGCTGAGGGATAAAGGGTTCACCCTCAAACTCCACCTTATCCCCCTTCACCACGGCCTTGACCAACCTGCAGTTCACAGGGCAGGGCGTCTTCGACTGCGGCGGGGCTACCAGCTCTCCGGTCAATAGGTCGAAAACGGCCCCGTGGAACTAGCACCTTATGTAACGCCCTTCCCTTAAGTCGGCAAAACCGTCGACGGCTAATGGCCTCCTTTTGTGGGGACAGCCGTTCAGGTAAGCTAACTCCCTGCCCTCTTCCGTCTTGAGTATCAGGATCGGATAACCCTCGATTGTGACTAACTTTACTTCGTTCAATTCGTCACGCTTGACGGACGGGAGGAAATAAGAGTTAGCCCGTTTGGTTGATAGAGCTCAGCGTGCTGAAGTACTCCAGCTTAGTGTCGTGGGCCATAGTGACGTACTCCTTCAAGACATCGTAGGTGAGCACGAAAGCGGCAGAGGCCGTCCTCTTCGCCAGCCTGTCCGCGATGTCTATGTAGGTAGGGAGGCCGTTGTCTGATATCCTCGAGAAGACCGTCTTGAAGGCTGGGTCTAGCAGGCTCCTGTCCATGGTCTCCACCCTGAAGAACGACCTCACCCCCGGCACGTTCAGGATCGCGTAGTATGCATACTTGGTAAACGTGTCGTTCAGGACCTCCAGACCGGTGTCGTCCCTCTTCACCCTGGACTGGTGCTCGATTTTCAGAGGCCCTATCCTGCAGATGCTGTGCGGTCTGTAGCAGAACTTCCTGGAGACGAGCTCTAGTACCTCGACGTCCCTCAACTGCCTGAATACGTTGGGGCTGATCCCCAGGGCTTTGGCCAGCTCGTCCACTTTGGACAGCTTGAACGAGACGTCGAGTCTCTTCACCACGCCTACCGCTCTCCTTCGCTTCAAGAGCTCCTTCCTCTTCTTGACGATCTCTGCCATAGACCATATGTGAGTTACCTTACCCCAGTGGTTCAGTTCCTTGAGTTTCGCAGGCTTCTTGTAATGATACTCATGGTTGTCTAAGATCTCGACTATTGAAGGTATTACGGGCCCGTCTAGAATCAGAAGGTCTTCCTTGTTCATCGTCTCTATCAGGGCGTTCTCCGCCTCGAGCCTGAGCTCGTCGCTGACGCCGTTTATGTCATAAAGCGAGTCGATTTCGACCCTGTTAGTCCTAGCGTTCTCGACCTCCACCCTGTCGAGAGCATACTCGTAGCCAGCAACGTTCCTCAACCTCACCAACATGAGTTGAAGCCCCTTAGAACTCGAGACGCTCTCGAGATCCCTCAGGCTCTTTAGGGATCCCGCGACTGCGCAGAACTGCCCCGCAACGTCGAAGGGGTAATGCATTCTCCCCCTAAGGGTTGAGTAGGCCGAGCCACTGCTTATCACTAGATTCGTCATTGAACTCCTGACAAGACGGCTCGACGAGTCGATGGACGCTACGGAGGTGAAAGGTTGAGTATTTAAAGACCTCAAAGGGATAACGTCTATGCCGTATTCATCGTCTGGAACAACGCTGACCTTTGGGCCGGATAGCCTTTCGTCGACAACTACTTCCTGAAGCTGGGGGACGAAAACTTGGCTGTCCCCTGAGACGTACTTGTCGATTATTGTCGGCAACAACGTTCCAAGGTTCCTGAGCTCGTCCTTTATACGCGACACTTCTACCAAAGTTCACACCTTGGAGGCCTGTATTAGCAAGTCAGTGTAGTTTATGCTCCTAATCAGGGCCAATCCGGGTTGTGCGTTGATCAGGACGTCAGCGTAGTCCATAGCGTCCAGTTTTTTAAGCACGTCGTAATAGTTCCTCATTATGACCTTAGTGTTAGTGAGCTGGAGCACTAGGGGGTTGAGGTCGTCAGGCATGTGAGTGGCCAAGACTGCTCCCAGCCCTCTTACCCTCCCTAACCTGAGGATTCTGTTGATCATCCTCTCGATACTCTCCTTCGACATCTCGCCCTTTGCCTGAGGGAAGAACTCGTGGGCCTCGTCCATGATCAGTAAAGTCAGAGGAGTCTTATTGCCCTGCTTGTAGGCTTGGTCTTTGTAATCGTAGATATCGTTGAGTAACTTGTAGACAACTATTGAGAGGGCCTCTACGGACTCCGTGGACTCTAAAAGGAAGGAGAGGTCGATTACTATGTTGCTGGCTTTCGACAGTAGCTCAGGGGTGAGGGCCGACAAGGACTTGAGCCTATCAAATATCCCGTAGGCATATAACGTCCTTATGTTCCTTTCTATATTATCTCTCGTTTGCCAGGCCAGGCTAAGTTCCCTCGTCATTGTATAGCGGAGCATATCGTAAAACCTAATGATGAGTTCCTTGCTTTGGGTGACTTGTAGAAGGATTACTTCCTCCTCCTTGTTTAATTTCTTAGAGACGGTTTTTTGATGAGCACTCGCAGGCAGAACATTCTGAAACTTAAATTCTTCGTGAACTAGGTGTGATAGGGTAATAGATTCTTTAATTTGGCTGATTATTTTGGTGACGAGATCGTCGCTCAGCTTCAGTTCCTGCTTCAGGAGATCCTTCAACACAGAGAAGGACTTGTTTATGACGGCGTTCCACACGCTAGAGGCCTGCAGGCTCATGTAGGGCGAAATGTTTGGAATTTCGTACATTACTTCGCGGAACCTGATGGTGAAGGGGTAGAACGCGATCGTCTTTCCGTCGACTTGACAGGCGACCTCCTCGGGGTCCTCGAGGTTCCTGCGGGCTTTGCCGTTACAATATCGCGCGTTGACCAGCGAGAGCAGGTCAGGGTCGCTGGTGGTCAGCGGGACTATAACTACAGCGTTCGGCAGCTTCTCCAGGGCGAACCTCACGTAATCGCCCTGCCTGTCGAAGACGACGGTTTGTTTCTCGAATTGGTCGGCCAAGACGGTCTTGAGGAGGGTAGTCTTCCCCGCCCCCGTAGTTCCTATAATCAGGACGTGGTGGACTAGCGTGTACGGGTCGAGCTTCACCTCCGTTTCCGACTCTCCTTTAGGGTCGAACACCTTCCCTACCTTGACTCCCTGCTCTGGTATCCTCAGCAACTTAGACAGGACGTCCCTGTTGGGCCTGAAAACGGGGGACTGGGGGTCGATGGGCGATATCACGGGCCTAGGAGTCCCGTTCAGGGAGTAGTCGAGCTCACTTATCGGCTTCAGCGTGACGATAGTCGACGTCATCAAGGACGCGGGGTCCTTGGCCACGCTTAGCTCCCTAACTCCCAGTTGGGCCAGCAGGTCGCTCCTCTGGATCTCGTCGACTTGGCCCAAGACGATGACCTTCGAGATCACCGACGCGATCGCGAGGTATTCCCCTCTCGCTATTCTCGATTTGATGTAGTCGTCGAACGAAATGACGACCTTTATCTCGGGCCTACCGCCTACCTTCACGGTCTCGAACCTGGTGACCCTTCCGAGGATCGTGCCGTCGAGGGAATGGGCCTTGGCTACCTCCTCGGCCTCCTCTATCAGCTTAGAAAGCTGTTCGACTTCGTTAACACCCTCTGCTGGTTCCTCCATGAGAATCCACAGACATTATCTTTGATGTAATATATAGGTTACGACAGCCGTTGGTACTGTAATACTTTCGCTAGTAAGGTTCTTTGTAAATTCTGTTCGAAAGAGAAGAACACCTGTGATTTTCTTACAGGAGCGAACTGATCGTAGTGCTAAGAGACGGGTGTGTCGCGGAAAGCTTTGAATCCGCCAATCGGTTAAACCGTGTCTGGCGCACTGGGATGTCCGAGCAATACGTAAACAAGGACAGGCTCGCTAACCTCAGCGTCCAAGACCTCGTTAGAGAGTTAGGGACAGACTTGCAGAGGGGGCTGAGCGAAGAAGAAGCGAAGACCAGGCTGGAGAAGTACGGGTACAACGAAATTAAGGAGGAGAAGAGGAACCCGCTTAAGGAGCTCGCCAAGAAGTTTTGGAACCCCGTCGCTTGGATACTCGAGGCCGCGGCCGTTCTTTCCTATGTCCTCGGCAAGACGCTCGACTTCTACATTATCTTGGCATTAATCGTCGTGAACGCCTTCCTGAGCTTTGCCGAGGAGGAGAGGGCGAATAGGGCCCTAGAGCTCCTTAAGGCTAAACTACAGGTGAACGCCAGGGTGTTGAGGGACGGTACATGGAAGGTCATTCCAGCGAGGTTCCTCGTGCCCGGGGACGTCGTGAGGTTGAGGCTCGGAGACTTCGTGCCGGCCGACGTGAAGCTGTTCGAGGGAGAGGTGGAGGTCGACCAGTCCGCTTTGACGGGAGAGTCATTACCGGTTTATAAGAAAAAGGAGGACGTCGTGTACTCCGGGTCAATAATAAGGAGGGGGGAAGCGACTGGCGTAGTTATCCTCACGGGGAAGAACACGTACTTCGGCAAGACGGTAGAGCTCGTGAAGATAGCGAAGCCCAGGCTGAGGATAGAGATGGTGGTCAACAGAGTCATCTTCTGGATGATGGTGATGGTTCTCGCACTTCTCGGAATCACCGCTGTTTCCATCGTGCTAAAGCACGAGGACATACTGTCCTTCCTCCCCTTCTCCTTGATACTGATAGTGGCGGCCATCCCCATAGCGTTGCCCGCGATGTTCACCATTAGCCTAGCCTTAGGCAGTCAGGAGTTGTCTAAGAGCGGCGTACTCGTGACGAGGCTCGACGCAATAGAGGGGGCAGCGACAATGAACGTGCTAGCTACCGATAAGACGGGCACAATAACTCAGAACGTCCTAACAGTCCACGAGGTCTTGCCGATTAACGGCGACAAAAAGGACGTTCTCCTCTTCGGGGCTTTGGCCTCCTCAGAGGCCAGCCAAGACCCGATAGACCTGGCTATCATTAAGAAAGCGAGGGAGGAGGGCCTTGACCTCGCTGAATGGAAAGTCGAGGAGTTCAGGCCTTTCGACCCAGCCCTGAGGAGGACGGAGTCCGTAGTCGTTAGGGACGGAACTAAGCTCCGTTTGGCCAAGGGCTCGATAGACACGATATCCAAGCTGTGTGATATCGACCCCAAACCGATCTACGAGAGGGCGGAGGACTTCGCCAGGGTCGGTTGCAGGGTTTTGGCAGTAGCGAAGAAGGAGGGAGAGAAGTGGGACTTGGTCGGGCTGATCGCGTTTAGGGATCCGCCGAGGCCCGACTCGGCCCAGCTGATCAGGGAGCTCAAGGATCTGGGCGTCAGGGTGGTCATGCTGACGGGCGACGCCGAGCCAATCGCTAAGCAGATCGCTAAGGAGGTGGGAATAGGCGAGAACGTGGTGAGCCTGAAGGAGCTGAAGGAGAACCCCAACATAGCCGACAAAGTCGACGGGATAGCAGAGGTCTTCCCCGAGGACAAGTACTACGTCGTGAAGGCTCTGCAGGGCGAAGGCAAGGTGGTCGGGATGACCGGTGACGGCGTTAACGACGCCCCGGCCTTGAGGCAGGCTGACGTGGGGATAGCGGTGAGCAACGCGACCGACGTAGCTAAGGCCGCGGCTTCGGTAGTGCTCACGACCCCAGGTCTGAGGAACATAGTCGACATGGTGAAGATAGGGAGGCAGATCTACGAGAGGGTGAACGTGTGGATCTTGAACAGGATCACGAGGACGTTCCAAAACGTGGTGTTCATAGCCCTGGCCTACTTGATCTTCGACAAGTTCGCGATATCGACCTTCGGCATGTTGTTGATGCTCTTCCTCTTCGACTTCGTCACCCTAACGCTGTCCACAGATAACGTGCCTTACCCGAGGTCTCCAGCCAGGTGGGACGTGACGAACCTGGTGAAGATAGCCTCGCTGATCGGCGCCCTAATGGTCGTTGAGTCCTTCGCTCCGTTCCTGACGTTCAACTCCTTGCCATACAGGGAAATGCAGACTGCTATGTTCGCCTACCTGCTGTATTCCAATATTTTCAACCTCTTGAGCGTGAGGGTGAGAGGCAACTTCTGGGAAAGGAGGCCCTCCAATACGATGATCGTAGTTATTGTGGCTGACATCGTCATTTCACTGGCCTTGATCAGCTTCGGCATCCCTGGGCTTCCCGGCGTTCCTCTAGAGTACGCGCTAATGGCGTTGGCTTACGCCGTAACGTTCAACTTGATCGTCAACGACTTCGCGAAGGTCTTCTTCGTGAGGGTTCTGAACCTGCAATGGTGAAAGGTAATACGCGTTTAATTCCCTGGCAATGTAAGTACGGTTATGGCGTTTCGGCCGTTAGCTATCCTTTTCACACTCTTAGTTGCGATCGCAGGGGCCGCCGCTATCGCTTACGTAGCCTCTGTAGTGCTTCAACTGCCAGTCCACGTGGTCAACGTGATAAATGCCGTCCTGATAGTCGCGGTCGGAGTCCTAGCGATAAACCTCGTGGCCAGGCTAATCAGGGCGAAAGTCTCAGGGTTCTTGGACAGAACTACCCTGGAGAGCCTCAGCTTACTGGTTCAGGTGATAGGCTACGCAATTCTGGCCATCGTTGCCTTAGTTACATTGGGTGTGAGCGTAAGTAGTGCCCTGTTCGGCGGCACGGTCTTCGGCTTGGTCGTCGGTCTCGCCCTTCAGACCCCTCTATCGAACGTGTTCTCCGGCCTGTTCTTAATCGCAAGCAGGCCGTTCAACGTCGGCGATAGGGTCACGATTCTCACTTGGCAGTACGGCATCACTTTCCCGTCACAGTCGCAAAACAAGTTCTGGTCGCAGGACTACCTCATACCCGGCTACACAGGGACAGTGGCGGGGATAAGCCTAATGTACACTACGATTCTAACTGATGACAACGTCCCGTTAAAGATACCGAACAACGTGGTGATTCAGGCGGCCGTATTCGTCCACAACGAGGAGAAAAGGAGGGTGAGAACCAGATTCCAGGTGCCTTCCTCCATTGAGCCTAACGAAGCGATCCTGGCGATCAAGGACAGGCTCAAGGGATTGGACTTCATTGACGGGGAACCTGACGTGAAAGTCCTTGAGGCTAGTCTCGACTCTTACGTGCTCGGAATAGACGTCATATGCAAGGGAGTTTACGAGGAGCCCTTCAGGAGCGAGATCTTGAAAGTAGTGATGGACGCAATCAAAGGACTGAAAGCTCGGGCCGAGAGTAAGGTTCGGGGGTAGTCTAATTTACTACATCTTGTAAAAATTTATTCAATAGACAGCTGTCTATAACCCCCAAGGGCAAACCTATTTTAAAGTTATCTGAGATTAAGCCTGTGAGGTGATCCCGATATGGTATACGTGTATCACTTCGAGATAAGTGAAGAGTACTACGAGCTGTTGTATGCCCTCTCTGCCTGAGTCCAATAGTTGGGATTAATCGTGCTTATTTCAAGATTTATGTTAGATCCTCGGCCTTGATTGTATCACTGACCACTACTAAACTCGACCTGAACTTCCTCAACAGCTCAACCGTCCTCTCCTTAGTCTTCAGCAGCTCTGGAACCTCTATTATCGCCAGGTCGCTCGGCTTCGCCAGTTCGATCGCGTGGTTCAGCACGAGCTCCTCGACTACGTCGGGGGTGAGGGAGTTCAGCGGCACCCCGTCGCAGTTTATCTGCACGTTGGTGCTCCCCACGCATTCGACGTTGTTGACTCTCTGCCTCAGCTCGCCCATCGTGACGAGGCCGTTGATCATCGCCGCGGCTACCCCCAAAGCCTTCGGGATGCCGGAGGGCCTTTCCTCGGTCGAGGCGAAGATGAACTGTCCGAAGGCGTAGAAGAAACCCGCCCTCTCGAACGGCAGGATCAGCGGGTTCACCTTGACTATGTCCTTCTGGACTTCGTAGTCCAGGGCAACCATAGCGGTGGCCCCAGTCCCTTGAACTTGAGGGGCTTTCACTAGGTCGACGTCGACGCCTATCGCGGTTCTCGTTATCTTGCCCCTCACGCTGAGGTACTCAGTCCTTATCTCGTAGTCCATCTGGGGGTAAACCTTCGTTACCTCCGCCTCGCCCTTTGAGGAGGGAGACGAACCTGTTGAAGAACTCCTGCTTCCAAGAAGCGACTAAGTCCCCCTGGGGGATCCCGTAAATCCTGGGGATCCCCTTGACCACCCTCATTAGGGTGTAGAGCCCTCTGACCGCAGTGATCGCCTCTGGGCTGTACGGCACCACCGTCACTCTCTGGCTGGGATCGAACTCGAACCGTTTCCCCTTGACCGTAATGACGTACTTCAAAGCGTGAGTCGTTAGGGATTCAGGATTAAAACGGTTTGTTAATTCGATATACTCAATGTTTGTGGACCTTCCTCAGGAATACGTCGGTCAGACCTCCCAACCCTAGGGAGGCTACGTCCCTTTTTGTCAGCCTCTCGCCGGTCATCAGCCTCGTGAAGACCACGTCTATGGAGTTCCACTCGCTGTAGTAAATCCCGCCAGCGCTTATTGCGAAGATTGGCTTATTATCGAGGTAAGCAACCGCCGTCATCGTCGTGGGCTTCATGGGAATCCCGTAAGCCACGAGCTCTGCCCCCAGGCTCAGGATGGCCGGCACCGTCCTGTCGGTGGCGTCTACCGACATACCGCCCGTCACTATGACCGCTTCTGCCCCTTTGTCGAAGGCGTTCGTTATCCCCCTAGCTATTCTAGAATCGTCGTCTGGGACGAACTCGTAGTAGACCAGTTCCCACTCGTACTTCTCGCACTTGCTCCTTATTACGGGCAGGTAAGCGTCCTTCTTCCTGCCCTCGTAGACCTCCGTGCCGGTAATGACTGCCCCCACTCTCCTGAGCCTAAACGGGTCGAGCCTGAGGAACCTCGAGTACTTCAACGACTCCAGCTCTTCCTTCCTCATCTTCAGCGGTATCACTTCAATGACAGCCGCGAGCTCGTTCCTCCCCAAGGCCCTGTTGTTGTTATGCGTTATAACCAGGACGTTCCCGTTCTCGTTGAACTCCGTTAGCCTCTCGGCGTCGACCCTGAGGACTCCGGGAACCCTCGCCAAAACTCTGGTCAGGCCCTGCCCGGCGTACTGGTAATAGAGGTTCTCCCCTATGACCCTCTCGGCGACGTAAGGGGTTATTTCCCACTCGTAAACGTAGCCGTGCTCTTCCTCCCCTTCGACCCAAACGTAGTAAACGCCGGAGTTCTTGAGCTTCCCGACGTCTTCCTCGGTGATCACGTGACCCTTCTTGAGTAGGACAGAGGCGTTGTCTGGGCCCACGTAAGTGGTGTCGTAAGCGAGTACCTTTCCTACCGCGTCCTCAGTCCTTACCTTGATCATCGCGTTAAATATTGCCTAGCCTACATAAAAAAGAGCTCGATCTAAGCCCTAAGGCTTGCGGAACTTCAGGACAGCGACGGCCACTGCAGCAACTAGCGCAACGGTGCCCACTATGCCGCCTATGTTCAGGGTGTTGTAGGCTGTGTTCACGATTATCCGTTGCGTTGCCTCAAGCCCGTAGGCGTCCTTCACGACTACCCTTATCTCGTTAGTCCCGGGTTGCAGGCTTAAGGTCACCGACGCGTTCGGGTTAACTGTCGTCGCCAGTTGGCCGTTAAGGTAAACGTAGACCACGGGTTTCACACCGCCCGAAACTACCGGCGTCACGCTTACGCTTGAGTTAGTTACTAGGAACGAGCTCCCGGTGACGTAAATTAGCTTGAGCGTCGGAGGCTTAACGGCCTTGACCGTCGCGAAACTCATCGCCTCTGCCCCGACGGAGTCGCGGACTACTATCGTAAGATTGTAGATCCCTTCGGAGGGTAGCTTGACGTCAGTAGGCGATATCGGGGTTCCGTTGAGCAGGAAGGCGACGCTGTATGGCCTAGTGCCTCCGCTCACGGAATAAGTCAAATTGAACGGAATCCCCACGTCGACCTCGCCCGGAGCCGAGACCTGCACTTGAAGCCCTGGGTTCACAGTTATTGGCGCGGTAGCCGAGGCGGTAGCGTTGTACGCGTCGCTCACGATTACCTTGACAACGTAAGTGCCCGGGGAGCTGAAGCTGACCGGCCCGCTCACGGGGCTTCCGTTGACGAGAACCTTGATAGAATATGGAGGAGTGCCGTAACTGACGTCGTAGGCTATCTGCACTTTGAGCCCTACATCGGTGACGTTAGGAACCCTGAGCGCGACGACCGGCTTGGGGACTACCGACAGGGTCGCGTTCGACGTAGAGGTTCCGCCCAGCGAGTCCGTTACGATGACAGTAACAGAGACGTTGCCCAAGTACGTCCCAGTCACTTTAACGCTCGTAACGTTGTAGAAAGTCTCGCCGTTGACGAGCCAGACAATCGAGTACGGCGCTTTACCTCCTGTCACGTTCGCAGTCAGGACTAACGAGTAGCCCTGGTCGATCGTCTTGTACGGAGCAACTACGTTCACCTTAACGTGCGGGACGACGTAAATGTGGACGAGTTCCGTGACCTTACCACCGCCCGAGTCTACTACCGTGACGTTAACGACGCTCAAACCGACGGTTTTCGGCGTAATAGTTAAGTTGACTGAGTTGGTCAGGGTACCGTTTACGAAAACCTTGTAGGGCGGAGTCCCGTTAGTTACGTCGATCTTCAGCGAGATGGGTACTCCCTGCTCAGCTGTTACGTTGCTGGGGACTCGTAGCGCGAGCGGAGGGTTGACCTTTACGATAATTGAGGAGAAGGCGGACAGTCCGCGGGAGTACACTTTCACGGTAACGTTGTATTTCCCGGGCAATTGGAACGCCAGGGAGACGTTCTGTCCGTGGCCAACGATTTTGCCGTTAACTAGCCAGGTGAAGTTGTAGGGCGGAGAGCCTGACAATACCTTGGCGTAAAGCGTAAGGGAAACGTTTACGTCCACGGTCGTCAGGGGCGTGATTATCTGAACCGCCAACGGGGGCAGGACGTTAATCACGACGCTGTAAAGAGACCTCACTCCCCAGGAGTCCGTCGCTACTGCTGTGACGTTGTAGACTCCTGGCTTAGAGAAGGAGTAGGTCAGCGCGTAACCCGATCCCACTTGGGTGCCGTTGACGAGCCAAATGACCGTTATTGGAGGGGCTCCGCCCGTAACGTTAGCGTAAAAGGCCACCTTTTGGTTCACTACCACTTCGCTGGGGTTCACCTTCACCGTGACGTTGGGTGGCGGGACTACGGTGAAGTTGAAGTACTTAGTTACTGAGATGCCTGACGAGTCCTTGACTATTAATTTGGCGAAGTAATTGCCCGCCTTCACGCCTGTTAGGGGAACGGTGAAGGTGACCCAGCCCGAAGACGTCTGGTAGTAGTTCAACTGGAAGGTCTGGTTGTAAAATGGCCCCGTAACCACGAGGTTGACCGTGTAGGGATAAGTCCCTCCCGTAACGCTCAGGTTCAGCTGTAGGTAGGGCTTGGCCGAGTCGACGTAATTGCTGTACGAGAAGTGACTGATCCTCAGCGGGGCGTAAGTGCCCTGAGTGGTCACGTAAGGGTAGTAGCTGTAACCCACCTGGACTACCCCGTTCTGAGAGGTGTAAAGGTTGTAAGCTCCCTCCGCCGTGTCGACGCCGAACATGTAAGTGGTCTTCGGGTAAATCACCTGGCCGTAGCTGCCGTAGTACATATTGAGGGCTACATTCGCTGAAGTGAAGTTGTAGTTCAGGCCAGAAGAGTAGCCTCCCAACACCAGCTCGGCGTCGAACGCGTGGTGGTCTCCGGTCATTTGGCTCCCGCTGACCATGAAGTAAACAGAGTTCACGTTAGAGTTCAGGGTCACGGTGACGTTGTCAAACCAGTAAACGGAACCTCCCAGAGAGTAGCCGAAGGAGACCACGAACTGGTTCGCTAGCGTTTGTTTAACGTTCATCACCAGTTGGAAGTTGGAATTGAATGGTAAATAGGGAGTCGCGTACGCATACAACGACCTACCGTTGTACGTTATCAGGCTTCCCTTACCTGAGACTTCGTTGCTATAGATATTCGCGTTCGGCGAAGTGAAGTTCCAAAGGTTAACCGCGAAGTACATGTTACCCCCGTCTATTATCGCTACGTTCTGGGCCCACAGCTCTTGGGAACCGTTAGAGGTAGAAGCGTAAATGACGGCGTTGAGCTGAATAGAGTAAGCCCGGCTGCTCGACCCCACGTTGTAGCCTGTGGTCGTGCCGAGTATGTTCACGCTCCCTACGATCCTGTCGAAGGTCAGAGTGTAAGGAGTCAGGACCCCTCCCGAATATTGAAGCCCGTAGTCCGCCAACCCTGTAGGTGCAGGCCTGGAGGCCGCGAAATAGGAAACCTGAGTGCCCGAGGAGGTCAAGTTGTTGTAGAAGACCAGGTAATACTGGCCGGCCGGTAAGTTGAGGAACACGTCAAAGGACTGGCCCTGTACTGAGTACACACCTTTCGGCGACGCTCCAGACTGCAACGCTGAGAACTGGGAGGGCGTCATTACTAAGAACGTGATGGGGTTGCTGGCGTAAGCTACGATGGCAAGCCCGTTGTCCACGTTTACTGCGAAAGCCGTATACAAGTTCCCTGGAACCGTAACTACGTAAGAGCTGGTGTAGGCGGTGGTGTGAAAACTCGTAGCGATCAGAGCGACGAGCCCAATAAGACCAAGTACGAGAAGTGAGTGTGTAAGCCTCATTCGAATGAGAGTAAACGCCCAAGATATAAACGTTCGGAGCTCCCTAGATCTTGTTCACGACCCTCTTACCTCTCGACTCCTCTAACCACTTCCTCCACAGCAGGCCGTTATCGTCCATTCCGGTCACGTATTCGTAACCTTGGGCCATCCAGTAGGCCATCCCGCCAATCATGTAGTAGGCCTTCTTCCAAAGGTGGGGCATACCGTAGGTCGCGTAGTAAGCCCTGTTACCGTGCTCGCACACCACGATCACGTCCTTGTCCCTCACTTTATGAACTAACGCTTCCAAGTAGTCCATCGGGATCAGGATCGCTCCAGGGATGTGGTGACTGGCGTACTCGAAGGGCGTCCTTATGTCGACTATCATTGCCTTCCCCGTCTTCCAAAGCCTCCTGGCTACTGACGGGAAGACGTCTATCACGTTCTTAACGAAGGGAGATGCTTGCTGTTCGTTCAGAATCATCCGACTTATACCGTCCAGTTTAACTTAAAAAACCGAGTTTCTAAGTAAATCAACAAAATTTAGTAAAAAGTGTCCTTAGGTCAGGGTTAGTCTTTCAAAGAACGAGGCCACCTCTAATGCTGTGGGCCTCTGGGATCTCTCGGGGGCAGTCATCCTCATTACGAAATTGACTATTTCCTGGGCCCTCGAGGAGAACAAGTTCGAGGATTTCAGGGCGTCTAGCAGTGGCCTGAAGTCCCTCGTCGCGTATAGCTTCAACCTCTCTTTCCTGATGTAGTCCATCTGCCTGCAGTCGTCGACCGAGTTGACGGCGTCTACCATCTCCTGCGAGTTGAGCGAGGTCCTCGTTAGCAACGTGAACATCGTCGCCCCAAGGGCGTAAACGTCGTCCACTGGAGAGATCCCTTCTGACGGACTCGACTTGCAGATCGAGATCACTTGCTCGAGGGACGAGTACTGAGGGGTGAAACCCAACGGCGAACCTCCGGCCTTGACCGCATTTCCCAGGTCGCCCAGCTTCACTTGAACTCTTCCCGTCGTGAGGGCTTCGAGGAATCCCTTGCCAGTTAGGGGAACCCTGTCGCTCAGCATTATGTTCTGAGGTTTCACGTCGCTGTGGACGTAGCCGGACTTGTGAACGTCCGCCAGAGCCCTCGCTACTCTCGAGACTATCAACATTACTACCTGAGGCCACTCCTCGGCGTAGAACAGGTTGTCGTCCATCATTAGATCGTACAGGTTCCCCCCGGCCATCAGCTCCATCACGATCATGGGCGGCCTCTCGTAGTACACCTGCACTTTGCCCGAGGCTATCATGGCGAAGTCCGGCCTGTCGACGAAGACTCCTTCCAAACTAACAACGAAAGGCGAGGACTTGGACGCGTCCGAGAGCCCCCTCGCTTCCTCCAAGATCTCTGGGATCTTGCTCGACCCCGTCCCCAAGATCGTGTTGAGCTTGGGGATCTTCACTGCATACTTCCTACCGCCCTTCTCGGCCTCGTAGACTAAGGAGAACCCTCCTTCTCCCAGTTTCCTAATTATGGTGTAGCCGTAGAGCGTCTTGCCTACGAAGGGGTCGGATTGGGGTGACGGCGGCTGGGCGGTCTGCGATACTGGCGTCGGGCTCTGTTGGGGCGTTGTAGGAGTCACGACCGGCGGCTGTTGCACTTGAAACGGGGGTTGCTGTGGCTGAACGGCTGGAGAGCCCCACTCCGCTCTCGAGGAGCACTTGCCCGACTCTACGATAACTATATAGTGGTTACCGCCAGCAGGTAGCGAGTAGACGCCCTCCGAAACTTTCTTGGGACTTGCCGCCTTGCCGTCCACTTCCGCCCTGAGGGAGTCGGGGTCAAACGGCTTGCCTCCCCTATAGATCTCAACTCTCACCTCGCCCCTTCCGGGGTTCACCCTGACCGAGATGGGGTCGGGCAGGCTTAACTTGCCCAGCTTAACCCTCCTCTTCCCCGATATTCCGACTACGTTCGCTTTCCCGCCCCTCTCGAGGAACCCAGACCCTCTGTACTCCGCTACCGCCGCGTTAGACCTGTAGAGGATTATCGGAGGCCTGTTCAGCCCTGCGCTTATACTGACGTAGTCTGGGACGAATATGTCCGTATCGCCTTTCAGCGAGAGCGTCACCTTCACTTCGTTTGAGTTGCAACTTACGTCGAGCGAAGCCACTTTGAGCCTCGGGGCCTGCACAGCCGATAGGAGCTCGGAAACTGCAACCAACAAGAGGGTTGGCTCGGTCAGTATGACGCCAGGAGCTAACCACCAGCCGAAGATTAGTCCTCCAGCTAAGGCCGTGACGGGAGCCACTCTTCTCCTGCTATAAGTAGTCGCTATTAGGACGGCCAGGGTAAGCGGAGGCAAAAGCGAGTACACGAGACTCGGGAGATTAACGGGAACGTATCTCAGTGAGGCACTTAGGAACAGTAGCGCGAGGGCCCAGGGGCGTTTAGCGGCGGCCAACAAAACGGATGCTAGAACGGTCAAAGCGAGTAACGTTTGATGATAAACGTTGAGGTTGTCGCTGGTTAAAGGCTCTAAACTGAGCGCTCCCGCCAAGAGCTTTGCGGGGTCTTCGCTGAGGACGAGCGAAGCGGCACTTAGCAACGCCAACATTGAGGCAAGCCTGAGCAGTAGGAACTTGTTGTATGCGTTCAAGGAAGGCTCGTTTTTAACACTGAGTCACGGTAAAAATTTCTGTTGAGGCCAAGGGACGTGTACGAATTCGCCGTAGAACTCCTCGACAAGGGATTCCTGGACGCGGCGTGCGAGACGTTCTTTCGCGCAGCCCTAGAGGCCCTGAAGGAGATAGCGAGGAAATTGGGAACGCGGTGCGAGTCTTGTTCCCCCGAGGAGGCTTTCGAAGTAGTGATGCTCGCCGAGAGCCGCGGTTTGAAAGTAATGAGGTACTGGAAGACCGCGATGGCGATACTTAGCTGCGATCAGCCTCCTAACGCCATAAAGAGGCTCGCGAAGGACGTCGAGGAATTGATAAGGTTAAGCGAATCAGACACTTGAAGAATCCAGACTCAGTCACGCCTCTAGAGAAACTTAATTTTGATTTTAAGCAGTCATTACCCCTTTCAGTAATGATGAAGCGTCTAGTCCTTATCGGAGTTCTTCTTCTCGTTCTCGGCACGTTCACGTACTTCTTCACGAACCACCAACTGACGGGTATGAGGATCGAGAGGTCGGTCTTCCTCCCTCCTCATCAGTCTGTGTCCTTCTCAGTCCCCTACAGCTCGTTCGTCTTCGGCTTTCACCCTCCGAATTTGACCTACACAATAAGCGGCGGATACGTGGTGAATGGAGTGTCCGCCGTTATTCCTTTTAATGGAACTTACCTGAACGCTACGGCGTATTTCGTTCAGTCGTACGGTTCCACGGTTAACGTAGAGATCATCAACAACGGTTCCCAAGGGGTTGACCTCGTTTACGTTTACAAGGACAACAGCAACGACGCCCTACTAGTATCGACCCTTAACGCCTTCGGTCTCGTCCTGGATCTCTTCGGGATAGTTTCCCTAGCGTTAGGGTTGTTGATCAAGGGCGGCTCCCAGGAACGAGCCCGTTAAAGGAGCCTGAGCATCGAGGCGAGATGTATATATAATGGAGATTCGGAGGACTTACTTCCGTGGGACGATCGTCTCGGTTTAAGCTCGGCATCAAGACGTTGGACGAGGCCCTCTCCTCTGCCCAGGAGTACGTGGTTCTCCTTTACGGGCCCGTGGGTAGTGGCAAAAGCCTAGTGGTCAAGAAGATGGCCGAGCAGGTTCTCAGGGCGGGCGAGGACGTGATCTACGCGGCCTACGAGGAGGACCCTAGGAAGATTAAGAGGTGGTTCTCTTCGAGGAACCTCTTCTCGGAGCGCCTCAAGCTCATAAACTTCTTCAGCGACAGCGTGAAGGACCCGGAGATCATTCAAGGCTCCGATCTGCTCTCCGACATCAGGTCTTTAGTCGAGGAAAGCACAGGCCTCGTAATCGTGGACTCCCTCAACGAGCTGACCCTAAGGTACGACATAAACCAGCTGGTGCAACTGGTTAAGGGGGTATCCTCTATGATCTACGGTACCAGAGCCATGACCCTGTTCACTTACAACACTGTTGCTCACGAGGTCGACGTGACCTTAGAGCTTATCAAGTTCCTGTTCGACGGCATAATAGAGATAAGCGTCGAGCCCGTGCCCAACGCCGTGATAAGGTCCCTGAGAATAGAGAGGTTTAAGGGAGTTAGGGTAGACCACGGTTGGAACTTCTTCACCATTAACGAGGAGGGGGAGCTGGAGGGCGTAGACGCGTCCTCAATACTTTCCTTGATACGCAACTTCCAGGCCCAACAAATGTAGACAGAGTTGTACATTTGTACACACTTACACACTTTTTCTTATTCATGTTATCATAACTATTTTAAGTTAAGTATACTTCTTTTTGTTGGAAAGAGGATGGTGGGCAGGACATTTGGCGGGAAAGAGCTGGAACCTCACAGCGTTCTGGGCTTCATCTACGGCCTCTCTGAAAGCGACGTGAGGGTGCTGCACTACCTTATGGAAACGAGGAAGAAAGCCACAATAGACGAGCTGAGCTCCGAACTTAAGGTGTCTAAAGCGTCGATAAGCAAGAGCCTAAAGAGCCTCTACGAGAAAGGCCTAGTCAAGAAGGACAAAGTTACGGAAAAAGAGAACAAGAAGGGGAGGCCAAGCTACGTGTACTGGGTCGAGGTAGAGGAGCTCTACGCCAAAGTCATAAATGATCTCGAGGAGGTGGTGAGCGCGCTGAAAACAGAGATGATGTACCACTTTAAGATGACTGCGGTGGGCGGTAACGGGAGCACGAAGGAAGTTAAGGCAGTTTCTTAACGTCATTTCAGATTTTAAGAATTTTTAGTCAAAATTATCTAAAGTTTTTTACTTTAATCGATAAACAATAACATTCAAGATACGGTGTCGCTCACTGGTCGGCTACTTCTTCTGGCCCTCTTGCAGGGATGCGGCCTTGGTTCTCTTCTTCCTAGCGAAAGTTTCTTCCTTAGGCAATGCGCTCCTTTGAACCCTGATTTCGGCCGTCATCTTGGTGTCCCCTTTCGAGCACTCGACCGTCCTGACCCCGTTATTTATCGTGGGCTCCTTGCACTCTAGGCCCAGCTGTTTGGCCTTTTCGCTCACCACGCTCATAGCTTCGCTTAGAGTGGGAGCGACTACTTTCTCCTCCCCGTTGGGAGCCTTCAGCAGAACCTCGTACTTCTTGAGCGAGTGCTTCACTATCCTTACGCTCACTGTGGTTCCAGACCCCTTACACTCGCGAAACAGCTCG
The DNA here is from genome assembly GCA_049973945.1 of Thermoprotei archaeon. Lineage (GTDB taxonomy): Archaea > Thermoproteota > Thermoprotei_A > Sulfolobales > Sulfolobaceae > Acd1. The sequence goes on from JBMFJH010000001.1 coordinate 138,790, forward strand.
TCCCCTTTCTGTTCGTAGTCGGTACACTCAAGCCCCTTTACTGTTTGGGCGACGAACTCCCGAGCGTTCCTTAACTTCCTAAATAATCTCTTCAATTCGACGTTCTGATCCTTCTTGGTGACCTTCACGACGACCTCGTACTTTACTACTTTGACCATGGGCGAAAGTGCTTCCCTTCGCAATAAATATTTAACAGTGTCGAACTACGTTAACTTAACGTCATGGCTACCGAGCCGTTGTTGGGTCAGATAACTGCTTCTGAGGTGGTACAGCTAGTGATAGCCTTCTTATTGGGCCTGCTCATCGGATTCCTCGTGAGGAACTTGGTTAAAATAGGCCTTATACTCCTCGCCATTGTCATCCTTTTGATCGTCGCTGGTTTCGTAACTCCAGCCCAAGTCGAGTCCTGGATAAACTCCATTCTCGCTAACCTCCATGCGTACGTTTCGAGCGGTCAAAACTACCTCGGTTACTTGCCCTACAACTCACTCGCCTTCGTAATAGGGTTCATCATAGGTTTGATCAAAGGGTGAAACCGTACTTCAGCAACAGTTTTTGGAGCATCTGCACCCTCTTCGCAGGGTGCGGGTGGGTCGAGAGGAAGTCCATGAAGAAGGACGTTTTTTCGTTCAGCCACCTCCTCACTAGTTCGTAGGGCTCGTTGGTCGGTATTCTAACGGCGTTCGCGGTCACTACTACTCCCCTGAACGGGTCTACCTTAACTTTCTGCATGTATATCACGATCTTAGCTAGGGCCGTAGCCAGGTGGGCGGAGTCCCTCCCCAAGAGCTCGAACGAGTGCAGGTCGGCGTAGCTCTCCCTCAGCCTGTTGAACCAGAGCACGAAAACTTGTAAGAAGATAGTAATAGCGTAAAGGAAACCTCCTATGGCTAAGGACGCTATTCCGACCAGGAGCTCTGCCTCCGAAGCTGCTATGCCCAATATGGCCAGCCCCGCGTTGAGGAGCATCCAACTGATGTAGCCTATCGCAGTCGGGATCAGACCGATGGCTATGCCTACTTCCACGTCCTTGTGCTTGAGGTGCCCCAATTCGTGACCTATGACGGCCCTCAGTTCCTCCGGGGTAGCTATGTTGATCAAGGGTATAGTGACGGCGACTCTGTTCCCGACTATCGCGTTCCCAAAAGCGAACGCATTAGGGAAAGGTTCGTCAGCGATGAAGACTTTAGGAGGCGTCTTGAAGCCTGCAGCGTAGGCCAGATTGGCGACCATGTCGTAGAGCCAACCGTACTGGGGGTCGCCTCGGTGAACTTCCACGAGGTTCCTGCTCAAGAGCAGGGGGCCTATTAGCCATTGGAAGAGGAAGAAGACGCCCAGGAAGGGGAAAACGGAGACGACCGGGATTCCGGCGAGCCCCAAGAGGAACCTCAGCGTGACGAACTCGAAGACGATGGTCAGTATGCCTGCTATCAGCATCGTAAGCTTCAGGTTCGTGCTGACATCCACGAGAGGATTATTGAGTGGGCGTAAAAAACGTTTTAGGAAAGCCGATCAGAGGGCGCTCAAGGCCTTCTTGACACTCTCGAGCACCGACTTCAGCTCCTCGTTCTCCTTCTTAAGCTTCTCCAGCTCCTCTTTGCTACCGCACTGCTCCGCTGGGACGAAGTGCTGGATCCTGACGTTGGAGAACTTGATCTTGTCCGCCTTTTCATCGTACTCGGCGTCGACCGTTATCCTTACCACGTCCAGCTTGCCTACCTTACGCTTGTTCACGAGCTCCTCGTACAGCTCTTGGTTTAGCTCTGCCACGTCCCTGAGTATGACGTTCTTGTCCACCATCTTGCCGAAGGCAACTAACGCCACCCTCCTCAACTTGTCCGCATACCTGGCCGCGATTATAATGCCAGTGCTGAGCTCGAACTTGTTCTTGCCTATTGCCGATGCCCTCATCGTGGTGTGCTCGTACTCCTCGGCCCTCTCGAGATCCCTCTTAGCCTCCTCCTCATATTCTTGCCTAGCCATGGGCTATCACTGAGAATTTGTCATTTTGAAAATATAATCCTTGCTATTTCTCGAGCGACTCCCAATGACCGTCCTTAAGTAAGACCCTCCAAACTCCGTTGTCGTAAATCAGCTTAGCCACGAAGTCACCGTATTTCGTCAGCAGGTCGTTCGCAGTGGGCAAATCTAGGCCGAGGTTCTCGGACAACGCCTTGGCTATTTTGTCCAAGGCCCAGGTGGTGATTTGGAGTCTGAGCCTCGTCATGAGCTGCAGCTCCTTCAGCTCGTCGCAACCCCTTAAGTTGAGCTCCCTACAGAGCCGATACGCTTCGTCGTTGGAGGCGAAAACGACCCTCTTCTCTATACAAGCCCTGTAAGCCACGGAGTACTTTAGGGCCTTAAAGGCGTACCTCACGGAGTTCAGCTCGTCCGTCCTGAAGTGTGACTCGATGGCGTAACAATAGCTGTTTACCGCCTGGGCCTTGATCTTCGCGCAGGTGCTGTCCTGAACTCGGAACTCGAAGCCAGGCAAACTCCCGCAGAGGACGGTCGAGTCCTTCAGCACGTAGAAACAGAGTGGGTCACCGGACTCGCAGAGACGCTTCAGGCTCTCCTCGTCCAGCATGAGCGGCGAGTAGCCCAGGCTGGCGACGTAGAGCAACGCCTCTTTGTCCCTTGAGAGGAGGAAGACGTTGATGTCAGATATACCTTCCACGTAGTCCTTCCCCCTAGCGTAGCTGCCGAACACTGCGACAGCCTTAACCCTCTCGCTGCAGAGGTTCTTGAGTTCCTCCAAAGCCACGGACGACTTATAAGATTCTTACGTAATCAATTCTCCGCGATCGGGATGTTCAAGGAGGCCAGGGCGACCTTCAACGACAGGAGGGCCTACTATGTCCCCCTTCAACAGCTGAGCGAGTTCGGGGTGAAGGTAGAGGAGTTCCCCTACTCCCTGAGGGTATTGTTGGAGAACGTGATGAGGAACCAGGACGGCTTCAAGGTGACTGAGGACGACTTCGAAGTCCTGGTAAAAAGGAAGGTGGGAGAGGAGTTCGCCTTCATGCCTACCAGGGTCGTCATGCAGGACTATACTGGCGTGCCCCTGCTCGTCGACCTCGCGGCCATGAGGACTGAGCTGGCGAAGAGGGGGAAAGACCCTAACGTGGTCAACCCAGTGATTCAGAGCGACCTGATAATCGACCACTCGGTCAGCGTCGACTACTACGGCACGACCTACGCCCTCCTCCTAAACAGGGACTTGGAGTACCAGAGGAACGAGGAGAGGTACAGGTTCCTCAAGTGGGCCCAGAAGGCCTTCAAGAACTTGAGGGTCTTCCCTCCAGGCTCCGGGATCATCCACCAGGTCAACCTCGAGTACCTGAGCAAGGTCGTCGACTTCAGGGAGGTTAAGGGCAAGTACTACGCCTTCCCCGAAATAGTGATAGGCACCGACAGCCACACGACCATGGCGAACGGTATCGGCGTGCTGAGCTGGGGAGTGGGAGGCCTTGAGGCAGAAGCCGTAATGCTCGGCGAGCCCTACTACATGACAGTCCCAGAAGTGGTCGGCGTGAAGCTGGTCGGCGAGCTCAGGGAAGGGGTGACGGCGACGGACTTGGCCCTCTACGTGACGGAGACCCTGAGGAAGAAGAACGTAGTGGGCAAGTTCGTCGAGTTCTTCGGCCCTGGTCTGAAGTCCCTCACTGTCCCAGACAGGGCCACGATAGCAAACATGGCCCCCGAGTATGGAGCCACGGTGGGCTACTTCCCAATAGACGAGGAGGTTGTGAACTACCTAAACCTGACCGCGAGGGACGGGAAGGCAGTAGAGGACTACGCCAAGGCAAACCTCCTCTGGTACGACGGCTCTGTGCCAAAGTACGACGACGTGGTGGTCATCGACCTGAGTCAAGTGGAGCCCTCCGTGGCCGGCCCGAGGAACCCGGACGAGAGGGTTCCCTTGAGGTCTCTCAAGGACTCCGTCCCAGTCAGGAAACAGAAGAAGGTGGGGAAGACCGTCTTCGACGGGGCCGTAGTGCTTGCCTCGATAACAAGCTGTACCAACACCTCGAACCCGAGTTTGCTACTCACTGCTGGTCTGATCGCGAAGAGGGCAGTAGAGCTGGGGCTGAGGGTTCCGAGCTACGTCAAGACAAGCTTTTCACCTGGGTCTATCGTGGTTCAGGAGTACTTAGACGCGTTGAACCTGACTCCCTACCTGCAGGCCCTCGGGTTCCACATCGTCGGTTTCGGCTGTATGACTTGCATAGGCAACGCGGGCCCGTTACCTCACCAGGTTGAGGCCGACGTAAAGGAGAACGGCATCGAGGCCTTCGCTGTCATCAGCGGCAACAGGAACTTCGAGGGCAGGATAAACCCCCTCCTCAAGGGCACTTACCTCGCTTCTCCGCCCCTCGTCGTGGCCTTCGCCCTGGCGGGGAGAGTAGACATAGACATGATGAACGAGCCCTTGGCCTTCGACCCCAACGGTAGGCCGGTCTACCTAAGGGACCTCTGGCCTTCGAGTAAGGAGGTCAAAGAGCTCTACTCCAAGGCCCTGAGGCCAGATTACTTCGTAAAGAAGTACAGCAACGTCCTGGAAGGCGACGAGAGGTGGAAGTCCCTCAAGGCCCCTGAAGGCGAGCTCTACGAGTGGGACGAGAGGTCGACCTACATTAGGATGCCGCCGTGGTTCTCGGAGCCGACTAAGGGAGGGGAGGACGTGATCGACGCGAGGATACTGCTCCTGCTCGGCGACAAGATAACGACAGACCACATCTCTCCCGCCGGCAAGATAGACCCAGAGTCGCCCGCCGGCAAGTACCTGAGGGAGTTGGGGGAAAAGGACCTCAACACCTACGGTGCCAGGAGGGGCAACCACGAGGTCATGCTGAGGGGAGGGTTCGCCAACCCCAAGCTGAAGAACCTTATAGTCGACAGGGAGGGAGGCTACACGAAGCTCTTCCCCGAGGGCAAAGTGGTCACGGTCTACGAGGCAGCCGTGGAGTACAAGAAGAGGGGAGTACCCTTGGTCGTAGTCGCGGGCAAGACCTACGGGGCGGGTAGCTCGAGGGACTGGGCAGCCAAGGTAACTGCCCTCCTCGGGATAAGGGCGGTGATAGCGGAAAGCTTCGAGAGGATCCACAGGAGCAACCTGGTGGCTATGGGCGTTGTCCCAGTTCAAGTACAGGACGTTAAGTCGCTTAACCTGAGGGGCGACGAGCTAGTATCGATAATCGGCATCAAGGACTTGACGCCCAGGAAGGAGCTAACGATCAAGATAAAGAGGAACGACGGCTCTGATCTAACGGTGAGGGGCGTGGCCAGGGTCGAAACGAACGTCGAGGTCCAGTACATAAAGAGCGGTGGCATACTGAAGTACGTCTTCGAAAAGCTGCTTAAGTCCTGAGGTAGGCGTCAAGCGCCCTTGTTCAACAGGGTCTCGACCTCGCCCAAAACCTCCTTTATTGTCGGTCTCTGCTTCGGGTCGGGGTTGGTCATTTTCTTTATGAGTCCCCCCAACGGGTCCTGCAACGTCTCCCAGAAGGCCTTGTATTCTTCCTTCGCCTTCTTGATGTAGTTCGTCCATTCCACGCCACCGGCGACGTAGTCGTTGAGGGCGTCGCTGTAGAGCCTGACTACCCCCTGAGGGTTGAAGTTCTTCCCAATCAACAGGGCGTAAGCTGTCGCCCCGAGGCCGAAAACGTCCATGGACTTGGAGGCGGGGGTCTTAGTGATGATGCCCTCCACCTGCTCCGGGGGCGAGTACTCTAAGGTTACGGCGAAGAACCTGCCCCCCTCCCTGACCGCCGAGCCCAAGTCGCCTAACTTCACGTCTCCGTTAGCGAGGAGTTTCTCCAGCCCTTCCTTGTTGGAATAGGGGGTCGAGACGAATATGTTGTTAGGCTTGACGTCCAGGTGAACCAAGTTCAGGTAGTGCAGGTAGTTCAGGGCGGATCCCACGTACCACAATACGTAAAGCACCGCGTTGGTGCTGAGGGGCCCGAACTTGCCCACTGCCTGGCCCAAGTTCCCCCCGGCCATGAACTCGAAGACCAACAGCGGCGGGTTGTGGAGGAACGTCTCCGTCTTCCCCGAAATGATCTCGTTTATCGCGACCGAGTCCACGTACACCGCGTAGACCTTGACCAGGTTCCTGTGGTTGAGCGAGGTCAACACAGAGGCCTCCCTCATGAACTCGCCTATGTTCTTCCTCGTCAACGTGGTCGTGCCGGCTGAGGAGAAGAGCTTAAAGACCTTGAGGGCGTACCTGGGCTCCGACTTTGGGTCCCTCGAGGCGGCCAGCACGTAACCGTTGCCCCCTTCGCCGATCACCGAGTGAACAAAGTAACCGTAGATCGACTTCTGTATCCAATACTTTGGGCTGAACGTCTCCAAGAACGCCATGGACAGCAACGTAGGGTACTTGAAGGTGCACCTGGAGAGCCTGTCCCTAGGGTCGACGTTCGTCGGCGTTTGGCCGAAAACGTCCGTGACGACCAGGTTGGTCTCTGTCGCTCCCGTCTTCACTATGTTGACGTCCATTACTCTGGTGGGATCCGGTATGCCGTCCGCCTTTAGCCTAACGCCGAACCTGGTCTTGAAGTTCGTGACCATTTCGGCGAAGCTCACCACGTCGTACGCTTGCCTGGTCCCCATAGCCTTACTGGCCACAGTCAGGGCTACTGCCGTCGCCACCGAGAAGGCGTTGACTGTGGGCAGGGCGCTCCTTACGAAGAAATACGCCGCCAGCACGTCGCAGTCCGGCTCGAACCGCGACTCTGGGACGAGATCTATGGTGCCCTCCACGCTCCTTATCCTTACGACCGTCTCGTCCCCCCTCACGACGCCCTTCGACACAAGGCTCTGGAAGTAGGCCTGGTCCTTGTCGAAGTTCGTGGAGTAGTTGGAGACGGTCTTGAAGAGCCTCTGGGAGTCGAGGTCGTAAACTGCGACTTCCTTCCCGAGGAGGGATTGAACCGGCCTTATCTGGAACTCGGTCACGAAGTCCACGACCTTGTTCAGCTTGAAGTTGGCCTGAAGTAAGTAAGGCGAGGCGAGGGTACCCAATATGAGGAAAGGCAGGTGAAGGGGGGAGAAGCCCATTTGGTAGTAAATGTCGGCCAACCCCAACACCCTGTCCATCTTGTCTTCCTTGACTACAATGGCTGACCTCATCCCCATGCTGGGCGAATCCAGAACCAGCGGGATCTGTTCCACTCTGCCTCACCCTGACGCTGTTATGAGGGCTGTGTCCTCTTGAAAATTTCGTTTAAAGCGTTATGAGCGAAAAGAGAGAGGCGCATGTGACGGGATCCAGCAAGCGTTCAGACTTCGTTAAGCCGAAAAGCTCGCGGGGCCGAGAGGTTCCCGCCCCACCGTCATCACCTCTTGTCTCTGGCCAGCCTTGACAGGATCTCGTCAGCCCTCTTCTCGATTTCTTCTGGAGCGACCAAGTCCCTCGGGTACTCCTTTCCGCCGTACTCCTCCGGCAGCTTCCGGGTAGCGTCTATCCCCAACTTGCTGCCCAGGCTCGGAGTTGAGGGCGAGGGGTCTAGCTCTTCGGCCGGGTAGTTGGGGATCACCAGCACGTCCCTCTGGGGGTCGACGTGGGCCGAGACGGCGTACATGACCTGCCCCAAGTCCCTGACGTTGACGTCGTGATCCACGACTATCAAGACCTTACCGACGAGGGGCGTCAGACCCCATATCGCGCTCATCACCTTCCTTGCGTGCCCCGGTAACCTCTTCCTGATGGACACTATGAAGACGTAGCTGAGGCCCTCCGGCGGCATGTAGAAGTCCACTATCTCAGGGAGTACGGTCTTCAGCAGGGGCTTCACGACCTTCTGGCCGAAGAGTATGAACTGGCCGTCCTCCAGGACAGGCTTACCCGTTGTGGTTACTGGAATTATCGGGTTCTCCCTGGAGTAGATAGCCTTCACCTTCACGACCGGGTAGTTCTTGACGATGGAGTAAACGCCAGCGTGGTCTCCATAAGGCCCTTCCGGCATGGTCTCTCCGGTCAGCTCCCCCTCTATCACCAGTTCAGCGTTTGCAGGGTAGCTGAGGTCTACCGTCCTTCCCTGAACTACTTCGACACCTTCCCCCCTGAGCACTCCTGCCACGAACAGCTTCTCGAGTGGGGGTGGCACCGGAACCCCTCCCACGAGCGTCGTTACAGGATCCATCCCGAAGACCACCGCGACCTCAACCTTCTCCCTCCCCGCGGCGTAGGCCTCGCTCCTCCTCCACGGCATCCAGTGGACGAGGAATTTGTCCTTCGCGACCACTTGTAATCTGTAGTAGCCGTAGTTGACCGAGTCCCCCCTCCTCACGAAGGTAGCTCCCATCGTGATGAACCTGCCCGGCTCTAAGGGCCACTGCCTTAAGGCCGGCAACTTGAAGAGGTCTACCTCCCTCCACTCCTCCTTCATCGCAGTCTTGCTCGTCCTCTTGGGGAAGTAGGAGGCCACTTTCTTGAGCTCCCCCAAGCTCTTGAACGCGTCCAGGAGACCCTCGGGGGGCCTGAACTTCATCAACTCCGCGAGGGCGTTGGCCCTCTCCTCTGGGTCGACGCCCTCAGTCGCCTCTAATACCCTCTCCCAAGTGCCGAAGACGTTGCCGACAGCGGGCAGAGTGCCCTCCTTTATCCTCTCGAAGATAACTACAGGCCCCTTAGAGTAAGTCAGCTTCCTGAGTATCGCTGCCATCTCGAGGTCGAGGCTCACCTCCTCCTTCAGCCTCACCAGCTCCCCCTTTTCCTCCAGCCTGCCCAGGAACTCCCTGAGGTCCTTGAACGGCATGCTCCTTCGCTTCTAAGGAGGTTGTGCTAATAATTGAGAGTTAAATCTCGGGAAACCAGGGGAAGGATGATAGACGTGACCCAGGCGGTTCAGGCCCAGCATCCCGAGCGGTTCGGCAGGGCCCCCTTGATTGTGTTCTGGGAGATGACAAAGGCCTGCCCCTTAGCTTGTATGCACTGTAGGGCCGACGCGATCGAGAAGCCCTTGCCCGGAGAGCTCACAACCCAGGAGGGGAAAAAGCTCCTCGAGGACGTAGCCCAGTTCGGCAAAGCTATAGTGGTGTTTACTGGCGGAGACCCCCTCATGAGGGGCGACCTCTTCGAGCTCATCGACTACGCTAGGGGCTTAGGTCTCATCCCATCGGTCGCCCCCGCCCCCTCGCCGAGGCTGACCAGGGAGGTGATCAAGAGGTTCAAGGAGGCCGGAGTGAGGTACATGTCGATCAGCCTGGACGGGGCAGAGCCGAAGACCCACGACTGGCTGAGGGGTTTGGCGAGCTACAAGTACGCGATTGAGGGGATCAAGAGCGGCTTGGAGGTCGGTCTGGGAGTCCAGGTGAACACTGTCGTCTGGAAGGGGAGCTACCCGGAGTTGCCCAGGATAGTCAAGCTCCTCAAGGACTTGGGCGTCAAGGTCTGGGAGGTCTTCTACTTGATCCCCGTGGGGAGGGGCACATTCGAGTTGGACATACCGAAGGAGGCCTACAAAGAGGTCACGGAGTTCCTCGTGGAAGTGACCAGGTACGACATAGTGGTGAGGACGGTCGAGGCCCCCTTCTTCAGGAGGGCGAAGCTCGAGTACTCTGGGACAAACCTGAACAACAGGCTAGTCCAGGAGCTAAGGAGATTACTAGGTGAGCCCGTCAAGGAGGTGGACAAGTCCTTCGTGCCAACAATGGATGGAGCGGGGATCCTCTTCGTCTCTTACGACGGCGACGTTTACCCGAGCGGGTTCCTGCCGTTGAAGCTGGGCAACGTTAGGGAGAGGAGCATCGTCGACATCTACAAGAACAACGAAGTCCTCGTCAAGATAAGGCAGGGGAAGCTGGGGGGTAAATGCGGAACCTGCAGTTACGCCAACGTTTGCGGAGGGAGCAGGGCGAGGGCTTACGCCGTCTTCAACGACCCGTTAGCTGAAGATCCGGCCTGCCCGTACTAACTCTTTATCCAAAAAATTAATTTTAAATTCAAGGATTTACTGTTCAATCTCTTATGGCAAAGTTCCTAATCGTGGTCAAGTCCCAAAATCCCATGGACGTCAACATAGCCCTAAACGTGGGTCAAAGGCTGAAGGTTCTGGGGGCGGAGGACGTCAAGATATTCTTCCTCGGCCCTGGAATAAACGCCCTTTCCAGGAAGTCGGAGGCTTCGCAAATAGTGTTGAAGGCGACGGAGAGCCTTAAGCAGGCCGGGGTTAAGGTGCTGGCTTGCGAGATGGCTATGGCCAACTTCAACGTGAAGAGGGAGGACTTGGTGTATTACGATGAGACTGCCAAGGGGGCCGAGGTGATACTCACCCACGCCAACCAGGGTTATCAGGTGCTCACTTTCTGATCTCTAGATAAAGAAAAATCCGTTTTCATCGGTAGGAATACGCCACGACCCTCGAGTTCCTAGCCCCTAGCCTGTAAGCCCCGTAGCTCACCAGGAAGCCTATGGCGAGAGAGATCCCGATGACCGCTATTATGTCGAGCCAGTCGGCGCTCCCCGCGCTCCCCCTAATCCTCCTCCACGCGGAGAGGGCGTTGGACGCGTAGGTGTATATATTGAAGATAGTAGCGAACGCGTTCCAAGCCGTGACTAACCCGGCCTTCCAGTCCCTGGTTCTGGCGAAGGCTATCGCAGTCGTTACAGTGGCGATCACCCCCCAAATCACTATCGCCAGGCCGAAGAACAGGAACTCAAAGTTAGCGAGGAACACCAACGTTGAGTAGCTGAGGTACCCTAAGTAGGCCAGGACCAGCGTCAGGACCGAGGCGACCACGTAGCTCATTGGAAGGAACCCACCCAACGCGAAGAACAGGTACGATAGACCTCTGTTGTAAGGCCTGAGCTGGCCAGCGTTGTAGCTGTTCCAGAGCGATATGAACACGTTGAACGCGAGTATGAGGACGAAGAGCAAGAGGTCTAGGCTCATTTTCCAGCGTGTAAGCATCTTGGGGCTCGGGTATTTATGAGCGATCGGGGGGCTACGTCTACGGGGGTGCGGATCAAGCAAGTAGAATTAAGATGGATAACATTTGTAATTTTTAGGATTTGTTAAGTTTCCCCGCTAAATAACCTGATTATCAGATAAAAAAGATATATAACTGACCTCGCACGATACAATTTGAGGAGGTGCGACAGTGTGGTAGCCCTAAGCCCCGCTGATATAGCGATAATCATAATAGTGGCGCTCATCCTGTTCTTCGGATCCACGAAGCTGCCCGAGCTCATGAGGTCGATGGGCAGGGCTATAGGCGAGTTCAAGAAGGGCCGGTTAGAGGCAGAGATGGAGCTCCAGCAAATGCAACAGACTTCGCAGCCCCAGGTCGCTCCAGGCAACCAACAAAGTAAAGAGGACCAACTAGAGCAGAGAATAAAGGAGCTAGAGGCGGAGCTCGAGAGGCTGAAGGCCCAGAAGAAGTCCCAGTAGAGGAGGATCTAGGGAAGATGGAGCATGGTCTCAAGCCTCGAGGACACGTTAATCCTTCTTTTAGTCGCCCTTCTGCTCTTCGGAGGGGATAAGAAGGCCCTCGAGTCTGTCAAGAGCTTAGGGAAGATGTGGGGGGAGCTGAAGAGAAGGCAGGAGGAGCTGAAGCAGGAGCTAATCAGGGAGCTGAACGAGACTTCAGAGCCGTTCAACCAGGTCAAGAGGGAAATACTCTACGACCCTCCCCCCACCGTTAGGCCTTACCAGAGAGCTACGGGGATCAACAGCCCCCTGAACAACGAGGAGAGGATAAGGAAACTGGAGGAGGAGATAAGGAGGCTCCAGGCCGAGCTAGAGAGGCTGAAGAAGAATGACGGAAAGAACTGAGCTGAGGAGGGACGAGGAGAGGCCACTCCTCGAGCACATAATAGAGCTCGCCAGAAGAGTGAGAAGGATTTTAGCAGTGCTGTTCGTCGTTTTCCTGTTCTTCTTCGCTTTCGGCTACACGACCGTCCAGGTCGGGAGCTACGCGATCCCCGTCCCCGTCCCGGACGTGTTGGACTCGATCTCGGTTAAGTTCGTCAGGTTCCTGATCCACTCGTTGCTCCCCCCTGGGCTTAAGCTGATAAACCTGAACCCCCTCGACCCGTTGATAGCCTCGGCCTACTTCTCGCTTTTCATAGCCATCTTCGTCTCCCTGCCCGTAATATTCAGGGAGATGTGGGCATTCATAGCCCCAGGCCTCTACGAACACGAGAAGAGGTTGGTGAAATACACCGTGATTCCCGGGCTCATTCTCTACGTTGCTGGGGCCCTCTTCGCGTACTTCGTGATAATCCCTCTAATGATGGAGTTCGTTCTCATATACACGAACGCCTTGGGAGTCGAGCCCACGCTCAGCCTCGGGTCGTTCGCCAACACCATAATCTCGATGATGACGGTGACTGGGTTGGCCTTCGAATACCCTCTGGTCATGTCAATTCTGACTTACTTGGGCATGGTGAAAGCGAAGACTTGGATGGACAACTGGCGATGGGGAGTCATGGGGGCCTTCTTAATAGCTTGGGTCATATCCCCAGGAGCCGGCGGAGGGGTCATTGAGACGACGATAGGGGTCACGCTGTCCGCCCTTTACTTCGCGGGGGCCTACGCTGCCAAGGTGGTGGAGAAGAGGAAAGCGAGGTCTCAAGGGGGAACTGCTTTAAGGGTCTCCGGAAAATAGGGATAACAGAGCGCGGAGTAGGTAGGTCCAGCCCTCGTTAAGCGAAGGGAGAGGGAAACTTTTAAAGGACTTCCTTGCACCGCCAGTGTTCTAGCCCGTGTGAGCTTAGAAAGAACCCACCTCACGATGCCCCTCAATTCCGGCGAGAAGTAGAAAGCCAGCGCGGTAGCCGCGAAGCCCGCCACTAGAGCTTCGGGCCACAGGCCAACTTGTTTCACTCTATCATTTCAATCTATGGGACTATTTCTCTAAGGCGTGGGTGGGCCTAAACCCGCACAGGCCTACTGCACCTCCTGACTCGGTTTAGGCACCCCGAAGCACTAACTACGCGGAAGGATCACGCGACCCTACTTTAGTTGTACGCACTAGCGACAACAGTCGTGAGCACAACTTAGACCAGATTTTCCGCTTAGGAAAAATAGAGCGACTTTTTGAAAGGTCTAGGAATTTCCGATAAGAACTAACGCCTCGCAAGCTAGGAAGACGAGTCCTATAAAAAAGTTAAGGGTAGGGACAATTAAAGAAAAACAATGTTTTCTCTTAATGAAATAAAGAGATAGCAATAAAGCATAAACCGATGCACTGAAGTCTACATAGAGCAACGTAGAAAAACTTGGGTGAAAGACATTTTCGTAAAGAGCGATATACGAGCCTACGTCAATGAACCACGAGAAGAAGAATATCCCTACGTAAACTAAAGCTCTAAACCAGGCCTCTTCAATCAAAGACATGGAAACTGAAAAGAAATATGAAATTTATCTTTTAGGGACGAGAAGAACGTTACACGGGTTGAACGACACACTGGACGGTGTGATTTAATATAACATGAACTTTACGAGTGCCCGTACGCTCATGACGCTCGTTTCAGCGTTGGTCGTGACCCATCCACACCACTCCTACCACGTTCCCCATATTGGCTCCACAGCTGTTCGACGGCGACTACAGCTGTCGGCTTGAAAGGTACGCCGAGAAGTTGGAATTTGGAAGAATGCCTTCAACGTGTATGCGGGGGGCGGGATTTGAACCCGCGCAGGCCTACGCCAGCGGAGCCTCAGTCCGCCCCCTTTGACCTGGCTCGGGCACCCCCGCAAGTAACTAATGCTCCCCTAGGCATAAAAACGTTGATGTATCGTCCTCGTGTAATTTAAGTTCTTCAGCACGTCCCTAACAGCGAGCCTCACGGCCTGCTCGGAAGTGTACTTAGGCCTCCAGCCCAAAGACATGATCTTGTTCACGTCCAGTAGCATGAACCTCACGTCGCCCGGCCACCCCCTCCCGTCCCCCGCGTCCTTGTAAACGTGCTTCGGCCTCAGCCCCATCTCCTCCTCGACGATCTTGGCTATTTCCTCAACCGTTATCCAGTCGACGTTGCCCACGTTGAAGACGTCGTAGTTCACCCTGGACTTCTCCATCAGGAAGAGGAGTGAGTCTATCAGGTCGCTTATGTAGAGGTAGCTCTTCCTCTGCCTGCCGTTGCCCAGTATCTCGAGCTCGTCTGGGTTCTTCATTAGCTTCCTCACGAAGTCTATCACCACCCCGTGGCTGACCCTACCCCCGGTTATGTTTGCGAACCTCAGCGAGACGCCCCTGATTCCGTAGTTCCTCGAGTAGTACTCTAGCAATTCCTCGCCCAGCAGCTTGAACAGGCCGTAGAAGGATATGGGCCTCTTGGGGTAGTCCTCGGGAGTGGGGAGCTTATCCGCCTCGCCGTAGACGGTAGAGGAGGAGGCGAACAGGAAGAAAGAGACGTCGCTCCTCCTCGCGGCCTCGAGCACGTTGAAGGTGAGCGTGACGTCCCTGCTGAAGTGGTCGTAGGTGTCCTGCATGGAGGTCCTCACGTCCGGGTTCGCGGCCATGTGGAAAACTACGCTCCCCTTGGGGAACCTGAGCCCCTCCGCCCTCCTTAAGTCGACCCTGCTGTAGAGGGCCTTGGGGTTTACGTAGTTGCCCGAGGAGAAGTCGTCGTAGACGTATACAGTGTACCCCAGCTCGACGAGCTTGTCCACCAAGTGGCCCCCTATGTACCCGGCTCCGCCAGTTACTACGGCCTCCATGTGGGCGTTGGAGTAACATAGGTTAAAACTCTTGCCGGTAAGAGAGCGAACGCCTCGCGTCGGGTACTACCCTCCGACTCCCTCTTCAACATATAATCTGGTTGTCGGATGATTTTATCGTGGTTCTCAAAGAGATCATTGCTAAGAAGCTCCTCGACGAGGTCGCCGACTATTACCCCCCTTACGAGGGCGAGTACTACCCCTCCCACCTGTGGAAGTGCTTAAGGCAGCAGTACTACGAGAGGACGATCCCTCACCTGAACGTCATAAACTTCGGGCCTTTAGTAATGGGCACGATAATCCACGACTATTTGGCGAAAGTCTTCGAGAAAATCGAGGGAGCGAGGGTCTACTCTGAAGTCCCAGTAAGGATACCCCACCCAGATCACCCAGAAATCGTGCTTACCGGGAGGGCGGACGACGTGATCCTCGTGGAGGTCGGGAGGAGCAGGTACGTCGTGGAGGTCAAGACCCACGACGACGTCGAGACCGCTATGAAGAAGGGTTGGATCCCCAAGAAGGAGCACGTCGCCCAGCTGAACGTCTATCTCAGGGCTTTTCCAGGGGCTAAGGGGATACTCCTCTACGTGGACAGGAGCGACTTCCAAATGGAGGAGTTCATAATCGAGTTCGACGAGGAGCTCTACAGGAAGACCTTAGAGAGAGCCAAGAGGCTACACGAGGCGATTAAGAACAGGGCCGTCCCGGAGGCCGAGGCGAAGCAGAACGAGTCAATGAGCTGGATGTGCAGGAACTGTCCTTTCGCTTCGATATGCGAGAAGGATGACAAAGAGTTGGCACGGAACACTAAAGGAGTGACTCAGGTACAGAACGTCCCGAGCAACGCAGCACAAGCGAAGCAGTAAAAGACGTCATACGGTACGGGTGAAGGAACTCCTTATCCCAGACTTTCGTTTGTGTCTAACTAGACTTGTTTCATACTGTCGTCGCCTTGACCGATGGTTCTCCCTGTGGATTTGATCTTGAGGGGTTTAGGTCACATATCGTCGAAGGTTGGACGTGTTGCTGTCTGAGACCCGAGCCTTTTACCTGAAGGCTATGGCCTTAGACTCCCGGCCGGTTTACAGTGTTTGACCAGCATCATCGAGAGTCATTCGACCGAGAATGGGGCCGATAACCTCAGGTCAGCGAAGTACTTGTAGTAGAGCCACGAACCGCCCTCCGTGGCTATCAGCGCTATGAGGAACGGGACGACTAGGCTTAACGGGATTAAGTAGCCAGCCGCAAGGCTCGCAAGAGAGAAGGGTAGAAGCCTGGCCCCCTGGTTGAGCCCCAAGGCAGTCCCCCTTCTCCTTTCCCCCTAACGGCTACTATTAGGGCCTGTTGGCTCGGCAGGGGCAAGACCCTGAAAGACATGAAGGCGACGAACAGGGCGATCGCGATCGTTTCCTCCTTTACAAGGGGGATCAGGAGGCCGGACAGAGCGCTCACAGTCCTGCTGACGAATATGAACCTTCCCACCCCCATGGCCTCGCTCAGCCTAGAGGAGAGGAGCAACATCAGCGTGGCCGTGAGTATCCCGACTACGAAGTACATTCTCCCGATCTCGGCGTTAGAGAGGCCGAAGTACTCCTTGAAGACGACGGGCATGAAGGGCACGACGAGTCCTTGGGAAACGCCGTTGAGTGCTTTAGAAACGGCGAAGACCCTCATATAGGTTCTTTGCCTCTTCTCCGGAACCTCCTCTCGCGTAGTCCCGTTCGTTACTTTCGGACCAGAAACTCCCTCCTTCACAGGAATCACTATTACTGTCGAGACTAGGGAAAGCAGGATCCCCAAGAGGAAGAGGGTCGAGTAGTTGAGTCCAGTCAAGAGAGTCCCCGCAGATCCGGCGTAGGACGAAATGGCCGTGAACGCCGACATGACGCGGTTGAGCTCCTCCCTCCTCACCTTCCTCGATATTATGGAGGTGAAGAGCGGGGCGGCTACAGCTCCTATTCCTCCCCTATTAAACCGCCTACCGTGCCATATCCGCTGAGGGCGGAGGCCAAGAGGATTACGTAGAGTTGTCAGACAAATAGGTCAAAGTCAGGCCTACAACTAAAGTGGAAAGGGCTACTAGTAACGAACCTTTAGTCCCGAACCTGTCTCCGGAGTAGCCGAAGAGGACGGAGAGGAAGGGGTTAGAGAAGGCCCCAACCGCGAACACCGCCCCTATTTCTGGCAAGGAGAACCCCTTGTCGAGAAGGTAGAGGCCGATTATGACGGCGACGTAACCGGCGACGAAGCTCCTGAGGGCCCTGGAGGCCGCGAGGAGGGCTAAGTCCCTGTCCACGTTGGGAAGTTAACTGCCGAACGATTTAACTTTGGTCTAAAGCGTTTAATTCTGGGGCAGAAGTAAACTACTGGGGCAGAAGTTGCTGTTCGACGAGAGGCCCAAGTGGAGGAGGGATGATCTGTTCGACAGGGAAGCCGAGCTGAGGGACTTGCTCGCCAACCTCGACAGGCCCCTTGTTCTGATAACGGGCGTGAGGAGGATCGGGAAGACCTCGGTTATGAACGTCGCCCTCTCGGAGTCAGGGCTGAACTACGTCGTTATTGACCTCAGGGGGCTCAAGCAGAACTACAGCCGCAGGGACTTATACTCGCTCTTCTCGAGGGCTCTTTCCAGTAGGCTTGACAAGCTCAAGGAGGCCCTCTCGAGGGTCAGAGGTGTGTCGATCATGGGGAACTACGTGGAGCTGGCTTGGAAGGGGAGGGACTACGTGAGGCTCAGCGACCTGTTCGACGCCCTCAACGAGAGGAGGCTGATAATTGCCCTCGACGAGGCCCAAAGGCTCAGGGGGCCCCTGGCGAACGAGGTCAAGGAGGCTTTAGCCCACGCCTACGACTACTGCAGGAACCTGACTTTCGTCCTGACGGGTTCAGAAGTGGGCCTCCTATACGACTTCCTCGGCGTGGAGGACAGCGAGTCACCCTTGTACGGTAGGTACTACCACGAGGTGAGGCTGGAGCGGTTCTCACGAGAGGTCTCAGCCGAGTTCCTCAGGAAGGGGTTCGAGGAGCTTGGCGTAAAGGTAGATGAGAGGGCGATTAATGAGATCGTGAACTACTTCGGCGGCGTCCCCGGCTGGCTGACGTTCGCGGGCCTGGCCTACTCTAGGGGAGCGAAGCTCGAAGATGTGAAGAGGGTGGCCGTCGAGGTGGCGAAGAACGAGATCAGGAACCTATTGGAGTCGAGGGGTATCCCGGAGAAGACCAGGAAGAGGTACGAGAACGCGTTGAAGTGTATTGCCGAAGGCAAGAGATCGTGGAGCGAGTTCGTTAAGTGCATGGAGACGAGGGAGGGGAGCACTATCTCCCCCAGCGTGGTTCATAACGTGCTGAGCAACTTGGAGAAGCTGAGCCTCGTGAAGGACTACGAGTTCCTCGACCCAGTTTACGCCGAGGCGGCGAGAACCCTCTAGTTAAAGCACAGAAAGCCGTAATTCCCGCGCACTCAAACACTCGGGTGGGGCGAGCTTGGACTACGCGAGGCTGTGGAACCGCTATGTGCTCAAGTTCCTAGAGATTTTCGTCGCGCCGTATTCGGTCTTGAGAAAAGTATTCCCACAGCTCGTTATGCTAAGCGCCATAGTTTTCGCCATCGCTTGGGTCTTCGTAGTTTATCAGAGGTTGGACTGGATCTCGGCCATATACGCCTCAGTAGGAATGGTCACGACGATAGGCCTCTACACTCCCGATATAAACCAGATGCCTCCCGACGAGAAGCTTATCCTCACCGTCCTGCTCGTCTCAACGATAGGCTTATTCGGCTCCCTTTTGCAGTCGACAGTGCACGTAGTAGTCGACAGGGCCTCATGGACGGACGCAAGGGCGAGGTGGAGGGGGTCGCACATGAGGAACCACGTATTAGTTATCGGCGACTCGCCGAGCGTCGTTTACGCCGTGGAGAAGCTCAAACAGCTGGACAGGGACTACGTGGTGCTCACCCCTTCGCAAGAGCTCTCCAAGGATCTAGCCAACAGCTCGGTTATCTTGGGCGACCCTAAGGAGGAAAAGAACCTCCTATCCGCGGGAGTCATGGAGGCTTCGACTGCAATTGTCGCTATGAACAACGACTCCGACACGCTGCTTGTTACCCTCAAAGTTCAGAAGCTGAACCCCCAACTCCTGACCGTCTCGGTCGTCAAGGACTCCGGTTTGATCGACGTTATGAGAACGGCCGGTGCTGACGTGGTGATCCCGTCGGACGACATCATAGGAAGGATAATGGCTGTCTCAGCTGTGTCTAAAGGTTTGGCGGGCATTCTGTACTCGCCGAGGGAGAGGGACTACTCGATAGCCTACTTCGACGTGAAGAAGGAGATCAAGTTGAGCCAATTGCCTGAAGGAGTTATACCCATAGCGATTGTAAGGGGTAAGGAGTTGGATCCTTACTTCAGCAGGGAAACTGCCGTGAAGCCCGGCGAGGGTCTTTTCGTTCTCGGGGACCCAAGTAAGTTCAAGGAAGTGGAGAAGATGTTGAGTTGAAAATCACGTATCTCCCTAAATAATAAATCAAGGTCTTTCACTTCTCCAGGGCCTCTAGAGGTACCCCCGTAGTCCTCCTGCCGAAGACCAATATCAGACTCGCCGAAGCCGCGCTCGCCAAACCCACTACGGCCGTAGCCGACTCGAGGGAGCTCGAGCCCAGGAGGGCGTAGACTACAGGTCCCACTGCGCCACCTAGGTGGCCAACGCCGTCAGCCACGCCGCAGCCTAAAGCCCTCAGCTTCGTCGGGAAGTTCTCGGCGGTGTAAGCGTACATGGTCGGGAACTTGAAGCCCTGCAGGAACATTATCGCGAAGCCTATCGCTAAGAACGCCTCTGGGGAGGAAGCGAAGGGCCAAACTACCATGAGAACCGCCGTGAGCAGGTTGGGCAAGGCGGACGAATATTTCCTCTCCAACCTGTCGTTCAGGATCGATCCCACGACTACCCCGATGGGGTCGCCGTAAAGGATGTAGGTGAACGCAAGCGAAGGGTTAGTGAAACCGTGGGAGGAAATGAGCTTGAAGACAGGGGTTGAGAACAGGGCGTAGCCTGTGAAGTAGCTGAAGAACCAGACCGCCAAGAAGACGAGCACCCTCGAGAGTCCCAAGCGAGCTTAGCCTCCCTCCTCTCCTGCCACAATTTGGACTCAGGCAACGTGAGCCTGTATACCAAATAAACCAGGGCCAATAGAAGGCTCGGGAAGAAGAGGAGCCTCCAGTGTTCTTCCCCGAGAAGGACCGCGATAGGGCCGACCACTAACGACATCAGGAATCCGCTCGCCGTGGCCAGGCCTATTGCCCTTCCCCTTACGTTCGCACTAACGACCTCAGCCACGTAGGTCGGCACTACGGCTATCTCGCCCTCTACGCCCAAGCCTATGAGGAACTCCGCGACGACCAACTGAAGGAAGCCAGTAGAAGCCAAGCCTACTGCTGAGCCAGACGCAATCCAGAGGGCCGAAGCTACGATCCCCTTCTTCCTCCCCAGCTTGCTCGCTACCAGGCCGTTAACGAAGCCACCGATCGAGTAGCCCAGCATCTCTGCCGAAAGGATTAACGTCGACGGGACGACCCCTATCTGGCTGGACGCGAAGTTCTCTATGTAAGGAACGTTGAATATGTCCCAGAAGGCTAGGGCCGTACCCAGGGAAAGGAGCAGAAGATTAAACGGCCTCACGGTCTTCGGAAGGGCTGAAGTGGGGAAAAACTTTCACTGTTAAACCTCACTCATTGTAATTAAATGTCCGGAAGGGCGAAGAGCATAACGAGAGCGGTCAAGCTGGGGCTTGTCGACCTCTTCTTCATATCGTTTGGCGGCCAGGCACCGTTCATATCCCTCCTCACTTTCGGCACGGTAATGGTCGCCTTGGTCGGAACCCAGGGCGCCTTGGCGATGCTGATCGCCACCCTCGTCGCGCTGTTCAACGGGCTCGTCGTTTACTTCCTATCGAGGAGGTTCAGGAGGGGAGGCGGCTACTACACTTACGCGCTTTACGCTCTAACGCCGAGGCTTGGGCTCAACACCGGTTGGGTCTACTTAATCTATTCTCTTTCCTACGGTGGCACACTGCTCGCCGGAGGGGCCTACACGCTCTACGTGATCCTGGGCTACGCCATGGGCCTTCAGGGAGGGTGGGTGGAGACGGCAATAGTCTTCCTAGTCTCGCTCTTGGCCGGAGCCGTAGTCCTCGCAGGTATCAAGGTCTCGGCGAGGTACGCCGAAGCCATGTCGATCGCCGGGATGATCGTCATTGTCTTTTTGGCCGTCTTCTTCCTTTATGAGTCAGACTGGCACTTCTACAACCCGTTCAACCTCTCTTCCTCTGGAAACCTGACGGAGGCAGTGCTCTTCGGCCTCGGCATTCCTACAGGCTACGGTTCGATCACTCCCCTCGGAGGCGAAGCGAAGGGGACGGACATAGCCAAGGCAGCCGTGAGCGTGCTCCTCTTCGGGGGCCTGTTGGCTACCTTCTTCTTCTACGGCCTGGGCGCGACCGGCTTCACGGGCGACCTCCTCAGCCACGTGGTGACTTCCTTCGGAGTCCCAGGGTTGGTGATACTATCCTTCATAGCGATAAACGACGGGGTGCTCGGAGGCATGACCTACATCCTGGCCGGCTCCAGAACGCTCAACGCGATGAGCGAGGACAGGTTGTTCCCCGCGGTTCTCTCCAAGAAGTACCGCGGTAGACCAATAATCGCGGAGGCCTTCTTCGCTTTCGTCTTCGTCGCGGCTCTCACGGGCCTAACCCACGCCGTAGGCATTAAGGGCGCCTTCACCTTCCTCGGGGCCCTCGCGGGGTTGTACAACCTCTTCGTGCACATGTCTGCTAACGCGTCGCTGATCAGGATGGCCCTGAAGAGGGGCTCAAGAGGCTCCACGAGGTCTCGGTGGGGTAGTAGCAACTATTATCAGTCTTTGGGTCTTCCTCAACAGCCTCCCGAACCTAGAGAAGTACGTAGTTTACTTCTTCATGGGCTGGATAATCCTGGGCTTCCTCTACGCAGAAGGGCTTGAGATAGTGAAGTCGTCGCTCGAGGATAGCGAAAGGGGAAAAGCCTAAGCTAGCGCGGTCATCTTCAACCTATCCGCGAATTCCCTCGCAGTGGGCCTCTTCAAGGGGTCGGGGGATAGGGCAGACCGGAGCAAGTCGTTGAGCTCCGGGCTCAAATCGACGTACCAGCTCTCTAACGCCCTTTTTGCCCTCTCCACCTCAGCCCTAGCGCAGTTGAGGTCGCCGGCCGTTAGGCACCCGTAGGCCCTGAGCTGGCTCTCCAGGTCAGGCCTGTCGTTCCTGCCCGTGAGCAAGACGTAGAGCGTGACGGCTAGGGCGAACACGTCCGAGTAGGGCTTCGCACCCTCTACTAGGGCCTCAGGCGGGTAGAACTCCGGGTTGTAAACCGTCGGCCTCGAGCCGACCCTGACCGACACTATTAGGTCACCCAACGCGAACTCGGCCTTCTCCAGCTCCTCCTCGGTTTTAACCTTCTTCCTGAGCAGTATGCTGGAGGGCTTAACGTTGGTGTGGACGTACCCCTTCGAGTGGAGGAGGCTCAGCGCCTCGGCTGCAGTCCTTACAGCGTTTATGGACGCCCTCTCCCACGCCTCCCTGCTAAATAGATCCGGCTCCCTCATCAGCGAGGCCATGCTTCCCCCCTCCGCTAGCTCCTCAGCTACGAACGGAGGGGACGCCTTGAACTCCGCCTTCTGGCCCCGCCTAAGGTACTCCAGCGTGAGGAGGTCGACCGAAATCGCCAAAGGCCTCACGAATAACTTGTCCTTCGCCATAAAGCTTAGGTCAGGGAAGCTCCTTAACGCGTTGCTCAAGAGGGAAAGTTCCTCGTCGACTTTGAGTACCCTGACCGCGTAGTTCCCGCCCCCGAAGGAAGCCGAGTAAGTAATGCTGTACCCTCCCTCGCCGAGCAAGCCGGTCACCCTGTAGATCCCGACGCTGGAGCCCAGCCACGTGATTTTGTCCACCCCGCTGGTCATCGACTTCCCCAAGAGCCTAGCCTTGGCGAAAGCGGCCTTTTCTGGGCTTACCTGTACCTCCTTTAAGGTCTCGAGGGCAGCACTCGTCGGGGCTTCACGCTCTTCGGCCTTGATAGCCGTCCCCTCTCCACCGCCTAAGAGCCTAACGATCTCCTCGAAGCCCCTCTCCTGGGCCAACTTCAACAGTGCCTTCCTATCGGCGTCCCCTAGATTCGTCAACGCCCCCTCCTTTATCAGCGCCTCTACG
Organism: Thermoprotei archaeon; assembly: GCA_049973945.1. Lineage (GTDB taxonomy): Archaea > Thermoproteota > Thermoprotei_A > Sulfolobales > Sulfolobaceae > Acd1. The sequence goes on from JBMFJH010000001.1 coordinate 161,701, forward strand.
GCCGCAGCCCTGCCCCTCTCGACGGCTAGGTGAAGGGGAGTCCTCCCGAAGTTGTCCCTGGCGTTGATGACCGCCCTGTTGCTTATCAAGATATTAATGACCTCCACGCTCCCGGTCTCCGCAGCGAAGTGTAAGGGGGTTCTCCCCTTTAGATCCCTAGCGTTCGGGTTGGCCCCTCTGGATATCAGGAGCCTCACTATCTCCGCCCTACCGGTTCTGGAGGCATAATGGAGAGGCGTCATCCCCTCCACGTCTGTGGCGTTTGGGTCTGCCCCTTTCTCCAGAAGGAGCTTAGTAGCTTCAAAGTAACCGAACCATGACGTCTTGTGGAGGGGAGTCTTGCCCAGTTCGTCCTTAACGTTCGGGTCGCAACCTTTCTTGAGCAACCTTTCCAATTCACTCAAGTCCCCAGAGACGGCTGACGTGTGGAGCTTCTCGCAGTCCTCCCTCCAGAAGAGCGGAGTCAAGCCCTCTCAATTCCAATAAAAAAATCCTGACTTATAGATATTCCTGGGAACTGATGTGTTGCATCGGGCTCAACCTCCACGTCGTAGCGAGAGAACATAAATACAGTGGTTCTAGGTAGTTCCGTGGGGAAGAAATTAGTTGCGTCCTTACTTCTAATCGCCTTCGCGGTCACTGTCGGAGCCTATTACGTCCTAAACTTCAAGAGCGGGACGCTCACGAAGGGGGAGGAGAACGTCAAGTTCGCTGTTTATTACGGCCCGGTGAACTCGACCGTGGTCGACTACCTCAATCACTTCGACATTGTAGTGCTAGACCCCTCTCAGGTTAACACGAGCGTCCTTTCCCGAATTGAGGCGGTTAAGTTAGCGTACATCGACCTAGGGGAAATGACAGGCCACGTTGTCGGAGACTGCAGGTCGCCGGAGCTCGAAGTCATCGGTTACGACACGCTGTGGAACCAGTCGATAGTCAACGTCTCCAGTCACGCCTGGGTGGACTACATAAAGTGCCAGGTGAGCACCGCGATGTCCATGGGCTTCAAGGGAGTCATGTTCGACGATCTCGACGTAGCGGAGCAGTACAACTTCACTGCCCCAGGCATGATTGAGGTACTTTCGTGGACTAGGCAGAACTTCCCTGACGCGGTCGTGGCAATCAACAGAGGGTTCTACGTCCTCCCCCACGTCTGCAAGTACGTAGACTACGTCCTCGTGGAGGACTTCGGCTCTAAGGTGGTTAAAGCGGGCGAGCTCACCGAGGTGAGCCCTGACGAGGTCATAAAGGATGTCGAACTGGTCAGGTCGTGCGGCCTGAAGCCCCTCGGGTTGAGCTACGCCTACGAACCCCATGACTCGCTCTACAGCTACTCCGCCGACCTCGCCAGGGAGTTGAAGGTGCCGCTCTTCGTGACGAACTGGAACGTCACGGCGTTATGGCCTCAGCCCTGACGCCCTCAACGAGCACGTCGACGACTCCCAAGCCTAAGCCCCTAGACTTCCCTAGCCCCATGAGCTTGATGAAGGGCAGGAGCCTCGAGAAGTCCCGCTCGTAGCCTTTCCTGTAGATCACCTTGTACTTGACGCGGCCCATGAACCCCCTAGCCTCTCTAGCCCTACCTCTCTCGTCCCTGCCCAAGTTTACGGTGACTGGCCTTATTTCGTAACCGACCTCGGCGAACGTGTAATCTGCCTCCCTCCCTATCAGATAGGGGGTCCAGCTCTCGTCTCCCCTCACGATTTTCAGCTTCGGGTCTATGGGCAGAGAGTTCCAGAGCCTCACGGCGCTCGAGAAGATAAGGGAAGGCTGAGGAACCAGCTTATAGAAGGGCTTCACCCTCCCCTTCAGCTTCTCGCTTAAGGGCGGAGGGATCATTAGCTTGCTCGAGAGCAGCGTCGGGGTCTCGAACCTAATCGTGAACGTGTCGACGCCGCTCCACACCAGCTCCTCGGGGTCGAGGACAGTCAGGTCAACGAGGTCGAACCTGAAGGGGCCGTAGTCGGTGTGGTGATCCCCAGTCAGGGCGTCGAAGTCGTCGAACTCGAAGTCCCCCACCAGGCTCACCCTGATCTCCCCTTCCTCTCCGGCCCTCATGGCAGACAGCTTGCCTTTGAGCCCAGCAATGAGGTAATCGTTGCCGACCTTGACCGGAGTGACCTGAACGGGCTTGTACTGTTCCTTCGAGGAGAGCAACGCCGCGAAGGGGTGCCTCTCCTTCTCGACGACGTTCTTGAAGAGCTTCGAAGAGATCGGTGGGAGAACCCTCACCTCCTCGCCGTCTCTGAGCAACGGCCTGACTCTGTATTTGGCGGCAAAGAGCATCGGCATCGGTCAGCCCACTACACCTCTCGTCTGCCAAAAAAATTTTGTAACGGCCCCCGAGTCAGCTCGCACGAGCGAGGCCTATTTACTGCGGCGTTTAGAGACACCTGGAGCCGTCGAGCTTCGCGACGAAGCTTGGGGTAAGGAAAGGTCTTTCGCATCTGTGACAAACATTTTAAGTGTAGTATATCCAACGTCTCGATGATTATGAAGGGGCTGAGCGCCGTAGTCGCGTCGATAGTTCTGATCCTGGTCGCGATCGTTTCGGCCCTCGTGGTGGTTGGTTTCGCTTTCGGCATGTTCAACGTTTACAACATCAACAACGCTGTGACGCAAGTGGGGGTCGCCTACCTCACGGGCAGCAACGGCCACTACACCTTGAAGGTGATCCTGGACAACATGGCCGCGCGCGAGTATGTAATAATGGGGGTTGCCATCCAAGGCGTCCCGGCCAGTTACGTTAGCGGGCAAGTCACGATCTCACCCTCCACAATTGCGACCTACACTATCGACGTGAGCTTACAAGGCGTAACGCTAAAGCCAGGGTCCACGGTAAGTGTGGTACTCGCCCTGAGCAACGGGGAGACCCTTCACTTGGCAACGATTTACATCGGCTGAGGCGACCCCTTCACGAACCTCCAGAGCCTGAGGGACTTAAAGGCGTTCCCGTAGCTCTCCTCCTCCGTGAGCTCGAGGCCCCACACCCTCCTCGAATAGTCGAGCTCGACGTAAGGGTAGCAAGAGCCGAAGACCCTCTTGCCCTCGAAGAGGAGGGACACCTCGGGGGGAACCCTCGACGTCTCGAAGAGGACGTTTTCCTCCCTGACCAGCTCCAAGGCCTCGTTGACGTAGTCCGGGTAGCCAGAGCCCAGCAGGATCAGGTAGGGAACCCTGTTAAGGAACTTCCTCAAGTGGGAGGGCCTCCCATAACCCTTTCCGGTGTAGACCAGCAGGGGGAGATCCTCCTTCTCGAGGATCCTGACTACCCTCTCGACCCTCTCGTCGAGGAGGCTGAAGGAGTGGTTCACGGGGTTCAGGACAAGGCCCACTATCCCCCTCTCGATCTGCCTGTAGACTTCGACCTCAGGGGGTACCCTGCACTTCGGGTTGTAAATGCCGAGCCTCGGGTAGTCCCTCATGGTCTGGTACTGCTGGTAGAACCCGTCGACGCAACAGTCACAGGCGTACTTGTAAGCGGGGTTTAGGACGATTAGGTCTGCGGGCGGTAAGGGGAACTTGGGCTGGAGCTTGAGGCCGAGGTGTACGTGGACGTCTATTAGCACGGGCATGTTGAGGGCTCAGCGTTATAAATCGATTTAGGACTCGAGAACCTCGTCAATAAAGCGTTAGGGTCTACCTAGCCTAATGAGGAGGGCGTGCCGAGCATTTCGAGAGTTCAGGCACTTAGTTCAACTACATCGCGCCCTTCTCCAAACCTTTTCTTATAGAGCCGGCGAATGACGTCCTTGTCGGTTTCCGGCTTGGCTTATCTCGCAGAATATTTTCAATCGTAGAGCAAAGCTATCTGAGGATAGCCTCGTTACCGAAGTTCGCTTCCGCTTAACATGGAGCCACAGGCTAACGCCTCTCCTGTAGCTCTCTCAGCAACCTCTCTGCAAGGCTGTACACGCGTTCGGCGGCCTCTAGCGCCTTCACGCAATAGGCCTCGTTGTAGAGCTTGTCGGGCGGGATCCCTTCCGCTTCGTCCCCGTACATGGAGGGCTCCCTCTCCGCCCTCAACCACCTGGAAGCGTAGGTCAGGTAATCCAGCTCGGCCTTCAGCCAGTCGGGAAGCCTCTCCCTGTTAGCTTCTAGGATCTTGCCCGGGTCGTGCGTTCTGGTGTACTCTATCGAGAGGGCCCGCAGTATGGACTTTATCGAGAGTTCTACAGACTCCTGAGATAGCCTGACGCAGAATGCGTAGTCCTTGTCGCGGGTCAGGCTCAGTTCCGCGTGGTCTATCCTAACCTTCGCTCCCTTCAGGAGCCCCAAGGGGTTTGGGCTTCATAGGATTTCATAATGTTTAATATCAACCCTCAGCCCTTGGGCTTCACCAGGGTCGCGGGGCAGAGCCCCGCTCATACTCCTCCGCCCCTTTAGCGGGATAACCCCGACCCACACCCGTGGTATATCACGGATGTGGGGGAACCCGCACATCCTGAGGTAGACGTTTAGGGACGCGGTAAGCTGCCTGTCCAAGGCGAACCCGCACCTCTCACAACGGAAAGTCCTGCCGACCTTTCGGGAAACCCATCCACATCTGGGGCAGGACTTGGAGGTGAGGTTTGGGTTCACCTCCTTAACGAAGGAGCCGTAGAGAGGGGCCTTGTACTTCAAGACTCGGTGTATCGTCCTCCACACAGTCCTGGAAATCTTCTTGGAGAGGGAACCGCTAGCGTCCTCAAACATCTCTTGCTTGTTCAGCTTCTCGACAGCGAACATGGTCAGGGGGTACATCTCTATTAACTTGTTCACGAACTTGTGGACGTAGTCCAGCACGCGGTTCCTCTCCCTGTGGGAGTACTTCCTCAGTAGCTCCTTCCCCTTCCTGCCGTGCTTCGAAGCGAAGGACTGCACCCTGCTCCTCTTCAACTCCATGCCGTACTTCATACTGTACAGCTCCTTCAGGGAGAACGTAACGAACTTCTCCCCGTCGTAAGCGTCGAGCGTGTACAGGTTGCTGTCGATCGCTAGGAAATTTAGGGGAGTGAACCAAGGTAACTTGTAGCGGAACGGTAAGTATACCTTGTCCTCCTTGATCACTGGCTCTCCCAGCTCCAGCCCTCTGACCCTCCTTGAGAACCAAGTGTGAGACCATGAGAAAGTAACGTACTCGAAAGGCCTTACAGTGACCCTCACGCTCTCGCCCTCGACCTTCCTGAGAGTGGATTTTACCCTGACGTAGACCTTACTTAAACTCGGCTTCCTTAACTTCGTTTGTCCCTTCTCGGCCCTCCTCTTCCAGCTCTTCAGCATCGAGAAGGCGTCGCTTATTGCTTTGTCCACGTAGTGGGAAGCCAAAACGTTGATCCCCTCCAGCTCGTCCCTTAATTCCTTGTACACTTCTTTCTTCTTAGGTAACGTTATTTTGACCTTCGTGACGACTTTCTTACCTTTCCTCACCTGCTTCTTTTCAATTTTAGTCCTTTCCCACAGGTAGTCCAACGCTTTCTGCAGCAGGACTCTGTAGTTCTCCAGCAAAATTTTCGTCTCGTCCCTCTTGTCGTTCTTCAAGGAGTACGTGAGGTAAACGAACTCCTCCTCTGGCTGGAACGACCTAAGCCTTAAGTTCTTCAACGCACTCCTTCACCTTTTCGTATTTATGGCTACTCATCCCGTAGGGTTTTCCGCTGAACGATACTAGGATTGAGATCAAGTCTTCTATTAGTTCGCGTTCTGGCTTTTTGTCCTCCTTGTTCAGAACGACTATTTCACAATTATGTGCTCTACAAACTTCCTCAAGGATTTCGAAACCGAACCTTACCAGTCTGTCTTGGTAAGCCACAACGACCTTCGAAACCTCGTTGTTCAGTATCATCCTCAACAGTTTAAGGAATCCTTTCCTCTTCATGTTTAACCCAGAACCGACGTCAGTTATCACTAGATCGTACTCCTTAACACTCTCCTCGAGGAACTTAACTTGGTTCACTAGGTCATCTTTTTGCGTGTTCGACGAAACCCTAGCGTAAAGTACCACTTTTCTCTTCCTAACGATTCCCATTAATTTCTCTACGTCCTCTTCTCTGAACCTCATCTCCCTGTCTCGAGCACTACTGGTTTGATGTGTCCCCTCTTTACGTATTCTCTGAGAGTCGCGTAGGATATCCCCAAACGTTGGCACACTTCCTTAGGTCTTAGCATTGTATATGAGTTTATGATGAAATAACATAAACTTTACAGTTTATCGGAAACTGCTAGCGTGGGCGAAGTCCAGGCTATTCGAACTCAACCACCTCGCCGGGCCTCACTTTCGTGAGCGTCACCACGAACCCCCTCCCGAACCTCTCCCTCTTAGCTCCCAGCTCTTCTAACTTCTTCCTCGCCCTGGCTAGCGTCTCCGTCATGACGTTGTCCCTGTCGTAGAGTACCCTAGCGTCAAAGGCAAGTGTCAAGTAGAGGGGGCGGAACTTGGTAGCTGTCCTCACGTCGTAAACGACGGGCGACAAATAAGGGTCGTATCCCATCTCCCTTAGCTTAGGGTAAAGAGTTCGCTCGAGGATGTCCTCCACCTTTAGGAACTTCATCATGACGTCGTACCTGTCCCTGATCTCCCTCAGCACGACCAGCACGTCTATGTCGCTGTCCTTCCTCTGCTCGCCCCTGGCGTAAGAGCCGAAGAGCACCAGGGAGACCAAGTCGTCGCCGTAGACCTGCAGGAACGCGTCGACGAGCTCCCTCTCCACGAGGTTAGTTCGCTCCCCTTCGTTATATCCTTTAGCGTTGCTCGCCGTATTTTCCTTTAAAGCCGTTCTTTCGCGACGTACATACTAACGGTTCCCTGTTAATTCGCCCTAGAGGACTTTAACAACGGCTTTGTCTTCGGCGTGAAGAGCCTCCGTTATCGCATGCTCAACCTTTGGAGTTCAGACCTCTCGAGGCTTCGGCGCAGCTTGACTCGATTCGGGAACCCCAACCCTGTTCAACGTTTAATACCATGCTCTTCAACTTTGCTCGTGGACGTGAGAAGGTTCGGCCCCGAATGGTTCGGCGTCGTTCTGGGCACGCTAGCGGTCTCCATGAACTCGCTGAGGCTTTCTGTCCTGTGCGACTGCCTAAGGTACGTTGGATGGCTTTTCTTCTACCTGGGTCTATTGGCCTTAGTCGTGTTGGGCTCGCTTTGGACCATCAGGCTATTCTCTAACCCCAGCGTGGTCAAGGAGGACTTCCTCAACGTCGTGAGACTCTCCTTTGTTCCCGTGTTGCCGCTTTCGATTACCGTCTTGCTCACAATAAACTACCTCTACGACTTCGTGAGCTTTCCTGAGCCCTTGTATTACTGGCTGTACTACGCTATCTACGTTTCCCAATTCGTCGCTTCCATCGCCTTAGGGGTCAGGTTGCTCCTTCTTGACGTAGACCCGAACTCGATCAATTACGCAGTACTCATCCCTCCCGTCTCCGTATTATCTACCTCCTTCCTAGGGATACCGCTTAGGGAGTATTTCTTAACGGCTATAGCGACCGGCGTGGGCGTCATGTTGTTCCTCTTCTTAGGATCCCTTGCGTTGACACTCCACGTTAGGGAGGCCAAGACCTTGGCCAGGCTGAGCTCCTCTATCATGCCAGCCGGTGTTAGCAGTATAGTTGCTTTGTCCTTACTCGGTCTAGCCAGCGGGGGACTGTTAAGTGTCTCTAGCGCGAGGCTGATTGGTTTGGCCCTCATAGGCTTCGAGACGTGGAACTTCTTCGTTACCTTAGTCGTGGTGGGAGCCAGCTTCCAGAGGCTCAGGAGGGAACCTCTGCTGTTGTGGGCCCTGACCTTCCCCGTCTCCGTATACTCTGCGGCGTCACTGGAGCTGTATTACGTATACGGGCAACCATTGCTTCTGTGGCTGTCGTACGCAGCTTACGCTACTCTCCTGGTCTTTTGGGTCATCGCTATCGTCCTCACCGCGGTCTCCCTATCGGGTAAGGGCCCTAAGCCTCAGGGAGGCTGACGGCTACCCTTCTCCTTCCAGCTCCCTCAGTACCCTCTCCGCCTCCTCGAGCCTCGGAATGATTTCGTTGTCACCCCTGACGGTGACTACTAATGCTGAAGTGAGGGAGGCGAGCTTCAAAGCCCTCCCGAGGTCGTAGCCCTTCAGGTAAAGGGCGACGAACGTCCCGGCCATGGCGTCCCCCGCTCCCACTGGATCCTCGACTACGACGTTGAACGCCCCCACACTGACCTTCTCCCCCTCCTTCACCGCCACAGCCCCCTTCGACCCCATCTTGTAAACGAGCGTCTTAACGCCCAGCTCCCTGTACTTCCTGTATGCCTCGTCTACATCTTTCACTCCCAGGATTATGCCCGTATCGTCTGGGTCGGTGATCAGCACTTCTACGTCGTACTTCCTCAGCAAGGACAATATGGTCGACCTAGCCTCCTCCGGCCCCCAAAGCTTCGGCCTTATGTTCGTGTCGAACGTCCTCAGCTTCCCCAGCTCGAACGCCTTGAACACCGCCTCACGCGCGGTCTCGCTTATAGCCAGTGTTATCCCAGTGCTGTGAACTGCTTTTGCCCGCCTCACGTAGTCCTCGTCGACGTCCTCGGGAGACAGGGCGCTCCCCGCGCTGAACTTCCGGTAATAGAACGGCTCAGACGCGTAGGGGTTCGGGTAGCCCCTCTGCAGGAAGAACACCCCAGTGTAACGGCTTTCGTCCACCTTCACGTGAGACACGTCGATGCCCTGCCCCCTCAAGTATTCAAGTATGTTCTCCCCGAACTCGTCCTTGCCCACCCTCGCTATCAGCCCGCACGACAGGCCGTTCCTCGTTACAGCTATGCAGAAATTGAGCTCTGACCCAGCCACGTGTTTCTCGAAGTAATTCACGAACCTCAACGGGCCTTTAGTTAGGGGGTTCAGCTCTATCAGCGGTTCCCCGAGGGCAACGACGTCAGTCACGCAGGACACCCAGAGAGGCGAGCTTCTCCTTGATCGAGGCTACCTCGCTCTCCAATTGCTTAACTTCCGTTTCCTCCAGAGGGTAGACCGGTGGCCTCGGTTTCCCCACAGAGTAGCCCTGGAAGACCCTGACGAGTTCATAGTTTGCGGAGAAGCTACCGTACTTCCTCGCTAACGCCACCACCTCGTCGATTGTCCCTTGGACAGTCTTCAACGCGTTGAGGTCTTTAGCTTCGGCCGCCCTCTTCATGGCGACTAGGGCTTCCGGCAGGTAGTTGGCGACCGAGGACACCGTGCCGTCCAGGAAAAGCAGTGAGAGGAAAACGAGGGAGTCCGAGCCGTTGTAGACGACCATGTTCGGGTTAGCCCTTTTGTACGCCATCGTGTGGGAGAAGCTCTCGTTAGTGTCCTTAACGCCCGAGAGGCACGAGATCTCGGAGACGAGCCTCTCGTCCACGTCCTTACCCGTCGCCAAGGGGTAGTTATAAAGGTAGACCGGGAGGTCGGTGGCGTCGCACAGGTCCCTGAAGTACTTAACGATGTGCTTCTCGGGGACTCTCTGGAAGTAGTAAATGGGGTAGGAAGCTATTGCCTTGACGCCGTAGTCCTCCGCCAGCTTGATCAACTGCAACGTCGATGAGAGGTCTAGCTCGCCCACCTGGAATATCACCTTATCGGAGAAGTCGCGGAGGGCCCTCAGGTTCTCGGCCTTCTCGCTCGGCGATAGGGCAGGCCCTAAACCTGTGGTGCCGTTCACGAAGAGCAGGTCGACTCCCTTTTTCAGTAGGTTTTCCGCGTGGGCCTTCAGCGTATCATTGTCCACCTTACCCCCCTTAAACGGGGTGACTATAGGTGCTATGACGCGGGCCATGAAAGAGATTTGAGTCTCGCGCGATAATTACCTTTTTGTCAGCTGTTTACCCGTAAGAGCAAGCTCGAATTCAACTAACTGCGATTCAGGGTCAAGTTCGTAGGATTTGCGGGCGATGCTAGGACGGGGCTATAAGAGCTCCCTGAAAAGCACCTGGAACGGCGAAAATGGTTTGACGAAGGGCCGATCTCGACATCTGGCCTTGATTAGGCCCGAACTGGATGAACAGTAGTGCCTATTCGCTATCGTCATGAGGAGCCCCTCAAAGGGAGCGCGCCGGTGATGGTAAAGGCCTCGAGATAAAGGATCAGCACGACCTTAAGGCGTAATAGTAAAGAGTCTACGTTTTTCTCTCGCTTATC
>JBMFJH010000002.1:0-119123 GCA_049973945.1 Thermoprotei archaeon
AGGGCTTGAGGAGGGCGAGTATTACGATAAGGAAGACGAAGCCACTATCGATCTGCATCGACAGGTCGAGGCGCGTGGATTCGTGGATTTTGTATACAATAGCCACAGGATTTACATAATGAAAATTGACCCTCTTGGTAGCGATTACGAGAACCTTCTGAGGCTCAATGAAGTGCTCGATAAAGAAGTCCTGAAGAAGGTGTTGATCACGAGCTAAAAGATCGTGTTTGTAAAGTGGGTTGAGTCTGTATTCACTTACCTATTAACCATCACAGACCCTAGATTACGCCAAGGGACATCGTTATTGTATTAAAAACTCCTCACGTCAGCACCGTGTCGAAGAGCTTGCTCTCAGCGTTGATGTGCTTGTGCGGGTAGATCCTCGAGTTCACCAGCTCGGTGCCGGGCTCTATGACCACGTCGTCGGCGATCACGCTGTTGATGATTTTAGTCGGCCTGTTCTTGGTAGACCTTATCTCCACGTACCTCCCTATGATCGAGTTCTCGATGACCGCGTAGTCCCCTATGATCGTCATGTCCATAATCGCGCTCCTGACTATCCTCACGTTCTTGCCGACTATCGTGAAGTTGTCCACGTTCGAGTCCTCGATAGTGGTCCCCTCCCCGATCTGGCAGTGCCTCCCTATCAGGACGGAGCCCTCCAGCTTGAGCTTCCCCTGATTGTACATCCTCGTTATCCTTTTCCTCCTCTTTACGGAGTCGGGGCTAGTCCCCTGGACGAAGATCCTCGAGTCCTTGGTCACCCTGAAGGCCCTCAAGTCCTTCTCGTCGAGTGTGGTCAAGAGGGTCCTCATGGCCTCCAAGTACCTTTGCGGAGTCCCGACGTCGAACCACAACCCCTCCATCTCGTAGGCGTAGACTGGGTAGCCCTTAGCTATTAAGTAGGGGATGACGTCCTTCCCGAAGTCCATCCTCCCCATCTTCAACATCTCCTGGAGGTCGTGGCTCTTGAAGACCTTCCTTATCTCGGGGCTTATCACGTACATCCCCGTGTTCGCCAGGTTCGACGGTGCCTCCTCCTTCTTGGGCTTCTCGACGAACTTCAGTATCCTCCCCTCCTCGTTGACCACTGCTACCCCGAACTCCTCGACGTTCTCGACCCTCTTCAGGACTATCGTCATGAACGCCCCCTTCTGCTTGTGGAACTCCAGGGCTTTCCTCACGTCGGTCCGGAATATGTTGTCGCCCTGGACTACCACGAAGTCCTCGTTTATGTCGTAGTACTCAGCGCTCACCCTGACCGCGTCGGCGTTGCCCACGCTCTCGTACCTCGGCATGTACTTGAAGTGCACCCTCGGCTTTATGCCGTACCTCGCTGAGAAGCCGTAGCCCTCGCCGAAGTAGTTGAGCAGGTCCCTGTAGTTCCAGTAGCCCCTGGCCCCGAAGATGATCTCCTTGAAGCCCTGTTTCGCTAACTCCAGGATCGTGAACTCGATCAGCGGCCTGTTCAAGAGCCTTACCACGGCCTTGGATATCTCGACTGTTAAAGGCCTCAGCCTCGTGGCCTCCCCGCCGATCGGGATTATTACTTTGTGATCGTCTTGGGGCATTGTAATATAATCCTTGGTAAGAAGGAATTATAAACAGCACAGGTGGTGCCCTTGAGGAAGGTAGCGATAGGCTTCGAGGTCCACCAGCCGTTCCGCATTAGGAGGGACTTCTTCTGGAACGTCAGGTACAGGGGCTCGCCCTTAGAGAGGTTCTTCGACAACGAGCTAAACAGGGACATATTCGAGAGGGTCAAGAGGAAGTGCTACGTCCCAGCGACGAAGATAGTCCTGGAGTCGATAGAGGAGGCCGAGGAGCAGGGGAAGGAGGTCAGGTTCTTCTACTCCGTCTCTGGGACGTTCCTCGAGCAGGCCGAGAGGTGGGGGAAGGAAGTCCTCGACCTATTCAGGCAGTTGGCCTCGACCAAGAGGGTGGAGTTCCTGGCCCAGACCTACTACCACAGCGTGACCTCCCTATGGGACGACTTGACCGAGTGGAAGGAGCAGGTGGAGATGCACGTAGAGGCGGTGAGGTCGCTAATAGGCTACAACCCCACCGCCTTCGAGAACACCGAGCTGATCTTCAACAGGAGGATAGCGGAGGAGGTCAGCGACATGGGCTTCAGAGTGATCCTAGCTGAGGGCAAGGAGAGCACGCTGAGGGGGAGGTCCCCCAACTACCCTTACAGGCTGAGCGACTTGCCCTTGACAGTCCTCTTCAGGAACTACAGGCTGAGCGACGACGTAGCCTTCAGGTTCTCTAACCCCAAGTGGGACCAGTACCCCTTGACAGCTGAGAAGTTCGCGACCTGGATAGCCCTGAGCGAGGGCTATTCCGGGCTAATATTCGTCGACTACGAGACCTTCGGGGAGCACCACTGGCCGGAGACCGGAATTCTGGACTTCCTGAGGTGGTTGCCTAGGGAGCTCACCAAGAGGGGGGTAGAGATGGTGACCCCCTCGATGCTCGCAAACGAGAGCTACGACGAGATAGAGGTCATGGACACCTCCTCTTGGGCCGACGTAAGGAAGGACGAGTCGGCCTGGCTGGGTAACATAATGCAGTGGGCCTACGACGAGGCCGTTAGGAGGGGGGAGATGCTGGCCAAGAAGTTGGGAGGGGAGTGGCTGAAGGCCTGGCGTTACTTCACGACCAGCGACCACTACTACTACATGTTCGTGGGGGAGGGAGGCCCTATGGAAGTCCACAGCTACTTCAGCTCCTTCAACACGCCCCTGGACGCGTTCATAAACGAGTTCTTCGCGATCACGACATTCGTGGAGGACATGAGGAGGGAATTAAACGTCAAGGGCGAGCCGTTCTACTTCGTCAAGGGCCTGAAGAGGGGGCCAGTAGCGTGGACTTGGGAGGACTTCCAGAAGATAGTGAAGAGGTCGGAGAAGTACAAGGAGTTCGAGGAGTACGCCGAGGAGTGGAGGAAGAACGTGGAGGGCGAATGATATTTAATCGCTCACGACAATCCTCTCCTCGATGCTTGTAAAGGACTTGATGATAACCGACCCCCCGACCATAGAGGCGAACGCCTACATCTACGAGGCGCTGAAGAAGATCAACGAGAGGGGAATAGGGAGGGTACTCGTCCTCTCCGACGGGAAGTTGACTGGGATAGTCTCCACGAGGGACGTGATCAACTTAGTCGACATAAGGTGCAGGAGGGCGTGCGACAAGTCCGACGTTTACGGCATGATATACAGGACGGTCGAGGAGATAATGAGCCCCCAGCCACAAGTCGCCTACGAGGAGATGGAGCCCCTAGATGCCCTGACCATAATGGTCGCCAGGAACTTTGGCGCCCTTCCCGTACTCAACAGGGTTGACAAGCTGGTAGGCATAGTCACGGAGAGGGAGATGTTGCTCCTCTTCCAGGACATGGAGGAGCTCTTCCCCGTCAGGAGGTTCATGAGCAAGAAGGTGAAGACTGCATACAAGGACGCTACGGTCATGGACGCGGTCTCCCTCATGGCGAGGGGAGGCTTCAGGAGGTTGCCGGTCACGGACGAGCAGGGCAAAGTCCTGGGCATAGTCACGGCCAGCGACGTAGTCAAAAGGCTAGCTAAGGAGGTAACTAAGGGCAACCCGGAGGAGTTCCTGAAGAAACCTCTCTCGGAAGTCATGAACAGGCAGGTGCTGACGATAAACCCCGAGGACAGCGTTAACCAGGCGGCGGGCAAGATGGTCGTCGAGAGGGTCGGGTCGTTGCTGATCCTCGACAGCGAGGGCAAGGCTGCTGGGATCATAACCGAGAGGGACCTCGTGATTGCGCTTTACCACCAGCTACACTTGACCCTGAAGTGATGGCCATGAAGGAAGTGATTTTCACGGAGGAGGCTCCCAAGCCGATTGGCCCGTACTCCCAGGCCGTAAGGTTCGGGGACTTCCTGTTCGTTTCTGGCCAGATCCCGATAGACCCTAAGACCAACGACGTGGTAAAGGGAGGAATTAAGGAGCAGGCTGAGAGGGTCATGGAGAACTTGAAGGCGATCCTCTCCGCCGCCGGGATGGGGCTTGAGGACGTCGTGATGTCCTTCGTGTACCTAGCCGACATGGCCGACTTCCCGGCGTTCAACGAGGTCTACTCGAAGTACTTTAAGGAGAAGCCCCCAGCCAGGGTCACCGTCGCCGTGAAGTCGTTGCCGAAAGACGTGAGGGTGGAGATCGCGGTAATAGCAGCCAAAGGGCAGAAGTGACACCTATTAGCCAGGCCACAATGGCCGCGTATACTGAGGCCTGGTAAATCGGGTAAATGACGTAGGTCGAGGTCGTGGAGTTTATCAGGGTGCCGAAGAGGTAGGGCTCAGCGTTGGTCAAGTAAGGCGAGTAGGGGATCGCGACAACGGCGGGGGCGGAGCTCAGGACTATCTGGTTCCCCTTTACGGTGTAGTTCCCGGGACCGCCGTCCAAAGCGTGGGCTATGCCGTCGAACCCCTTGAACTGGTACAGGTAGAGGGAGCCGTATTGGCCCTCCAATTTCAGGTAAGAATAGTCTAGCGGGATCCCCGAAATCACGTATTTGGTTCCCGAGACCTTCAGCGAGCTGTAGTTGACAGTGTTCGATAGGTCTGCGAGGTACACGTAGCCCTGTACCCATGGGATCGCCGTCTGGACTTGTATGTAATCCTTGTAGCTGTTGAGCACAGCAATAGAGGGGCCGGGGCTCTCGGCTATCCTCTCCGCCACTTGGTAGAGCCCTGGAATGTGGGCGAACTGTAACGCGTTGAAGCTCACCAGCTCGTAAAGATCGCCGTAATGGTTCGTGCCCGGCGTGTTCCAGGAGCTGTAGGGCAGGAAAACGGGAAAGAGGGCCAGAAGGGTGACCGCCGCGCCGTTCCTAGAGGAGAGGAGGGCTAGGGCGAAGAGGGTCTCTAGGAACAGGGCGAACTTTATCGACATGCCGGTGAACGTGGCCCATACGGCGTCGAGGAGAGGCACTGGAATGCCTTGGAAGTAGAAGGCCGCGTAAGCGGAGAGGAAGAGGAACGAGGTGAAGAAGAACGCCCTGGGGATCTCCTGCCTAACCAAGAGGGTTAAGGCGGCCAGGGTGAGGAGAACGATTAGGTAGAAATTCACGTTGGACGTGTAGTAGCCCACATTGGAGACGAATATCGAGGGGGCCGTGGCCTTAGCGGAGAAATATGCCAAACCGCCACGTTCATCTCGCTGAAGAAAGACAGGACTGACGACGTCACCGAGGCCAGCAAAGACCTCCTGAGCTCCCCAGTCCTCCCCTTTACTCCGTAGTAAGCGAAAAGGGGGATGGAGAAGAAGAACGAGATAAAGAAGTACTCGAAGTAAACCCAACCGCCGACTAGGGAGAGGAGCATTACGTAGGCTAAGTGCCTTCTCGATCCCGTTTCAGCGTACCTGTACAACGTCGCCAATTCGAGCACCGTCACGGCGAAAGAGAGGTTCACCCCTCCGGCGTCCCCGCTTAGGAATGAGGTGATCAGTGCTGGGTTGACGGTCAGGAGGTAGGGGAAGACGTACAGCCTCAAGTCCCGCATAACGGGCCTTTCATCCCTGTACTGGAACTGCCTGGCGAAGTAGTGCCCTGCCAGGATGATGGCGACGAAAGAAATAACGTAAAAGAGGACCGTGTTCCACTTGGGGGTCAGGAGCAACACTAGGGCCTCATGGGAAAAGGAGTTCCAGGCCAAGTCTACGAACCCAGCAGGGTAGGGTGGGACCCAGAACGGGTACGGCGGGGTTGCGTGTCGGTCATCGCTATCTGCGGTGCTATGAACAGGGTTCTGTTCACTGCTAGAGAGAAGGCGAAGGCGGAAGCGACGAAAACGGCGTCCTTCCTTCCGAGCCTGAGGCCCACGCGTGACGGAAGGCTTAGACAGTAAAAAACGTGAAGGGGGTCAGCCCTTGAGAGCACTCATCACGTGGGCAGAGCTCGTGCCCGTCATCACTCCGCTGCCTTCGCCAAGTCTCCTCTGGTCTTCTTTATGTCTTCTATCTTCTTTAATTTCCTCAAAAGCCTCTCCTCTATGTCGTCCGCTACCTTCCTGGTCGCCGTCACTACGTCGTAGTCCGTCTCGGTAGCCACGAAGTCCCCTATCTTGGTGACGAGCCTGACGTTCACTTTATACAGCGGCCTGCCCTCGCTCGAGGCCTCCTCCTTCACGCTGTACTTGAAGTCTATCACCTCCACTATCCTCTCGAACTTGGACAGGTACCTGTCGAGGAGCCCGTCTATCAGCGCCCTCTGGTTCTCGTCCAAGCCCCTTGGGAGCTTCGCCGAGATGGGGGAGGAGAGCTCGAACTTCTTAGCTATCACCTTGGTTATCACGTCGATGCCGCTGATCATCCCCGCGACCCTCCCGCCCTCGATTACCGGGAGGCCCGAGACGTTCCTCCTCAACATCGTGTCGACGGCCTCCGTTAAGTCGTCGGAGCCGTTGGCCGTGATGACGGGGTAGCTCATGATCTCCTTGACCGGCGTCGCCAAGAGCCTTTCCTCCTCGGTCATTATGGACGACCTCTTCTTCCCTCTATACGCGAAGAGGACCCTCAGGGCTATGTCCCTCATCGTGATTATGCCCGCTAGCTGGTCCTTTTCAAGGACGGGGAGCTTCGAGACGTTGTAGCTCCTCATTATGAACTTAGCCCTGGCCACGTTGTCCTCGGTGTTTATCGTAAGCACCGGGGAGTTCATGAACTCCCTTACCGGCCTCAATGGGATCTCGCCCCTGTCCAGGTAGTGCCTGAGGACTGCCTCCCTCGTCACTACCCCTACTAGGGAGCCCTTGCCGTTGATTACAGGGATCACCCTGGCCCTCGTGTTGTAGAACATGGCTATGACCGTCCTTTCGTCCGAGTCCTCGTTAAGCTTGGGAGCAGGGCTCATGAGCGTGAGGACTTTAGTGTCGGGGGTGAACCTCTTGGCCATCAAACTCTTGTAGTCCAACATCCCGACGAGCTTGTTGTTCTGAACCACTGGAACCGCCCAATAGTTCGTCTCCCTCATCTTGCCGAGGACTTCCGAGACCTTGTCCATGGGATGTGCGGTTACCTTAGGCTTCTCAAGGAACGTCCTGACGCTCATTGCAACGTAACTCTCGGCGATCCGAATAATAGAATTTGCTATTCAGACGTCTGATTTCCGGCTCGAGAAGAACGTCTACCTGAGGCTTGATTATGTGAACTATATAGTTCATTTGGACTCTACTTAAGAGGCTACGAGAACCTATAGGTCTCGATGAGCTCCAACATAAGTAATCCCTTCAAGCCTATAGACGAAGCCCCTGCTAAGTCCTTCCACTACAAATACACGCTAGTCTACAAATACACGCTAGTCGCGGCGATGGGATCGTTCACTGACGGCTACGACCTGTCAGTCCTCGGCGTCGTCTTGCCGTACGTGCTCGCCAGCTACGGAATAACTAACCTCAAGTCCCCCGAGAGAGTCTTCTGGAGCATCTGGCTCAACGTTCCACCTATACTAGGATTCTTCATAGGAGCCCCTCTGTTCGGGTGGCTAGCCAATAAAGGGAGGAAAACGTTCTACGGCTGGGACGCCCTCACGATGGCGATCGGGGCGGGTATATAGCCGTTCATGCCAGATCTCACGAGTTTAGCGATTGCAAGGTTCGTCATGGGGGTCGGGCTCGGGGCGGACTACGTGTTGTCTCCCATGATCATAGCCGAGACCGCCAACGCTAAGGATAGGGGCAAACTGATGGCTTTAGGTTTCGGAGGCTTCTAGGTCACGGGCTCCGCCTCAGCGGCGGGCCTCGTGCTGGCTCTGCTCTCCGCTGGAGTGCCAACTGACACCGTGTGGAGGATAGCACTGGGGTTAGGAGGCGTTTGGCCGGCTCTAGTCATCTACTTAAGGAGGAAGTTCCCCGAGACGCCGAGGTACGCAGTCCTACTGGAGAGGAACTGGGAGGAGTACAAGAGGTTCGTTAGGGCCGTGCTGGGCCATCACGTCGTGGCCCCCAGTAGTCACTCGCTCAGCCACGAAGAGGAAGAGGAGATCAAGCTGTTCAAGAAGTACTTCAGGTTCATAATAGTCGGCGCCATCCTCTGGCTCATTTTCGACATCCCGGCTTACGGCCTCGGCTTCTTCGTGTCCTTCATCGCCCAGAACATCAAGACGGCCCCTGCAGTGCTCCAGCTGATAGGAGTAGCCTTCACGGTTCCATGGATAATAGGGGCTTGGCTACTCTTGGATCGCCTCGGCAGGAAGCTGTTGCAGACGCTGGGCTTCCTAATGACGGGCGTGGTCTTCGTGGTGTCTTCCTACTTCGTGTACCTATACGCGGGCGAGCAGAACGCCGCTGCCCTGCTGTACTGGCCCACGGTACTCGCCTTCGGTCTGGCCAGGACGTTCATGCAGATCGGCCCCGGCTCGATCGTCGCGGTGGGGATGCACGGGGTGGAGCTGGCCCCGACGGGGATAAGGGGGTTCGCCCACGCGATAAACGTCGTTGGCGGCAGGGTAGGAGTCTTGATAACCACCTTCGTGTTCCCGACGCTCTTTACGGCCAGCTCCTACACGGCGTACGTGTTCTTAGGCGCAGCGTCGCTTCTGGGCGCCCTAGTGACATTCCTGTTCGTGCCGGAGACTAAGGGCAAAGGATTAGAAGAGATCTCAGGAGAGTTGCTGAAGCAGTCGACCATAACTTTCGGTAAGCCCAGGGATAAGAGAGCTAAGACCTGAGGCGTTGTCCCCAAATCCGAGTTAGCGCACACATTTTTAAGCGGTTCCTCGCTCGTCCCCCACGATGGCAACCGATTACTTGGGTTTCTTCGGCACTCTGACAGCGCTCATGGTGATTTCCATCGTCATGGCCAAGGCCGGGGAGTCCTTAGCCGCTAGGCTGGGGAGCTCATTCGGAGGGGGAGTGTTGCTGGGCCTGGCGACGGCCCTCCCTGAAACAGTACTGGTTGTCGGGGCTTTGCTATTAGGACAGCCCGGGGCGGCGATCAGTAGCGCGGTAGGGGCCAACGCCATGTTGATGACCTTGGGCGTGGGTCTCCTGGGGGTCGTCTTCCTACTGAAGTACGCTGAACCGATATACATGTTAGGCAATTACTCCTTGGAGCTGAAATTCCTGGTCTTGCCCACCCTCGCCGTCGCCGCACTCGTCCTCGCAGAGTACGCTTTCGTCTCCGTCCACGCTTTCCTTGAAGTCCCCCTCGGGATCATCCTCATACTCATGTACTTCGCATACGTGTACCTGTCCTACAAGGGGAGGAAGCCGGAGGCGTTCGAGGGTCACGAGGTGAAGACTAAGACCCATACGGCCTTAGCCCTGCTTTTCGCTTCGGGAGCGGCCGCAGTAATAGTGACGCCTTTCTTCCTCCACTACACCGAGAGGGTCTCCCTGCTGATAGGCGTGCCCTACGACTTGCTGGTTTACGTGGTGACCCCCATAGCAGCTGAGCTCGAGGAGAAGCTCTCGGCTTACGTGATGGTCTTCAGGTCGAAGCTATTGGGATCCCCTGCGCTCTACAGCTTCGTGGGGAGCAAGATAGAGAACGCGACCGTCCTGGTAGGCCTTATCCTCCTGAGCTCGCCCAAGGCCGTAGACTATTGGCCGTTGCTCTTGGTCTTGATAGTATCGAACCTCTTCGGGGCCGCGATCATGAAGGACGGGAAGCTCTCGTGGGCAGAGTCAGCTCTCGGATTAGTCCTCTACGGTATGCTCACGTACTTCCTCTACTTAATGGGCGTGGCGCTTCACTGAGCTCACTCCGGCACCAGCCTCCCGGTCTCGTCCAGCAACTTCAGGAACTTGGCGTTCTCTCTAATGTCGTCCTCGACGAACGTGGGGTTCTTCACGAAGTCCTTCGTCCGCTGGCACGAGAACTCGTAGTCGAGGTACCTCAGCAGGGGCCTGGCGTCCTCCGGGATGTTCCACTGTGACAAGTTCTGCAGGAACGAGGGGACGGGGAGTTCGAAGCACTTCTTCCCCAGGCCTTGGCAGTACAGCCTTATCACGTCCGAGGCCCCCACCTTCTCGCACTCGGTGACGTACAAGTAGTCCGTCTCGGGCCTCTCCTCGAGCAGGGCGTCTATTACGGCGGCTATGTACCTCACGTTCACGGGTTGGACGGCGATGTTGACCTTCGGGACTATCCTCCGCTTCGCGAACTTGTACAGGGTTATGAACTGCCTGTGGGCGGCCGCCCACCCGTAGGCCAGGGTGGGCCTGAGGATTGCCTTCCTCACTTTCGACTGCAACACGGCCTTCTCGCCCATCAGCTTGCTCTCCTCGAACGCGGTCTGCGGCTCTAGGCCGAAGCCGTGGGGGTACTCCTCGACGACTTTTTTCTCCTTCTGGCCCAGACTCGCCGCGCTTATGTGGACGAAGAACGCGTTGGGGTTCGCGTCCTCTATTAGCTTCGCCAGAGCCTTGGGAACCGCGTAATTGGCCTCCTTCAGCTCCCTCTCGGAACCCTGGATCGCCCCGACGAAGTTGACCACGGCGTCGCTCCTCTTGATCACTTCCCTGAGCCTTTCCACGTCCTTGAGCGGGTCGAGCTGGACGAACTTCACGCCGAAGTAGGACAGGTCCTCGTAGTAGGCCCTTTTAACCGGGTGCGAGGGAGGTAGGGCACGCTCTCGGGTAGTTATAGTGATCTCGTGCTTCTTCGACAGCAGGAACGCGACTGAGTAGGAGATGAACCCGAAGCCCACGAAGGTAAGCTTCAAGATCCGACTCCCTCACTACAATTAGTTTAGTGAAACCAAACTTAAAAAAAGAAGTAATTCACGCACTCGGTCGAGGACTGGTGCTGAGGGCGTCACTCGTTGTTTCTGGCGTAAGCGCCCCCATCCTCTTAATCAACGCGATTACTTAGCCCAGCTCCCTCTGGAAGTCCTCGTTCCTCAATTCGCTGAGGAGCTTCGTCAAGGTGACCCAGCCCCCGGTATGACTACCCTCTTTACTTCCCACCACTCAGCGTGACGACGTACTTACCGCTGGCCACCTCGACTTTCAACACCCTGTACTTCGTCTTGGAAATGAACCTCTCGAGTTCCTTCACCTTTCATTCCGCGTCGAGGATCGCCTCCAAGACCTCGTCCTCTCGCAATTGCTCAAGGTACGATAGTATCTCCCCCGTTGTGGAGTCGCGCGAGTTTACGTTCGAATATCTGACCTAGTATACACCTTCAATTCGGGTTCACAAGTTACTAATTTTATTATGAAAAAAATAAAACGTATTTTTTACTTTTTTATGAAAACACTGGGGGTACGCCCCCCCCCCACGGCGACGCCCAGACTTGAGCGTTTTAACCCGCCGAGGGCCAAGTTATGTCAGGGTTGAGGGTAAGGGTAAGGGGGATACATGCTACTGCCCTAACTAAGCTCCTCAAGGACTCGGGATACGAGGTAGTCCAGCAGTCCGAAGTCATAGCGGAGAGGTTCGGCGAGAAGGTAAGGGACGTAGCCGACTCGACCGTCAAGGAGATGGAAGAAGACAAAGGAGTGCTCTTCGCTATGGGCGAAGACCTGAGCGGGTGGTTGAGGAAGACCTTACCCTACAGCTTCGTCTGGAAGTCCCCCGTCAAGCTCTACAGCGTTATAGAGCCCAGAGACTGTAGCTTTGAAGGCCTTAGGGTCGAGCCGTGCCTCGAGAAGGGTTTAGTAGTGAGGCCTCCCCTCGACGGGGCCATTCGCCTGGACGAGCCGAAAGCCGTGGGGAAGTACGCGATGGTCTGGAGGGGGAAGGGCAGGACTTACTTCTCGGAGCACATCCCGAGGGACGAGAGGACTCTCCTCCTTTCAATAAGCCTGCCTTGGAACAGGAAGGGCTACGACGTGAAGTGGAGGAGCAACGCGAAGGAAGCGAGTGCGGAAGAGCTGAAAGAGGAGCTGTCGAGGCTTGCAATGAGGTTCGACCTGGGGGACTTCAGGAACCAGGGGGAGGACTTCGCAGTGGCCGTCTTGTCGCTACCGGACAAGCTGAAGCTGGACGAGGTGAGGGGCCAGATCGTCAGGACGTCCAGGTTCCACCACATGGTCAAGGCCAGCGACTCGGTTCTGGCGGACAAGCTGGACGAGGGGGTAGTAGACGTGAAAGAGGCCCTAAGGTCGCTGTTGGGCGAGAGAGTCGCCATAGACCACGTCAAGGCGCCATACATCGTCAGGAGGCTTAAGCCCGGGGAGCTGGTCGAGTTCCGGACTGACGGCGTGGACTACTACCTAGTCCTGAGGAGGGAGCTGACCCCCGGGGGGCGCTACGACGTGTTGGACGTTGAGATAGGGGAGGGCGACTACGACGAGTTCCACCTGAGCTCGCGGACTTTCTACGGGGTGCACGTGTATAAGGACCAAGGAGGGAAAGTGAAGGGGGTCTTGGTCAACGTGTCGACCCCAGCGGAGATACTGAGGAACAGGGTCAGGTATCTAGACCTCGAGGTGGACGTTGGCCTGGTTAACGGCCGAGTGGTGTTGGCGGACGAGCGCGAGTTAGAGGCCAAGAAGGAGTGGATGGGCGACGAGCTGTATATGGTCGCGAAACGTACGGCAGAACGCGTCGCCAAGGTCTTGTCTGGTGACTCTTTCGAGCCTTTGTTGGAGGATATGAGGGTGACGCCCGCGTAACTCTAAATACTCAGGCGAGGATATGCTCTCGTGGCGAGGGTATACAAGTACGGGGACTACTACATAGCTGGGGTGTCCCACGCGGTTCCTGGCTACTTCCAGGACGTCGTCTTCATCTACAAGTCGGGGAACACGTGGAGCGCCGTGAGCGCGGAGAGGTTCAGGGCGAGCGACCCCAAGCTCGAGAGGATCAAGGAGGCCATAAAGTACGCGACCCACGAGGACGACCTGAAGGAAGCGTTCGCCAAGCTCGAGAAGGAGGGGATAAAGGTAGAGGAAGTCCAGAACCCGCCCTTCCCCCTGAAGATGATCGAGGGCAGGGTGAAGATCCAGGAGGAGATAGACTGATCAGACTAAGGTCCCGACATCACCGCTCAGTCCCGCAGAGTCTCCTCATTTTACCCTCGAATATCCAGAACCTGTCCTTAAATCTCACCCTCGTGACGTCGAACTTGACCGAGAGGAGCTTCACTCCGTCCTCCGGGTTCACTCCGCCGATCGAGGGATCCGGTAAGATGAGGGTTACGACCCCTCCTGGCTTGAGCAACCTGCAGGCCTCGTTAATGACGTCCCTGGAGGTCACGTTGACCACGTAAATCATCTTGAAAGACCTGTCGCGGAAAGGGAGTGGGACGAGGGCCTGAACGGCGTCATCGCTCAGGGCTAAAGCTTCGCCCCCCGTCACCGTTATTCCGCCAGAAAGGGGGTAGCCGATGACCAAGGAGTCGTCTTCAGCTGCGAACAAAACCGGAGCCGTTCGACCCGCGCGCCCGGTAAGGACTTCAGCCACGTTCGTGAGCAGGAAGTAGTCCCCCGGCAGGGCAAGTACCCCGCCGAGGTCGAAGCGGGTCGACATGTCTCTCAAGTCGAAGTAACCCAGCTCTTCCCAGTAAGAGTTGAGCTTGTAGACGAGTTTTCCCCCCTTAACGGATCGACCCTCAGCGAGAAATATTTTCACGGGAAAAAATTACGCTTGGGAAATATTTAGGCTTCCTCAGAGGACTAGGGCCTTCGGCAGGTCGGTTATCGAGAACATCCCCACGATGACGCCCTCCTTGTTCCTCACGGGCAAGTGCCTTATCTTGTTCTTGGTCATTATCTCCGCCGCCGCGAACACGTCGGTGTCCTCGTCCACCGTTATCAGGTTGCCCATGGTCGCGGCGAGCCTCACAGGGTCGTTTGGCCCCAGCCCCTGGGCCAGCGCCTTCAGCGCGTCCCTGTCCGTGAAGATCCCCTTCGGCTCGCCGTCGACTACCACCAACACTGAGCCGAAGCCCCTCTCTACCAGTAGCTTGGCCACTTCCTGGAGGCTGGTGTTCGCGTCCACCATCAGCACGGGACTGGACATGTAGTCCCTGACCTTTTTCATGGCCTTTCGGTCTCTGTACGCACCTTCGATTGATAAACTTATCTGAAATGTGAATTTAATCAGGGCTCCGACCGGCAACCGCGAGTTTATACTATACCGTCACGACTCCCAGTAGGCCTTCAGCTCTACCCTCTTCGGCTCCCCGTACCTGAGGAAGTCCTCTATCACCGTCCTCAAAGCGTCTTCGCTCTGCAACCCCCTCAGGATGTAGAGGTCGTTGACCAGAATCGCCGGGACGCCCCTGATCCCCCTGGCCTTGGCCTCAGCCTCGTCCTCCTCGTAGGCTAGGAGGCTCTTCCTCGACCTGTAGACCTGCCTGAACTCGTTCGGGTTCAGCCCTACTCTTTCGGCCACGCTCGCCAACACGTCCTCATCCGCTATGTCCTGCCCCTCCTCGAAGAACGCCTTCTGTGCCTCCTCGAAGAACCTCCCGTGGGCCTCGTTGCCGCCTATGATTTCCGCCGCCTTGCAGGCCCTCAAGGGGGGCACCGACCACACGTAGGAGAACTTGGCCCTCCTCTTGACCCCCTCCAGGTCGTACTCCGGGATGTACCTCTTGATTATCTCGAACTCCCTGAAGAAGACCTGCCTCGCCTCCTCCTCCGTGAACGCTATCGCCTTCAGATCGTCGAGCTCGGGGATGATTGCGAAGGCCTTGTGGACTACCTTCACCTCTTCCTTCGGGAACCCCTCGAGAACCTTCTTGAGCCTGTAGTTCTGAACGTAGCAGAAGGGGCAGATCACGTCGTGGTAAAAGGTCAAGGTGACTGCCATCCCGTTACGGTTAAGCGGTTACCGCTTATGCGTTTTAAATCCGACCCAGTATTATTGACCGATGAAAGTCAAGGAAATAATGAGCGTGAGGGTAATCTCCGTCCCCCCTCAGGCTAAGGTGATCGAGGCCATCGAGACCATGCTACTGAACAACGTCAGGAGGCTCCTCATCGAGGGGGGCATGATAGTGACTATAAGGGACTTAGTGTACAACTGGGGGAGGCTGAACGACTCCGTCGCGAGCGTGGCGACGAAGGACCTCCTATTCGTCGACCCCGAGGTGGACGTAGTCGAGGCCGCGAAGATCATGACCGCGAAGGGGGTCGGCTCGCTGCTAGTTGGCGACGGGGTGAAGGTAGAGGGGATCGTCACTGAGAGGGACTTGCTGAAGGCTTTGAGGCCCGGCAGGGAGGTCGTAGTCAAGGACGTCATGAACCCAGACCCGCTCATCACGACCATGGACGAGTACCTGAGCGAGGTCGTCGACTTGATGAAGGAGAGGTGGACTAGGCACGCCGTCGTGGTCAAGGACGACAGGCCCGTCGGAGTCGTTTCAGTCAGGGACATAGCTAGGGCCTTGAGCGCGTCGAGGAACTTGAGGAAGACGAAAGTCGACGAGTTCATGACGATCAGGGTTCTCTCCGCGGAGGAGACGGCCAGCCTAGAGAAGGTCAGAGAAGTGATGGCGACCCACAACGTCGGCTACGTGCCGATAGTGAACAAGGAAGGGAAGCTAGTGGGGGGGATAGGGGAGAAGGACTTGCTCGCCTCGATAGTGGTCAGCCTTTTCTGAGCACTTTCGTGGTCTCGGCCAAGAGGTCTTTGCTGTCGCCCTCCGAAACGAACTTCCTCGTGGCCGCCACCAAGTCCTCCCTCTTCGTCTTCGCGGCCAGCTCCGCGAGTTCCATAGCTATCTGCGTCGCCTCCTTCGACCCTTCCTCCAGCTTCTCGGAGTACAGCTTCAGCAGGGCGAAGTACCTGACCTCGTCCTCCACCGACTGGTCTACTGAGGCCTCGACCGCACTGTCCTGGGCCCTGGCGAAAGTCAAGGGGACGTTGACCACCTTCTCGCTGTTGTCGGCCGGCTCCACGTAGGCCACGCTCACGTACACCGTCGTGGCCATCTCTCCTGGAGGGACGTTGAGGTAGGCGTAGATGCTCACCGTGTTGTTGATGAAGGGGAAGGTCACCGGGTTGCCGGCGTAGTTTATGACCTCGGCGCCGCTGGGCAAAGCCACCCTCACGTTGTAGGCCGCGACCTGGTCTACCCTTTCGCTCTCGAAAACCGCGGGAAGGGACTTCACGTCCACCACGTGGTAGAACCTGCCGTTCCCTTTGTCGGCCAGCTTCTTCATTATGACCTCGTTGTAGTCGTTGCCCACGCCTATCGATATGATTTGGACGTTGGCCGGAACCTGCAGGCCGTCGTAGTCGCTCGGCCTCCTCTTGTCCGTGGGCTTCCCGTCGGATAGTATGATCAGCCTGACTGGCACGTTAACCTTCGCCAAGTACGAGAGCATCTTAGTAAGGGCCTTGTACAGGTTGGTTGTCCCCCCGTAGCTGACCGGGAGGTTGGCGCTCACGACAGCCCCTGTGACCCCCTCGTACACTTTCGCCAGGTCGTTGGAGAAGTAGTAGACTTCATAGCTGTTCCCCATTGGCAGCTCCATGACCAGTTTGTGCAACGCCGATATCGCGATCCCCAGTTTGCCCTCCTTCTTCATTGAGGGGCTGTTGTCGATAAGGAACACGTACTTGACCTTCTTTACGCTGACCAGGGAGTTCGGCACCAACCTGATGATGGCCGCCACCTGTGTAGGCTTGTTATAGTAGGCCGTCGACCTTGACGCCTTCACCCTAACTATGATCCCCACACCTCTTCACCCTAGCCTGGGCTCGAGTATAGGACTACTCTCGCGACTGCCCTAATAAACAGGAGTACCGAACTCCCGTAAAGTTCGCCGAACCGGTGTCGCCTCGCTTCGCTGAGGCGTTCCCGGCGCGTTGTCACAGAGGTACTGGGACGGCCGACCCGGGAAAGTAAGCCACACGGTCAGGTAAGCCGGGGAGCTACAGCCGAACTGGGCCGGGTCGCGAACGCCTAATTGAGCCCGCCAGCCTCGTCAGTAATTTCCGAGAAGCCCCCGTAAGCCCCAAACGCGTAGGGCTTGTCCCGACCGAAAGCGACCGCTGTCAGCTCGGGACAGACGGGTTGAGGGCTAAGCGAACTCGCCCGGGTCGCCTAAAGCTATTGGGGGCGGCGGCTCCTCGACTTAATGGCGTGCTGATAGTCCGAAAGAGTCCAGCTTATGAAAATTGCTACCTCGTTGATTGCGGTCTAAGTCAGGTTGTGAAAGACATTTATTAAGGTATTACTAAGTAAGGGCGTGCCCTGGAAGTGCCCAGTTTGTGGATATGAGAACCCAGACGACGCGGAGTTCTGCCTCAAGTGCGGGACGGCGAGGCAGAGCGTGGCCCAAGTTCAGCCGTTAGCGCCTCCCGAACAGCAACCCGCGTCAGAACAGCAAGCCCAGGCCCCTCAGCCCCCGCAGCCGGTAGTGGTGGCGGCCGAGCAACAGCCCCCACCGGAGGTTCAGGCGCCCCCTCAACCGAGCCCCGTCCAACAGCCCCCACCCATCCCACAGCAGGCCGTAGGGAGGTTGTACTTGCAGTTCATCCAGACGCCCGCCCACCAGCTCAACAACCTGAAGATCCCCCTGGACTTCGAGACTTTCCCGAACATTTCTGTGGGCAGGTCGCCTGAGAACGTGATCGTGGTCCCAGACCCCGAAGTGTCGAGGAGGCACGCAGTCCTGAGTCTCGAGAACGGCGAGCTGTACGTGGAAGACCTGAACAGCACCAACGGGACCTACGTCTTCGACGGGAGGGTCTTCCAGCCCATCAGGGGGAAGCAGAGGGTAAACCTCCCTGCAGTCCTGAAGCTCGGCAACCAGACCATAGTGAAGGTCTCGAGGGAGTAAGCGATGACAATTTCGATGAAGCTGTACGGAAGTCACAAGCACTCTTTTACCTTCCCCGCGAAGTACGTGTTCAAAATAGTCCTTGTCCCTGAGAGGGTCGCCACGGCGAAGGGCTTCCACTACGTGCTGTTGGTCGACACTTCAGGCTCGATGGAAGGGTTCAAGATGGACCTGGCCAAGAGGGGGGCCCTAGAGCTGATCAACAAAGTCCCCGAGGGCAACAAAGTGACCGTGATCTCGTTCGGAGAGAACGTGAGGGTCTTGGCAGAGGGGGTCGAACCTAAGAGCGCTACGAGAGGCATAGAGAACTTAGATGCAGGAGGGAGCACCCCCTTCTTCTCAGCCTTGCTCCAGGCGATCTCCGTAATTAAGAAGTACGAGATGCCGGCCTACTTGATCCTCCTAACGGACGGCAACCCCACGGACGTGACGGTCTTGGACAGCTACCAGAACCTGCAGTTCCCGCCCAACGTGAAAGTAGTGGCTTACGGGATAGGCGACGACTACAACGAGGTCCTCCTGAGGCTCTTGGCCGACAAGACCGGAGGGGTGTTCGAGCACGTCTCCGACGTGAACAGGATAGTCGATCTCCTGCCGAAGGCGGTAAGCACCTCGATCGGGGGTCAGGACGTTAAGGTGGACATAAAGTCCGAGGGCCAAGTTAAGTTGCTCAACTACAACGGGCCCCCCGTCACCATAAACGCGATCGAGAGCGCAGTCATCATCTGGGGAGAGGCGAGCCTGCCGGCGAACTTCTCGGGACAATTCCTCAACGTCACCGTGACCTACAAAGACCCTGTCACCAACTCGCAGCAGACCCTCGCTGGGTCCCTTTCGGTTAGGCCGGCTAGCTCCCAGCAGGAGTACGTGAGCGGGATCGACCAGGACCTTGTCAGCGAGTACAACTACTACGTTCTCCTGGACAAGTACGGGAGGGACTTGAGCTCCATGAACCTGGCCGAGGCGACGAGGACTCTCAGCCAGATGACCCAGCTGGCCCAGCAAACGAGGAGGTTGGACTTGGTGGAGCAGACCAAGAGGCTCCAGAGCTCGCTGGAGCAGACCAAGAGGCTGGGGAGTTCGGAGGCCACGAAGAGGTTAGCAAAGGAAGTCCAGAGCGAGGTGACGAAGAAGCTGAGGCCTTCGTGATTTTTAGTCATGGTGCCGGCGGAATAGACCCTCGGAGGGATTACTGCCCCCATAGCTGGGGGTGAAATAGGCCTAAACGTAGCCCTTCTCGGTCATCCTCTCCACGAGCTTGTACAGATGCTCCTCCCTCAGGCTCAACGCCAGTACGGCTAGGAGGATCAGGGAGAGGGCGACCATAACCCACGGTGGGACGTAGATGTACACCGCTAGGGGGATGAACAGGAGGCCTGTCAGGAGCCCGGAGACGAAGTTCGAGGCCCTTATCTCCGCGTTCACCGCCATTCCCCCCTCCCTTACCTGCATGGGCGTGAGGTAGGAGAAGACGAGAATCCCTACGCCGAGGGCGGGGGGCACGTACACGTAATACGCCACCAGCGTGGGCAACACCCCCTCCCTGTAGAAAAGCGCGTCGAAGGAGGCCTGGGCTAGGGCTATGGGCGAAATGAGGATCAGCCCCTGGACGATAGAGGCTAAGACCACCAGCCTGTAGTACCTCGCCCCCAGCGCGGGGAAAGTGGGCCACATCCTCTCGAGCGTTATTGTGGAAGCTCCCGAAGCCGTGAGCACGAACGTGTAAGCGTAAACCGAGGCCAAAGTCTCGGCCAACTGGGTCGCGTCGGCGTTCTCCCCAATGCCCACGAGGAGCGCGAAGTAGGCCAACCCCACCGCCACTAGGACGGTCATGACCCTCCTGAAGCTCACCGTCCTCGCCACGACGCTGACCGTCTGGGCGTACAGGGCGTACCTCCCGGCGAACCCCACGTAGCTGAGCTTCATTTTGAGCACCGAAAGGGAGGGGGAAGAAGCAGACACCAAGTCCACAGGTTCGGTTTCCCTCTCCGGCTCCTCGCTGATCGACTTCATGAGGGCCAGGTCGAGGTTCCCCACGGACTTCAGCGCCGCGGCGAGGGAGACGGCCGCGAAGGCCGCCGCGGAAGCTAAGCTCGGGATTACGTCCCCCAGTAAGACAGAGAGGGGCGAGAAGGGGAAGCCGAAGTAGGGGGAGGCCAGCCAGAGGCCCACTAGGGCGAACAGCGGCAACCTGTACTTACCGCTCAGCTCGTAGGTCGCGAGGCTCAGCGAGCTCATGGCCAACCCCAGGAGAGGGGCGACCAGGAAGGCGTAGACGTTCAGGGTAACCACGACGAGGTAGCCCACCAAGAACGAGAAGAGGATAGAGTTGCTCACGAGGAGGGCTAGGCTGATCTCCTTCCTGTCGATCGGGAGCGTGAAGAGGTAGTCCAGGTCTGACTTGAGGATCACAACCCTCACTAGGTAGCCGAACAGGGTGAAGATGAAGGCCATGTATAAGACGGAATACCTAGTCCAGCTGTAGTAGCCCTGGAGGTCGCGGCTTGCCAGTTGGGGGTGGGTCGCTGGGGGGTTGCTGACGAACGCGTCGAAGGCCCCCGACACGAGCAGGCTGACTGCCGTGACGGAGACGAGGAGTACCAAGCCCGCCTTTGATGTCCTGCTGAGCACGACGAACTTAACCAGACTTCCAAGCACCCTCCATCAGCCTCGCCACCACGGACTCGATCGGCTCGTCCTCCCTGGCCATTGCCCTAAGGTCGTCTATCGAGCCCTGCCAGATCACTTTGCCCCTCGAGATGACGATCACCTTCGTGGAGAGCCTGGTCGCGATGGACATTATGTGGGTCGAGATGAGCGCTGTTACCCCCTCCATTGAGTTGAGGAGCCTGATGACCTTCTCCTGCGTGGGTATGTCGAGGTAGTTCAAAGGCTCGTCCAAGAGCAGGACTTTAGGGGAGTGGATGAGGGCTAACGCGAGGGCGACCTTCTGCCTGTTGCCCCTCGACAGCGACATGACCCTCCTCCTCTCGTACTCCCTGAGCTCGAGCAGGTCTAGGACCTCCTCCACCCTCTCCCTGGCGTTGGGGAGGCCCCTCAACGACGCTATGTACTCGAGGTTCTCCCTTACCGTGAGGACCGGGTAGGGGCTAGCGTCCTCCGGCAGGTAGCCCACCACCTTCCTCGCCTCGATAGACCTCGGGTCGTGGCCCATTATCTCCGCGTAGCCCTCGTCCGGGGTCAGCAGGCCGACGAGGATCTTGAGGGTGGTCGACTTCCCCGCCCCGTTGGGGCCCAGGAGGGCGACCCTCTCCCCGCAGGGGACGCTGAAGGTCAACCCGTCCAGGGCCAGGACGCTCCCGTAGCGCTTCCTCACCTCTTTGACGGTTATGCAGTCCATTATCGCCATCTACTCGCTTGCAGACCCAATAAGCTTGCTCTAAAGGACCAACAGCGCCATCGCTATAGTCACGACCAATATGATGCCGACGAACGCCGCGTGCCTGGTCGACTTGGAAGCGAACCTGTTCTGTTCCAACGCCCTCTCGGTCTCGATGAAGTCGTAGAGGCCGTAAGCTATCACGAGCGCCCCCAGGAAGATCATAGCCTCCCCCAGCCTGAGCGAGTTCGACGGTTCAGACGCTGGGTGCTCGATCAAGGAAACGAAGACGGCGAACTTCGCTATCACGAACCCGAAGCCGATGAGCGCTATCCCAGTCCTAACCCAGGCCAGGAAAGTCCTTTCGTTCGCCAGGTGATCCGAGGGGGAGCCCACGGTTGGGATATCCCGAACGACAAATTAAGCGGAACTCGGGGGACAGTCCCACCGTTTGTCCCTACGCTTTCATTTCAATCATTTCACGTCTATTCATGATCAGGCGTAGGGACTTAGCCCTCAGCCACCTACCGAGCTTGACGGTAGGTGGGTCATGGGACTCCTTCGAGCCCAACGGCACGGGGCTCACATCTCCTTAATCACTCCCACCCTTTTGGGCATAGCCCACATCGGCGTGAGAGCTCATTGGTTATCAAGATGGGATATTAACATTATCAAATATGAAAAGATTTTTGTTAACATGGAGAAGGATTCAGCCCTTTTTAACTCCCCCAGGTCAAGAGAAAACGCGTGGAGCCCGCGAGCGTCGTCGAGGTCGTGGAGATCCTCAGCGAGGTCAGGAGGGCCAACGACAGAGTGCTCGTCAGGGGCTACGGGAAGCACTCGCCGGACATAAGGGGCGTCAAGAGGCTCTACATGAGGAAGCTGGACTGGTACGAGGTCAGGGGAGACGAGGTCGTGGCCCAGGCCGGGGCGCCGGTCGCGAAGGTCCAGGAGGAGGCCCTCTCGCGGGGCTACCTCCTCCCCACGACGTACGACGGTTCGATGGGGGCCCTGTTCGCCACGAACATGCCCTCCCCGTTTGCCACAGGGTACGGAAACCCCAGCGACTGGGTTGAGACGCTCAAGGTGGCCCTCCCCGGGAAGATCGTGTCCTGGAGGGGTTTCGCTGGGACTTTCGGCAAGGTCGGGGCGATAGTCGAAGTGAGGGTGAAGCTCTTCCCTAGGCCCCGGAAGGTCTACACTGTGGAGACGGCCTCTTACGACATGGACATGGGACTGGTGGAGTCCCTGATTGCTAGGAGGCCCCTGGCGTCTCTAATAATGTACGACGGAAAGTGGAGGGCCTTCTTCACGTTCCACAGCGATCTGGAAGTCCCTGGGTTTGCCAAGGAGGAAGGCGCCGTGGGGCTGAGCTTCTCGCCCAACAAGAGGACGTACTGGGCGATGGTGGGGAGCGTCCGCGAGTTCGTCGAGGCCGTGAGGGCGTCGTCGCCGAAGCTTGCGCTCTACGTACACGGCGCGAAGTACGCCGTCTTCGAAAACCCGGCGAAGGTGGACGGCTTAAGGAAGTTCGGGGAGGGCGACAGAAGGACAGAATTGCTGAAGAAGCTTTTCGTGGCTAGCGAAGCGTTCTATTGAAGGGAAAAAGAAGTAAGGCATAGTCAGAGGAAAAAACGTTCATATCCCGATATAGGAGTAGGAACCTACAGCCTTAATTACCGTTGAGTTCGGGTACTTGTAGCTACCTATGCCCCCTCCCTGCGGGTAGTACCAAAGTATCATGTCTGGACTGGCGGACGGCATCTGGCAAGGACTTACAGCGAACACGTAGAACAGGCCGTCCATGCTGTGGCCGCTGTTCGCTATCGTGTAGTTCAGCGCGTACGTGTAGTTAGCCAGCGGCCCGTACTTCAGGATAACACTGGACACGGCGTAGAAGTAGGCCAACGTGGTGGGGTTGTTGTCATGCAGAGTCTCCCCGAACGACTGAGTTATCGCGTTGGCGGCGTAGCTAGATCCGTAACGGATCATTAGAGTATACCCGTTTATTTCATAAGGCAACGTTCCTTTGACCTGGTTCAGCTGGTGTCCACTAATGTTGTAGATTGTGACTTTTATAGTTTTCGCATCAGAGCATTTCGCGTTTATTGCACCTAGACTGAAGTTCAAGAAGTACCAGTTCCCCACCTTCAGCTTGTTGTACACTAACACATTATTGATGATTGGCTTCGAGCCGGGTCCGTCGGTGACGTTGAAGTACAGCGAGGAGTTGACAGTGTAGAAGACCACACTGAAGATCTTCTTACAAGTACCGGTGGGGACGAACGTTATGTTGACCAGAGGTGACGGTTTGGGGGAATACATGACGGGCATGAACCACAGCCCTATCTGCGTTCCTTTGTTGGAAAGTGCGATGTGTGGGGTCGGGTTGTCTAAGCTTCCTGTGAACAGCTTGTACAGGCCGGTCAGCGAAGACGCGTACATTCCCATCCCTTCGCCTGAAGGCTTTATGTAAGCGTAGCCTACCCTGTACCACTCGCCGTTCAAGTTCGCGAGTACCCACACTATTATGACGGAAGACGGCGTGGCGTTAGCAACTAGGACGTAGCTCGTGTTCGTGTAGACCTTGTAGCCCTTGACCGTGACCGGCCCTATGGAGCCATATTGAGGGATGTTAATCACCTTGTTCGAAATGGCGACGCTCGGGACTTCCGTGTAGCTGTTGCTCGTTATCTTCGCTATCGAGGCGTTCTGCGAGGGTCCTGGAAGTGTGTAGAACGGGTCAGCATTGGGCTTCGCGACGAAGGGCACCAAGACCACCTGCGTCAGCGGGGAGTCCACAGTTATCAAGAAGGCCGACTTGAAGGGCGCGCCCTTGTAGTTCAGTATCCAGAACTGCAGGCGGTCGTTTTGCTTACACTGCTGGCTCCCACACTGCCCCTGGCACATCATGTCTTGGCTCCCACACTGCCCCTGGCACATCATCCCACACTGCCCCGGGCACATCATGTTGTTGTGCTTTTTCAGGTCTATCGAGACCGTTTGGTTGAAAGCTACATGGCAGCCAGTCAGCGAGGAGACGTAAATCGAAGTCGTCTTTGAGATAGCGATAGCTTGCTCGTTGAGGCTCACTTTGGAGTACTGCGGCACGAACACGGTGTTGTACACTGTGAACACTCCCAAGCCGAGTATCAGAGTCGTCACTATGATTAATACGGATCCTACTGTGCTCTCCACGAGTTACCCCTTCCGGGGAAAATATTTAAGGCTTTCCTCGACTCCTACCTCAAATGGAGAGAAGGAAGGCAGTACTGAAGGGGCAGTCGGAGTTCATCGGCTTGTTGGTCATCACGCTAATAATTATGATTGTCCTCACGCCCCTCGTGGTCTCTTTGCTTAACTATCCGCAACAGCAGGTGGTCTACTACCGAGTAAAGCTGGCCCAGGTCGCAGGTAGCCAGGTCAACGCTGGCTCTGTCCTGATCTACTACAACTCCACCCTCAAATCTCCCATGCTGATAGTGCTCAAGAAGGCCAACTACACCCTTACCGGCGTATACTACACGAACCAGGGCAGTCTGGTTAACGTGACGAGCTACGTCTACGCGTTGAACAACACGCCGACAGGGACGCAGGTCGTCGGCAAGCTC
This sequence comes from Thermoprotei archaeon, assembly GCA_049973945.1. GTDB lineage: Archaea > Thermoproteota > Thermoprotei_A > Sulfolobales > Sulfolobaceae > Acd1. The sequence goes on from JBMFJH010000002.1 coordinate 24,666, forward strand.
CCCCAACCGCTGATATACAACTTCAGCCTGCCCAGCGCGGTGTTCAACCGCCCCCTGACGCTACAGATCAACGCGAACGACGTGACCTTCTTCGTCAACGTCTTCCCCAACCAGACAGCCTACACGTTCTGACCTCCCCTCCCCGTGCCCCCTCGGCCGCGCCCTAGCGTCGCCCAGGAGTACGCGGCCAAGGCCAGTGACGCGGCTGAGCTCACCAGGACGGCCTCCCCCGGCGAGGCTATGACGCTGTCTACCGCGAAGCCCGCGAGCCACCCCAGCTGTTGCGTCGAGTTGACCACCGCGTAGCCCCTCACGCTCTTCTCGAACCGCGAGAACTCCAGGGACAGGGGGATGACGGCCTCCCACGCGCCGAACGCGACCCCCAACCAGGGGTTGAGGAGGACGAGGGGCGTCAGGGAGAAGGCCAGGAGCGACGCGACGAAGCCCTTGTGCCTGAACTTGGGCAGGTAGACGGCCATCAGCATCCCCAGGACTTCGGAGGAGCTGACGACCGCCCCCACCGTGGAGTAGCTCAGGCCGGAGTCCTTGAGTATCGGGGTGAAGAACGGGTAGGACACGGCGATGGGCACTACGCTGAGCATGGGCAGGGGGGAGAAGGGCCCGAACTCGCCGATCTTGGCCTTTACCTCTTTGAAGAACAGAAAGGGGATCCCCGAGGACCCCGTCAGCAGCCCGGAGGCGAGGAAAGCCCACGTGAACCCCAGCCTCTGGATCGCCTCTCCCCCGACGAAGGGCAGGAGGACTGTGGGGATCAGTGAGACCGTCCACACCCTCGAGATGGTGCCCTCCCCCAGCTCGCTCATGGCGGCGTAGAAGCTGGGGAGGGCCAGGAAGAACGCGTAGGCCACGAGGGTCGCGGCCACTAAAGTCTCCCACGTCTGGGCGAACGGGATCAGGGCGGTGCCGACGCCAGCCAGGAGCTGCCCCGCGACTATGGTCGTCCTGGGGCCGAGCCTCTCCGCCAGGAACGAGCCCGCGAGCGGGAGCAAGGCCGCGATGAGGGTGACCTCCGCGTAGAGGGCTCCCAGGTTCCTCTCGCCTACCACGGACTCCGCGAACAGGGGGTAGAAGGGGTAGTAGACCGCGTACCCAGCCCCCCAGAGGAGCCAGCTAAGGGCGAAGTAGTCCCTGGCCCTCAAGCCCTGCCGGGTTAGGTTTAAGCCCTAAAAACGCCGCAGATGTCAGGCGCCGTTTAAAGTATTTAAACAGTTATGAGCGATATTGAGCCCGATGGTAGAGCAGACGCAGGTCACCCCTGAGCAAATCGAGAGGGAGTTCGAGGAGAAAGCTGACTACAACGTTAGGGTTTACCAGAAGATTTACAAGAGGAGCGTCGAGCAGCCCGACAAGTTCTGGGCGGAGGTCGCGGAGCAGCTGGTAGACTGGTTCGAGCCGTGGAAGCAGGTCTTCGTCCAGGAGAACCCCATGACGAAGTGGTTCGTGGGGGCTAAGCTCAACGCTTCCTATAACGCGGTGGACAGGCACGTTAAAGCGGGGAGGGGGAACAAGGCCGCGATCGTTTGGGAGAGCGAGAGGGGGGAGAGGAGGATAGTCACCTACAACGACCTGTACTACGAGGTGAACAGGTGGGCGAACGCCCTGAGGGAGCTGGGCGTCAGGAAGGGGGACAGGGTCACGATCTACATGCCGTTGACTCCCGAGGGCGTCATAGCGATGCTTGCCGCGGCGAGGCTCGGGGCGATCCACAGCGTCGTGTTCGCGGGCTTCGGGGCCCAAGCCCTGGCGGACAGGATAGAGGACGCCGGCTCAAAAGTCGTGGTCACGGCCGACGGCTTCCCCAGGAGAGGGAAAATAGTAAACCTGAAGGCCATAGTAGACGAGGCACTGGACAAGCTTGGGAGCAAGAGCACAGTCCAGAAAGTCCTGGTGTGGAGGAGGTCGAACATAGACGTGAACATGAAGGAGGGCAGGGACGTGGAGTTCAGCGAGGTGGGCAAGTTTAAGTACGTCGAGCCCGAGCCGGTCGAGGCGACCCACCCGCTCTTCATCCTCTACACCTCAGGGACAACGGGCAAGCCGAAGGGAATTGTGCACAGCACCGGAGGTTACCTGGTGGGCACTTCCCTCATGCTGTTGTGGAGCTACGGCCTGAGCCAGGAGAACGACGTACTGTTCAACACGAGCGACATAGGCTGGATCGTGGGCCACAGCTACATAACATACTCGCCCCTGACAATGGGCAGGACGGTAGTCATTTACGAGTCGGCCCCAGACTACCCCTACCCAGACAAGTGGGCCGAGCTCATTGAGAGGTATAGGGCCACGACCTTCGGTACCTCCGCTACGTTCCTCAGGTACTTGATGAGGTACGGTGAGGACTACATCAAGAACCACGACCTCTCATCGCTGAGGATAATAGTGACGAACGGCGAGCCGCTGAACTACGCCCCCTGGAAGTTCGGCTTAGAGGCCGTAGGCGGAGGGGCCGTCTTCATGTCCCACCAGTGGTGGCAGACCGAGACGGGAGCCCCCAACATAGGCTACATCCCCGGCTTAATCTACCTGCCAATGAAGAGCGGGCCTGCCGTAGGCTTCCCGTTGCCAGGCAACAAGATAGCTGTAGTGGACGACAGCGGAAACCCCGCCAAGCCCAGGCAGAGGGGCTACCTCGTGATGTACCCGCCGTTCCCGCCGAACATGATGATCGGAATGTGGAACGACCCCAACAACGAGAGGCTGATGAAGACCTACTTCAGCAAGTTCGGGCCTACGGTCTACTACCCGGGAGACTTCGCCATGGTGGACGAGGAGGGCTACATCTGGGTGACCGGGAGGGCGGACGAGACGATCAAGGTCGCGGCCCACAGGATCGGAGCAGGAGAGGTGGAGTCGATAGTGACCGCCCACCCCGCCGTGAGCGAGGCAGCGGCGATTGGTTTGCCAGACCCGGTGAAGGGAGAACAGGTTCACATATTCGTCGTGCTGAAGGAGGGCTACTCGCCTTCGCCGGAGCTGGCGAAGAGCATCCAGGAGCACGTGAGGAAGTTCATGGGGGCTATTGTTACTCCGGACATCCACTTCGTGAACAAGCTGCCCAAGACCAGGTCGGGCAAGGTCATGAGGAGGGTCATCAAGGCCGTAATGATGGGCCAGTCCGCCGGGGACATAACGACCTTAGAGGACGAGGCGTCGATGGAAGAGATAAAGAAGGCCGTGGAGGAGTTCAAGAAGGAAGTAGGGAAGCAGTGAAGGCCAATACGTTTTTCCGCTTCCTCCTCTCCTCAGAGGCTCAGCCTGACGAGCTTAACCCCGCCCCTGGAAGAGCTTCAGTCCGTCGTACAGCACCTTCCTGTCCTTGAGCATCTGCCTTATCACGCTGTTCTCCAAGTCCTTGGGCGTCAGGACAACGATGTCAGCGGGGAAGCCCCTCTTGAGGTGGTAGATCTCCGCGGCCTCCTCGACCGGGTCGTCCACGCTGGGGAGGATGACAGCGACGTCGTAGTCGCTGGACGGCCAGTGGTCTCCCCTGGCCCTCGAGCCGAAGAGGACTACGGTGACCTTTCCTCCGTAGCGTTGCACTACTCTCTCAACGAACTCCTCGAACTCCACCAGTTAATAACCAGGCTTCGAGCGTATTAAGCGGTCTTGGCCGAGAAGTTCTGGTTCGAGAGGGCGAGGGAGTTCCTGAGGGTGGCGGAGGAGGTCAAGGCCACCTACCCCTGGCTTTCCTGCTTCTCCTCCCAACAGGGCGTCGAGTTCGTCCTCAAGGGGCTGCTAGTGAAGTACAGGGGTTCCCACCCCGTTCACTCACGACCTAACAGAGCTGATGCAGGCGTTAAGCGACGAGCTGAAAGTAGAGGTGCCATAGGAAGTCCTCAAGGAGTGTGATTATCTCACCCCTCATTACGTGCAAACGAGGTACTCGATTCTCTCGAGCTACGACAGGAGGAAGGCGGAGAGGTGTTTGGCCTCAGCTAAAGCGGTACTTACATGGCTGAGTTCGAGGTTTCAGGAGGTCAAGGGCGGTTTGTCGTGAGAGTCCCTACCGTACTGGCACACATCTACGTCTCTCTACTCACGCCCGTACCTGGATCTCTCTCGTCAGATCCCGCTTAGACCCAACAAGTGGTTGGCTAGCATCCCGATGGCGTGAGTCGCGAGGGCCGCCCCCAGCGCGAGCCCGGTCATCTGCAAGGCCTTCCTCTTCGCGTTGACCATACTGACTACCCCTATCAGGTAGCCGACTAGGGTCGTAGAGGCAAGGCCGAGGAGGTAGGAAGCGACCGTGCCGGTCATTCCGCCCAAACCTAGGGCGAACGGGAGGGTTGGGATCAACGCCCCAGTGAAGTAGGAGGCCATAGTGACCAGGACCCCTTTCCCGGCGTTCGTCTCCTCCTTCTTGACCAGTAGCTTCTCCGCGACGCTTACCAGCGCCTCGGCTTCCAGCCTGCCCTGGAGGCCCGACTCCTTGAGGAACTCCTTGAGCCTCTCCTCTACCACCTTCGGGTCTAGCCTCTTCTCCAACTCTATCGACCTGAGCTCGGCCTCCTTGCCCTCCTCTTCGATCTTTGACGAGAGGTAGGCCCCTATTCCCATCGAGAGGCTCCCCGAGACGCCTATGATGAGGCCCCCCAGCGCGACCAGGGTCGGAGAGGTGACCGCTCCGCTCAGGCCAGAGACCGCGGCCAGGACCTCTATTAGGCCGTCGCTTATGCCGTAAACGAACTCTGCAGAATAGCCCAACTCGACGCTCCTGAAGATCTTTTCGTGGACTGCCTCCTCCACGGCTAGCCTCTTCATCTCCTCCCTCAGCTCGGCAGGGAGATCCTGTGACTGGGAGTAGGCCAAGTACTTCTCGGAGTCCTGCCCTTCCTTATAGTCGAGGTACCTGTAGAAGAGCTTGGAGCCCATAAGCCTCCTTAGGGCCAGGTAATAGTACGTCCTCAGCCTGTCGGCCACGGACAAGGGCTTCCCGGGGAGCCTCACACCCTTCTCCTTGGCCACTTTAGTCCAGGTCTCGGCGTGGCCCCTCTCCATTTCGGCGATTCTCCTCAAAGTGTTCCTGAGTGTCTCGTCCTTCTCAAGCTCGGCCAGCTTCGAGTAGAGGTTGAAGTCGAAGACCTCTGCCCTGTAGTTCTCGACCACTTCCTCGCTCCTCACGGGAGTAAATCGGAATTATTACTATTTAAGAGTTGTTCTAAAGTTACTGCCTTTCGGCTATTCTTATATAGTCGGTCGACGAACACATCCCATATGAGGAGGATACTGTCACTAATTGTAGCTGTGTCACTCTCAGTGGGACTAGTGGCTTTCTCGCAGGCCGGCGCGATCGTTGCCGACCCGATTTACCTGTCCCTGAACACGCAGTACAGCTACGCCGTGATCAACGTCATTAACGTGACGTACCTCAACTTGCCCACGAGCCCTAGCCTCGCCTACCTGACCTTGTCCCAGCTGCCGAGCCACATCAATATCACGATTGAGTTGAAGAACCTGAAAAACGGCACGACCTTGTATATTAACGCTTGGATCCCTCAGTCCCTCTACGACCACATCTACTTAGCCCCGAACATCTCATCTGCCTTCTTCGTAATCGCTGTTGCTGACAGCGACAACGCGTTCCAGATGAACCCGTACGTCTTTGGCAACCTGGGCCAAATCTACGACGCTTCGGGCAAGCAGGTCAGCACGATAACCGTGATACCCCTAGGCATGCTGAAGACCGTGTATGACGGCAAGGTGATAGACGTAAGCCAGCACCCGGTATTTCAGCAATACTTGAGCAGTCCTGACAAGATCGGGTACGCGGCTCTGGAATACTGGCAGGGGACCTACATAATAACTGTCTCAAGTTAACGAGTTTTTTACAGCCTATTTCAGCAGGATTCTAACGTCTGTAGCGTAGGCCCCTGTCTCGTTTACGAAGAGCGGGTTGATGTCCATTTCCTTCACGTCCAGGTCGACGATCATCCTGGAGACCGTGACCAGCGTCCTTATAAGGGAGTGCTCGTCGTAGCCCCTCTTTCTCGCTTTGAGCATGTCGAGGACTTTGCTCTCCCTCAGCATCTCGTAAGCCTCGTCCTCATAAATGGGTGCTATCCCGTAGCTCGCCATCCTCAGCACGTCCACGTAGATCCCGCCCGGGCCTACCACCACCACGTGGCCGAAGACGGGATCCTTCAGCCCTCCCACGAATATCTCTAGCCCGGTCATCTGTTGCTGTACGAGAATCCTCCTCGTGATCTGCGACAGCCTCCTGTAGGTCTCCCTGACCTGGTCTCTCGTCACGTTGAGCGCCACGCCCCTCAGCTCCGTCTTGTGGACTGGCTCCTCGGGGGAGATCTTCATGACGACAGGGTAGCCGATCGAGTCCGCTATCCTCTGGGCGTCCTCCTCGCTCTCCGCGACCCCCCACTTGGGAGTCCTGATGCCGTAAATCTCCATCAGCTTCAGCGCCTCGAAGTCACTCAGCGAGGCCTTGTCCTTGGTCAGCTCTACCGCAGCCTCTATGGGCTGCTTGGTCTTGATCTTCTTCCTCGGGCTCGGCCTCCTGCTGGAGAGGCTTATCGCCCTTATCGCGTCCTCGGGGAAGAAGAAGCCCGGGACTCCCGCGCTCTCCAGAACCCTCATCGCTATCTCCTCGTCCATGCCCATCACGACCCCGACGACGCCCCTCCCCTTGAAGTAGCTCACCGCCCTGGCCACCTCGGCGCTCGAAATGAAGGGGAGGGACTCGACTATCACCACTTTCGTGGCGTTGATGCCCTCGACCACCCTCAGGGCCGAGCTGTACCTCTCCCTGGTCGCGTCTCCGGTCAAGTCCAAGGGGTTGTGCGGGACGCTGGTCGGGGGGAGGACTTTCCTGAGCTCCTCCTTGACGTAGTTCGGGAGCTCTATCAGGTTCAGTCCCCGCTCGGCCGCTTCGTCCGCCGTCAACACGCCGTGACCCCCCGAGTTGGTCACGATCAGCACGTCCGAGCTTACCGGCTCATTGTACTCCAAGAGCTTGGCGAGGTTGAGGAAGTCCCTCAGGTCGTCCACTAGGATCCCCCCGCCAGTCCTCACGGCCGCCTTGAAGACCTCGTAGCTGCCCGCTATGCTCCCCGTGTGGGTCTTCGCGGCCTTAGACCCTTGGGAGGTCTTCCCTCCCTTGAGGAACACCACAGGCTTCTTGAGGGAGGCCTCCGTCAGCACGTCGAGGAACTTCTCCCCGTCCGAGACCCCCTCCAGGTAGACGAAGACCGCTTTGGTCATCGAGTCCTTAGCCAGGTAGTCCAACACCTCGTACTCCTTGACGTCGGCCTGGTTCCCCAGGCTCACCATGTAGCTTACCCCCATCCTGGACTTCCTCGCGTACTCCAGCATGTAGACCCCCAAGCCCCCGCTCTGCACCACCAGCGCTATGTTCCCCCTCTTCACTTCGGTGAACGCGAAGGTGGAGTTGAAGGAGGGAGTGATCACGCCGAAGGTGTTGGGCCCCAACAACCTCATGCCGTGCTTCCTGGCTATGGCGACTATCTCCTCCTCCAGCTTCTCCTCCCCCACCTCCCTGAAGCCCGCCGTTATCACGATCACTGCCTTAACGCCCTTCTCTCCCGCCTCCTCCAAAACTTGGGGGACGAAGTCCCTCGGTACAGTGATCACCGCTAGGTCCACAGGGTCAGGGATCTCCTTGACCGACTTGTAGGCTTTGACCCCCTCTACGTCTTCAGCCTTGTTGTTGACCGGGAAGACCTTCCCCTTGAACGTCGAGATCAGGTTCCTGAACACGACGTTGCCTACCTTCTCCTTGTGTCTAGAGGCACCTATGACGGCGATGGACGAGGGATCGAATAATTTATACAGCCCTAAGTTGTCCATGAGTAGAGTTCTAAATCAGCAAAGTAAAAATGCTCTGCCGTTCCGGCTCCCTGGGTCTTCGCGCCGAACTCAGATGTAGCTCGACCTCCCCTTGCCCGAGTCCCTGAACGTGTCCACCAGGGCGATGATGAGGGAGAGGCCCGCGTTCCTGACCTTGTAGTAGTAGTCCATTAGCTTGTTCGGGTCTAGGCCCTCGGCGAAGACGACCCTCGAGACCTGTACTGTCTGGGGCACCTCCTGGTCGGGAGGCAAGAAGGCCATGTCGACCTCGTACCTTAGTATCTCCATCTTCAGCTCCAGCAGGAACTCCCTCCTCTTCTCCGCCGGTAAACTCCTGATCGCGTCCTGGTGCTCCTTAGCGACTGCTATTCCCATCGCAATTATGTAGAAGTCCGCCTCCTTCGTGGGTCTTATGATCTCCACCACCGGCCCTCCCATCGGCGGGGAGGTGCTTATCCTGAAGGCCTCCGGGGCTCCTGGAGGGAAAACCACGTTCATCCCCAGCTTCTTCATGAGGTCGACTATCATCGAGTCTACCTGGTTCATTTCCTACCGCTGACGAGAACGTTTCCTCCAGAAATAAAAATGGACTCCTTAGTCAGGCGAAGAGCGCCAGCAAGCTCACGCCGAGCAACATACCGACAATTATGGCCAAGACGAAGAAGACTATTACCGTCAGCACTCCTATCCCGAGGGCGTGGAGCCAGCCGACGTTCTCCCTCGCCTTTATCACGAAGAGCACCACTATTATCCCCAGGAGGACGCCAAGCGCGTGGAGCCCAATCAGGTCGAATATCACTGTCACCGCTAGGAAGGCCAAAGCTGCTAGGAGCGACGTGATCATCGCGTTCCCGAACGAGATCCTCACCCCAGCCATTCTTGAGGCTATAAATAGCGACAACGAGATCACAAGCCAACTGACGAATAGGAAGACTAGGCCCAGTAGGCCTAAGGCCTCTGCGAAGTGGGCCATTCTTACTCGACCTATTCTCGATTCGATCGCGAATAAATCTGTCCGGCTTCGGCGTCCGGCTCTAGAGGCCGACTAACCTAATTAAGAACGAAGTGAATAACGACACATATGGTCAGAGTGAGGGTCAACCTCGTCAGGCAGGGGAAGGTCGTGGAGCTGGAGATGCCCGAAGGGAGCAAGGTCAGGGACTTGATAAAGAGGCTGGGCTTCTCAACTCAGGGGGTAGTCGTGACCAAGGACTCAGTGCCCCTCCTGGAGGACGAGGCGCTCACCCCGGGAGAGTTCACGGTGTTCCAGGTGGCCTCAGGTGGTTAGTCTAGAGGAGCTCAACGAGATCATCAAGAACTTGAGGAAAGTCCTGTCGGAGCTCGCCTCCCCCGACCCTGAGACCAGGGGGAGAGCCTGGGACAAGCTGAAGACCCTCGTGGAGACGGGGAACCCAAGTTACCTACTCCCCCACAGGGGCTACCTGAGGAGCCTCCTTTGGCACAGGCTCCAGGGGGTCAGGGACGACGCGTGGAAGCACCTCGACCTAATGAAGGAAATTGGAGTTGAAGGGATTGAGAGGACTCTGACCGCCAACAAGGACACGATCAAGTGGGACGCCTGGAGGAACTACGAGAGGATGCTCTCGCTGGGTTTGATCTCCTTCGACTCGCTCAGGCTGGCCAGGATATCCTACTGGAGGCTCCTGAAGAGCAGGTGGGTCACCGTCAGGAAGAAGGCCTGGAGGCTCTTCGTGGAGCTCGTGAAGAACAGGGTGTTCACCGAGGAGGACAAGGAGAGGTTCAAGGACTTCCTGAGGGCTAGGAAGCCCAGCGTGAGGGTACTGGCCTGGGAGAAGGCCAAGGAGCTCGCGGAGCTGGGCTTCATAAGCAGGGAGGAGCTGAAGGAGCTCTACCCTTACCTCGAGGAGATCTCCAAGAGGAAGAGCTCCGTGAGCAAGAGGGCGAGGAAGGTGGCGAGGGAGCTGGGCTTCGCTGAGGAGAGGAAGGCGGAGGGAAAGGCGTAAAAGGGGTAGACCAGCGTGAGGGTGGCCGTCGTAGGCGGGGGGATAGTCGGCCTCTTCGCCTCGTATTACCTGAAGGCAGAAGGCGCGGAGGTCACCCTGTTCGAGAGGGAGTTCTTGGGGAGGGGCTCGGTTCACGCCGCAGGGCTGATCGAGCCCTACAGGTTCGACAGGATCAACACTACTGGGATGATCCTCAAGATGCTGAGGTACATGTCGAGGGGGATAACGAGGGTCAGGAAGGTCAACGCGACTTGGCTCAAGGCGTTGCTGAAGACCCTCAACTCCCCTCCGCCAGAGGAGGCGTGGAGGACTGTAAGGTGGATGGCCGAGTTCTCGCTGAGGGAGTACAGGAGGTTGGCGGAGGAGAAGAACGACTTCGACTACGACGATTCTGGCCTCTACGAGGTCTCCCTTAGCGAGAGGGACTTCCTCGACAACCTCGAGGACTGCAGGTCGAGCCACCTGAGGCCCAAGTGCGAGGAGACCGAGGTAAAGGGCCTGGGAAGGGCCGTGCACTTCCCCGAGCTCGCAAAGGTCTCCACCGAGGCGTTCGTCGAGAGGATGAAGAGGGAGCTGGAGGGATTGAAAGTGGTACTCAAGGAGGTCAAGGACTTCGAGGCGTTGAAGAGGGAGTACGACGGGGTAGTCCTCGCTAACGGGGTGGGCGTAGCTGAATTGGGTTTGGCCGTTACGTCGTTCAAGGGCTACGGCTACAGGGTTAGGGGCAGGGAGCTCTCGAGGCTGCCAGTCAGCGTGGTCATCAACGACTACGGCCTGGCAATAGTCAGGAACTCCGACCACTACAAAGTCACGGCTGGGTTCGAGGCCGACTTCAGCCCAGGCGTGGGGGACTCCTCCAGGCTCCTCAACTTGGCCTTAAAGGCGATCCAAATCGAGGGGGTGCTCGACGCTAGGGAGGGGTGGAGGCCCTGCACCTACGACGGCTTCCCCCTTGTCGGGGAGTTCAAGGGCTTCGTCGTTGCTTCTGGGGCCTGCAGGTTGGGGTGGAGCTTCGCCCCTGCCATGGGGAGGATGGCCGCGGACATAGCCTTAGGGAAGGCGAAGTCGTTCGGCTACGTCTCGGGAGAGGGTAGGGCGGTTTTCGGTTGAGGCTTGCCTAATACTTTCGCGCCGGCGGGACAGCAGGGAGGTTTGTATTAAATACCACGACGCCACTCAATTATTTCGGGAATGACCCTGGGCCTCGAGCGCTACAAGAAGTTGATGAACGTCAAGGAGCTCCTCTTCCTCAACAAGAAGGAGGAGGCATTTGAGGAGCTCTCGAAGCTCCTCAAAGAAGTCCCGCCCGAGGAGGACCTCAACTGGTTCGGTTGCAACGCCATAGACGCCTGCAACTGCGAGACCCTAGTGGAGTTCTACATGAGGTTCGGGAGCAGGTTCGACTTCAAGAACTGCAGCAACCTGAGCAAGCTGGCCATCTGCCTTTCCGAGAGCGTAAGCCTGAAGGAGTTAATCCCCGTAGTGAGGGCCGTGGTGGCCCAGGGGAGGGCCGGCAGGCTGACCGGAGTTGTTAGGACGAAGTCTTATAAGGCCATAAGGAACATGGCCGACGCCCTCGAGGCCGTAGGGGAGCTGGCCCTAGCGAGGAGCATCCTGGTCTCCGCCTGTAGGGAGGGGATGAACGAGGCCTGCGAGGAGGCGGTTCAGGTCTCCTACACGTGAACATTCGCAGTTACGACTGGTCTTCCCCTTTCTTGCTCTTCCTGCCGTCAAGCCACATCGCCGCCCTCATTAGGGGGTAGAGCAGGGCGACCAGCAGGGCGAACCAGTAGAACTCCGTCGGCCTGAAAGTGACGAGCATCACCGCCACCGCGTTCGGCTGTGTCACGGTCAGCTGCGTCGCGCCGAACAGAACCGGTTCGTAGTCGGCCGGTAAGTAGCCTAAGGCGGAGAGCAGTTTGAACGCCGCGAAGAACAGGACGGGCTCCAGCAAGTACAGAACGGTGACCGTGAAAAGCGTCGTGTGTACGAACTTTTTGCCCCTTATGACAGCGAAAAGCCCGTACGCCGTCATTACCAGCAGGTACGCCCTGAACCCTGAGAGGGCCGCGTTTATTAGCTCGGTTATCCTCAGCTCCTCCCCCAGGAAGCTCGCGCTTATCTGAAACGGGGAGTCCATTATCGTGAGTACCCCTCCTACGCTGACGAACCACCAGTACACCGGCAGGAGGACTACGAAAACCGAGAGCGCGTAGTACGCTACCGCCAACGCCCTCCAGGCCATTATTTGCTCACCACAGTGAGCGTAGTGTTGAGGAAGCGCAAGGTAACAGTGAGGGAGAACTTTCCCAGCAAATAGGAGCTCATCGCGTCTCTGAAGTCGTAAATCCTCACGATCACCACGCCGTCCGACTTGGGGGGAATAGTCACGGGCTCCGTCGAACCCAAACCGGGGCCTGATATGTTCAGCACGGTGAGGGCGAAGGGCGCGGGGTTGTGGACGTCCACGACAATGGAACCGTTCTGGGGGAACACCCGGGCCGAGTAGCTGACGTTCTCCAGGGACTTGAGCTCCCCCACTGGTTGGCTTAGGGCGCTCGACAGGAAGTCCTGATTGAGGTAGGGAGTACCGAGGAGCAAGAAGACGGCCACGCCGGCCAGTAGGGCTATGAGCTTCACCTTCCTGACTTCCTTATCACCCTTCAAGACGCTTGTTTCACCGATTCCAAGCTCATTAATTTGTCCCCCCAGTTTACGAGGGCTTGCGGAGGAAGTTAGGGCTGCTGTACTTGCTGGCGGCCTCCGCGCTCTGGGGAGGGATAGGGGTCATCGTCCAGACCCTCGTGCCCAACGAGAGGGGCGTGCCCTTGGCAGTCCTGATAAGATCCCTCTCGGCCTCGGCCTTGCTCCTGGCCAGGCTCAGGTTCGTCATGAGGGGGGAGGCAGTCGTCATGGGTCTGATCTCCTCAGCTTTCTACTCCGTCTACGTCTTAACGATCGTCGTAGAGGGGACTTCTATCTCCGCCGCGATGCTCTACACGGCCCCGGCTTTCATAGTGGGCTACGAGCTGTTGAGAGGGAGGAAGGTCACGTCGGTGGACTACGTCGCTACGGGCCTGACCGTGGCGGGGGTGATGATAATTTACAACGCCGAGCTGCTGACCCTCTACACCGCGCTGGGTTTGCTCTCGGGGTTCACGTACTCGCTGCTCATTTACTACTCGTCGATAATGCAGGCCAGGGGCTTCGCCGAGTGGGACATCATTGCCGCGCAAAGCCTGTGGAGCCTGCCCCCTCTCCTCTTGGCCTCCCTGACCTTCTGGGAGTTCACCGCGGAGGTCGCCGCGGCCGGGGTGCTCCTGGGCGTGGTCGAGACAGTGGTCGCGTACTACTTCTTCTACAAAGGGATGAGGGAGGTGGGGCCTCTGGCTTCTAGCCTCCTGACGTCGTTAGAGCCCGTCTTCGCCATGGTCTACGCCTACCTGATCTTGGCACAGGTTCTGACCCCAATCCAGTACCTGGGGGCGTCGCTCATAATCCTCTCCTCAGCCCTCACTGCCCTACGCTCGGCGAGGTGAAAAAGGGCAGCTTCATGTACTTGGCCAAGGCTATGGCCGAAACGGCCACGACGACGGTTAACGACGCGAAGGCGTAACTCAGCCCCACGCAATCGCTCAGGAGCCCCACGAACGGCGGAACCGCTATGAACAGCGCGTTGTTGTAGGCCATGAAGTACGAGTTGAGGGCGACCCTCTCCTCGAGCCTGGACGCCCTCGTGATCAGCACGGTCGCCATGGGGAACACGGAGCCGTGAGGGATTCCCAGGACGAAGTAGAAGGCCAGGAACTCCGCGTAGCTGGTCGCGAAGGTCTGCCCCACGAGCGAGACCAGGGTCAGGACTACGGAGACTATCAGCGGCCTCCTGAGGTCCTCGAAGGGCCTTACGGTCATGAAGAGCCTAGTCGCGAAGGAGGCCAAGTAGAAGGGGAGGTAGACGGAGTAGGCCTCGAATGAGCTGACGTGGAACCTCTCCTCGACGAGGATCGCGGAGAACGCGGTTATCGCGGCGAAGGGCACGTTGTAGGTGGTTATCGCGAGGATCGCCGATATGAGTCCCGGGTTCCTGAGGTGGGCCCCTGGGCTCCGCCTCGCCTTGGTCTTTACCCCGTCGCCCATCCTCACCCTGAACGAGAGAACCGCCAGGATTAGGGCCACCGGGACGAAGAACAGAAAGACGTCCGAGTAGCCGTACTTCGTCAGTAAAACCGTCTCGTACAGGGGGCCAAGGATGAGGCTCAGGGAGAGGGCGGTGCTGTAGAGGTTCATGGCCCTCTCCCTGTCGGGGGCGGTCGACGCGTAGGTCATCAACAGCGGGACTAGCAGGGCATTGACGAACCCGCTCGCCAAGCTCACCACCCAAACCGTTAACTGGTCGGAGAGGTAGAACAGGGGCAGCAACGCCACGTTGGCCCACGAGGCTATCACGAAGAGCTTCGTCGCCGTCCCCAAGCTCAGCCTGGGGTTTACGAAGAGGTTCACGAAGAGGTTGGAGGCCATGTAGACCGCCGACAGGAGCCCTACTAAGGTTGCCGAGAAGCCCAGCTCGTACTTAGCTACTAAGGGCAACGTCGTCCCGACCATGTTGTTGGTGGCCCTGAACGAGACCGTCATCAGCACCAGGAGGGCCAGAGAGGCGGCCAAGCCCTTCTGGGACATGGGGGTAAAGGAAAGTTAGGAACCTAATAAGGGGGGGGGGGGAAGAACCTCTTTATATCGCGGGGTCGATGAACTCATGTGACCGAAATAGAATATCAGCCCTTCAAAAAGATCGTCGTTCACGAGGTGATCAGGTACTCCTTCGAGGAGCTAGTCACGGAAGTGTTGCTCCAAGCCAGGGCGTTGGGAGGGACTGCCGTGCCGAGCCTAGGGTGGTGCAACGGAGTGGCCTTCATAATACAGCAGTTCCCCCTCACTGACGCCATAGTCCAGGAAATGCTAAGGGGCGTAGTCCATTACGCGGGGGTTCTCTACGCCATAAAGGAGAACTACGAGCCGGAGGTCAGGACTCAGCTGGGCATAGTGAGGCTGGTCAACAGGTGCAACAACCCCAACTTCGTGAAGCTGGCCGAGTTCCTGAAGGAGTTCAAGGGCGACGGCTCGACGTTTCCAGTTAATATTTAAAAGTTTTAAGCATGCTTAAATCGCCGATGCCGCAGACGTTAACCGAGAAGATCCTCAGCAGGGCAGCTGGGAAATCCGTCAGCCCAGGCGACGTGACGGAAATCAAGGTCGACAAAGTAGCTTTTCACGACCTGACTGGCTACCACGTTATTGAAGTCATGGAAAAGGTGGGGGCGGTTAAGGTCTTCGACCCCCAGAAGCTCGTGATAGCCTTCGACCACTTGGCCCCGCCCCCAGATGTGAGGAGCGCGGAGATACAGGGGAACATAAGGAAGTTCGTCAGGGAGCTCAGGTTGCCCAACTTCCACGACATAAACTACGGGATCCTCCACCAAGTGCTGATAGAGAAGTACGTGAACCCTGGAGAAGTAGTAGTAGCTGCCGACAGCCACACGACGACCTCGGGCGCTTTAGGGGCCTTCGCGCAAGGCCTGGGGGCGAGCGACGTCGCCGCTGCCGTAATTACGGGGAAGACCTGGGTTCAAGTCCCCCAGCCCTTCAAGGTGACCCTCAAGGGCGAGCCCGCCAAGTGGATAAACGGGAAGGACGTCGCCTTAAAGCTCCTGGGCGACTTCAAGGCCGATTACTTCAACGGTATGTCCATAGAGGTCTTCGTGGAGAGGCCCTCAGCCTTCCCGATGGACTACAGGGCTACGGTGGCGAACATGGGCATAGAGATGAACGCCGACGCCCTGATGTTCGTCCCCGACTCTGAGACGGTCAACTACGTGAAGACCATGAGGGGGTATGAGCCCCCCGTGGTGACCCCCGACCAGGGGGCTAAGTATGTCGACGAGTACACTATTGAGCTGGACAAGATGGAGCCTCTGGTCGCGGCTCCCCACAGCGTGGACAACGTCAAGGTCGTGACGGAGCTAGAGGGGACTCCCGTCGACCAGGTCTTCATAGGCTCCTGCACCAACGGCAGGATAAGCGACTTCGTCGCGGCGGCCCAAATCCTGAAAGGGAGGAAGGTGAAGAGCAGGTGCATTGCTATCCCCGCGTCCTACAACCTCTTCGTGAAGCTCATGGACATGGGGGTGATCAAGGTTCTGGCCGACGCCGGTTGCATCATAACCTACGGCACCTGCGGCCCATGCCTGGGAGGCCACTTCGGCATCGCAGGGCCCGGGGAGAACATAGTGTCCACCAGCTCCAGGAACTTCAAGGGCAGGATGGGTAGCAACGAGAGCAGGGTCTACCTGGCCGGGCCCGCGGTCGCCGCGGCCTCGGCGGTTGAGGGCAAAATAACCGACCCCAGGAGGTTCTGAGCCGTGATAGTCGAGGGGAAAGTTCTCAAGTTCGGGGACAAGATAGACACCGACATTATCATCCCGGCGAGGTACCTCAAGTACACCGACCCGGAGTACTTGGCACAACACGCCATGGAACCCCTAGACCCGGAGTTCTACAAGAAGGCGAAGCAGGGCGTAATACTGGTCGCCGGGAAAGTTTTCGGAATGGGTTCGAGCAGGGAGCAGGCCGCGATCGCCCTCAAAGCGGCGGGGGTCAAGGCTGTAATCGCCGAGTCCTTCGCGAGGATTTTCTACAGGAACGCCATAAACAACGGCCTCCCCGCGATAGTGTTGCCCAACGCCACGAAGGAGATCAACGAGGGCGACTACGTGGTCGTCAACGTGGAGACGGGGGAGATTAGGGTAAACAACGCTAAGGTACTGAAGGGGAAGGGCATAACTGGCATGCCGCTCGAAATAATAAAGGCGGGGGGCCTCATTGAATACCTGAGGAAGTCCAAGGTATGAAGGTTTATGGGGACCTCTCGGCCCTGGACGGACTGACCGCAGGCGTCCCGAGCGGACAGGGGTTACACCTCCTGGGCCTCAAACGGGGCGGGGGAGACATACTAACCTCGACCGTCAGGCTCCTCAACTCAATGATGGGCGTCACCGCCCCCGTTTTTAGCCACATCATGTCAATCGATGCCAGGCTCTCTACCGAGGTTACGGTAATGTCCAAGGGCAAGGTGATGTGGCAGGGTGGGAAGGTAATGGCAAGGGAGGACGAGCCCCTCGGATCCGTCGGGGCAGGGCTGATTGAGGATGCTCGGGAAGCTGATTAAGTTCGTAATACTAAGCAGGATGTCCAAGGACGGCCTGATACTGCTTCTCTCTGTGTTCATGGGCGACGTAGTCCTATTTGGGGTGCTGAACGCGTTGATGAGCAGCGACTTCGAGACCGGTTCCCAGCTGGGCGAACGCATGCCTCCGGGCTCTTCGACGAGAGAGTCGATCCTCTTCGTCGCCCTTTTCTACACGTTGTTCAGCTACACCGAGAAGGCGAAGATCTTCAAGTCAGACCTCGATTATCTCTACACCCTCCCTATCGACAGGAGGAAGGTCAGTGTCGCCCTAATGGTGGGCGACGCCTTTCTGCAGTCCCTCCTAATGAGCTCCATAGCCGTGGCTACCGTGAACGCTTACGCCTTACTTATCGCTCTCCTGCTTGGGTTGGCCATGGGCTCCTTGAGCCAAGCAGCTTACCACCTGAGCGGTAAGTACAGGTTGCCGCTGTTCGCCCTAGTGGGCCTCTGGCTGGCCTCTCCCTACTTCGGCTTCCCCTTCTCCCCCCTTTCAGTCGTCATAGGGGACGTGGTTCCGGGCCTAGTGTCCGCCCTAGCGTTCGCGGCCGTCTCTTTCGTCGCGATGCTGAAGTCGGCGGAGACCCTCGACCTAGCCGTCATGGCGTCGCTCACGGACAAGTCAGAGGGGGGCGACAGGCAAGCGAATTTGTTGATCACCTCTCCCTTCCTCTCTGTGCTCAGGCTGAGGCTGAGCTACCTAGGGGTCGCCGCGAGGTACGCCGTGATCGAGAGTGAGGTAGACATCTCGTCCAAACCGGTCAGCTTCAGGACGGTCGCGCTCGCCCTCGCGGCGGCGGGGGTAGCTTACTTCGCCATCCTCGTCTACCTCAGCGGAGACGCCTTCCTGACACGTCTAGCCGAGGTGGTGGCCTCGGTTTACGTTGGCCTCCTGGGGTTCAGCGTCTCCGGGCTCTCCGCCGTGGCGAATGATAGGCTGTGGCCAACGTTCACGGCTTTGGGGGCGAGGTATTACAGGATGTCAGTCCTGGGATCCGTCGTTCAGGCGACGATCCTCGTGTCCCCCATAGCGGTAGCACAGGTCGTCTTCGACGCGCTCTTTTACGCGGAAGACGTGTTGCCCACACTAGTTGCCTATTACGCCTACTTGCCCCTCGCCCTCGGCGTCGTGATCATAGCCATGTCGTACCTGACGCCGACGCAGGTCAGGGAAGGAGGGCTGGTAGTGAACGTGGAGACTAGGGCACCCAACGTCGTCTTCGGGGTTCTGATGGGCCTCCTGTTCTTCCCCCTAGTTGTGTACATCTACGTCCCGCCGTGGGTTATGGTCGCCCTCTCCCTGATCCTCCTAGCCGTACTGGCGTTGAGCCTGAGGGAGGAGCATCTGTACAAGCTCGTGGAGAGGATGACCGAGAGGGGCTACGTTTAGGCCTAGTTCACCCCTTCGCGACGAGGGAGGTGACCCTCTCGAGGAACTCCTTCACGAGCCCCACGGTCGCCTCCACGTCTTCCCTGGTCATGAACCCCTCGTAGAAGTTGGAGTGGAGCCTCAGGCAGGCCCCCCAGCCGGCGATAAGGGTCTTATCGCCTTTGTTCTCCGTAATCATCCTGCTCACGACCTCCTCTAGGTCCCTGTGCCTGAAGTGCTCCAGGCCCCTTCTCCTCGGCGTAGGCCTTGACCGCGGAGGCGCGCCGCCCCAGGCTTTCTCCGACGCTTGTGCCAGATCCCCCTCGGCTAAGTACTTCTCTGCCCTCTGGATCAGCTCCCTGGACTTCTCGAGGTAGACCTTAACTCTCGACTTCGGGTCGAGGCTAGACGAGAGCTTGTCGAGCAACAGGACTTCCGGGTCGAGGCCCTTCTTGATCGCCTCCTTCAGGAGGGCCTCCTCGACCTCCTTGGGCAGAGTGAGCATTCACTCCTTTCTACTCGCGACCCCTTTTACCCTTTCCGAAGCGATTTAAACGCGAAAGGGTAGGAAACCCCGATGCCTAAGGTAGCCGTCATAATGGGCTCCAAGTCCGACTGGGACGTCATGAAGGAGGCGGTGGAAGTCCTGAAGCAGTTCGGGGTCGAAGTGGAGGTGAGGGTAGTCTCGGCCCACCGGACCCCCGACTTCATGGCGGAGTTCGCCAAGACCGCCCACGAGAGGGGGATAGAGGTAATAATCGCTGGGGCCGGAGGGGCGGCCCACCTCCCCGGAATGACCGCGAGTCACACCCACTTACCGGTTATTGGCGTTCCAGTCCCGTCGAAGCACCTCAACGGCCTGGACTCCCTCCTCTCGATTGTCCAGATGCCCTACGGCGTGCCCGTCGCGACGGTAGCTATAGGCAACGCGAAGAACGCGGCCCTGCTCGCGGTGAGGATCCTCTCAATAAAGTACCCGGAGCTGGCTAAGAAGATGAGGGAGTTCATGGAGAAAATGAGGGACGAAGTGCTGAACACGAAGCTCGAGTGACCTCACTTCCTCCTGAGCAGGAGAGCGACGCCGACCGCTATCATTACTACGATAATCGCTATTCCGACGATCGCCAGTTGTTGGACACTAGGGGACTGGGCGGATGTACTGGAAGAGGTCAGCGTAATTGCACTCGACGACGAAGGCTGGCTTGAGGACGTACTCGTCGACGTGGCGAGGGAGGTCGTCGAGGAGGTTGTCTGGCTCGGGTAGACGGATGTGCTCGAAGAAACCGTAGTAGAGGTCGTAGTGGCCTGCGATGTGGTAGTCGTTGTGGTCTGAGTGGTCGTCGTGGTGACTAACGACTTCCCGGTAGACGTGTACACCAGGTAGTAGACCCCCTTCCCGAAGACCAGCGCCGTCACGTTTCCAGAGGCCTCCTGGATCAGGGCGTTCTGGACGGTCATCAGGTTCGAGTTCAGGAGCACCACAGACCCGTTGGCCAAGGCCCTCAGCTGGATTAGGTTTATCCCCTGGGTCGCGTTCACTTCCTGGGCCAGGAAGCTCACCTGGCCGACGGTTAAGTTCACCACCTTAGCCGAGGTCACAGTTTGCACTGGGTAAACGCCGGAAGCGTTGAACAGCAGCGTGTAGTTCCCCACCTTCGCCACGAACAGGCCGCTAGCCAGGAGGATTACCTTGCTGGGGACGACTGAGCCCACCGCTCCGGTCAGGTTGTAAGCTATGGGCAGGCCCTCGTAAGTCGCGGTAAGCTGGTACTTCGTCACGTTGGAGAGCGAGTACACTGTCTCGTTGCCCACCAACACGAGGGAGAAGAAGTCCCCGTAGCCCGGGAGGTAAGTCGAGGTCTGGTTAGTTAACGAGTAAGCGAAGTAGTAGATCGCCGGGGAGCCCTTGTAGTACCCAGAGTAGCCTCCCGCATTGAGGGAGAATGTCGCCGGCCCGCTGAACTTCAGCACGGAGTTCTGGGGGGTCACGAGGGTGAAAGTCGTCAGCAAGTCGACGTAGCTCTTGTTATTAAAGACGTAGGACGGGAGGTTGTGAATAGGGTAGAAGCCCAAGGACTTCCTGAGAACGACGTTTAAGACATGTTGGAATGGCTTTACGGGAACCGAAGGGCCTAGGGCGAAGGTGAAATTGGCGGCCGGATAGGTCTTTATGCTCTCGGAGAAGCGAACACCCTTTAGGACTAGCCCAGTGTAGGTCAGCGGGAACGTGTCGTTAGCGGGAGTCAACACGATCCTCCCCACGGAACTGCCGTTGGCCACTATGACCTGCAGGCCTTGAACGCCGTAGTAGTTCCCGAAGAAGGAGAAGACGTTGCCTGTCTTGTTGCTCGCGAACACGTACTCCTGGAGCGGGTAGACCCCGTATGGCGTCTTGACCAGAACCGCGATCACTGTGGGGAGGGTCGCGTTTACTTGCACGAAATTGGGGGCGACTAAAACGGACAGGTTATCCGAGTACGTGCCAGCCCGGTTGGAGAAGGTCATGGTGACGTTCAGGCTGTAATCGGAGACGAACCCAGGCGTGACGACTCTGGCGTTGTAGATGACGGAGGCGTAGAGGTCGCCGTAGTAATTGAGGAAGGAGTAGTTAGTCGAATGCTGAACGGAATACCAAGAAGCGGCGTAAGCGTTTAGGCCTAAGGTGAGGGCCGAGAGCAAGAGTGCCGAGAGTAACGCTAGGCGGTTCATACGCCCTTATGTTCGGAGCGAGTATTAATCGTTGCTAAACGGCTCAGGGCAACCGACTGAACTCGCGCAGTCCTCCAACAACCTCGCTCACGTGAACAGGCCTCTCGGCCCTCTTGATAATGGCGACGTAAGGGTTGAACGCTCCTTCCAAGAGTTCTTTAGGGTAAAGGTAGAAGTCCGCCTCGTTCCCCTCCTCAATCGAGAGCCTCAAGCCCAAGAAGTCGTAGGCGTTCGTCGTCGCCCCCTTCAGTATCTCCCTAGAGAAGTCGCTACCGGGCCTCTGGAGCCTCGTTATCAGCAGGGAAAGCCTCAGGTCTTCCCAAAGGTTCGGGCTGTTCCAGGCCCCGTTGTCGGTGCCGAACATCACCTTAACCCCTGCCTCGATAGCTTCCGCAATCCTGGGGATCCCTACCCCGTGCCACATGTTGCTCCTGGGACAGAAAACCACGGGCAAGTCGAGGACTTCCTCGAAGTCCTTCCTCGTGAAGTGAGTGGCGTGAACCAGTAGCGAGGGCTTGAAGTGGTTCAGCACGACCTCCCAGTCCTTCCTCAGGTACTGCCTGACAGTCTCCGAGACGTGTGCCGCCCTGACCTTGTGCTTGAACGCCCCGTAAATAACCTCCAGCTGGCTAGGGGAATAGGAGGAAGAGCTGGGCAACCCGAAGCCGTCGGCCTCTTCAGCTAAGGTCTTGAGCTCCTCATCAGAAAAGGAGTCGAGCCTCCCCAGGGCGTAATAGCGGAGCCCCTCGGCTTCGGACTTCGCCCTCCTGACTCCTTGTACCCCCTCCTCTACGAAGTCGAGCACCGCCCCCACCCCGTAAGACCTCGAGTGCCCGACGAACTCCTTAGTCCCCCTCGATGGGCTCCGCTTAAACATCTCGTACTTCAGGCTGTTCGGGTCGGCCACCAGCTCCCTTATGGTTCTATCAACCCCGAACTCCTTGAAGGAGTAATCCAGCGTGTGTGCATGGGCGTTCACTAAAGGAGGAAAAGCGACGTAGCCCCTGAGGTCTATCCCCTCAGTCCCCTTACCTATACTCGATATTTTCCCTTCTTCCACCTCGATGAGGACGTCCTCCTCGTACCTCAGCTCCCTGCCTAGGAAGGCCCCTCCGAGCTTCAAGTACAGCCTCTCTTTGCCCAAACCCTGGCCCTCCTTATGGAGTCCAACTGCTCAGCAGCGACGCTCAGGGCCTCCCTGGGGGTCTTCCCTACCCCAACTCCTACCTTGACGCCCGTCTTCCCCTTGAGGAACTCGACAACGCTGTCCTTCCGCGAAGGCGGGAGGAAGACGACCACGTTGTCCCCTCCCAAGTAGTGCGTCAGGCCCCCTCTCTCCAGGAAGAACTCCTCGACCTCCCGGGCGAACTCGCGCACCTTAAGGAAGGCGTCAGTCCTGTCGCTGAGGGCAGTGAACCCGTCGAGGTCGAAGTGGGCCACCAGCACTTCGGTGTCGGGGTATTCCCTTCGGGAGCCGCAGGACTTGAGGGCTTCTAGGTAGTCCTCTCCGAAACCCCAGCACGCCTCCACTCTCACGGGTGCAACCTTAGAAAAGGAGTCGATAACGCGCTCCAAGCCTTCAGAGCTCACTCCATCCGCGAGCAGTATGTAGGAGTCGAACCTGTAGGGGATGGAAAAAGAGCCTACCTCCCCCGCTACCTTAGCGAGCCTAGAAGCGAGGTCGTGCTGGACGCTCTGGATCTTCCACTCCCTGTCGCTTCCCAGGCTCTCAGTCCACTCCCTGTAACCCCTTAGCCTCAGCTCCAATATCTTCATTCTATCACCGCGGACTCCCCTGGCTTAAGGTTGCGCAACGCCCTGACCCTCTCCGCCATCTTGACTGCTGACTCCACGGCCCTCGCGGCGTATTCCTCCGCCCTATCAAGGGCCTGCTCCCTGGTAGCGCCGTGGCCGATGATCCCCAGGGCCACCGGCTTCCCGAACTCGACCGAGAGGTCCAATAGCTTCCTGGCGGTCTGGGTAGCGACTATCTCGTCGTGCCTCGTCTCCCCCTTGATGACTGCTCCCAGAGTGACTACCGCGTCTATGTCGTCCCTCTTTAAGAGCTCCTTGACCATCAGCGACATGTCGTAAGTCCCAGGGACCTTCACTATCACCCTCACGTTGGCCCCCAGGAACTTAGCGTGGGACTTGGCCTTCTCCAGCATCAGGTGGGTGACGTCGTAGTTGAACTCCGCTACCACTATCCCCAAATTAATCGAGCGGTCCGGCATGCTCATACCCCTGCCTCAGACCTTTTCCAGCGAATTTAGTCAGGGCAGCCCTCCCGTCCCTTACGAGGAGGACGAGGTTCCTGGCGTGCTTCTCCGCCCTGTCTTTAGCTATCTTCACGAGCTCTTCGGGGTCTTCGGCCTCGTCCTCGTGGACGGTGACGTCGATCACGTGCTTCGAGGTGAGGACTTGTACCGTTATCAGCCCTATGCTTGCCGCCAAGTAGCTGTACTTGTCGAGCGTGGTCTTCCCGACCCAGCCCAGCGTTATTACCCCGTCGCAACCCACGTCGAGGAGCCTCCTGGCCGCCACCGGCAAGTCCTTGATCCCGGGGACTGTGTACCTCACTACCTCCGCCTCTGGGTCCTCCCTCTCGATCGTCCTTACCGCTACGCTCCCCATGTCGACCCTCGAGAAGGTCGTGTCGGCCACGCCGTACTTCCTCACTTCTTATACGCCTCCACTATTTCCTTCCCGCTGACGAAGGGGATCCCCCAGTGCCTAGCCAGCTCGAACGCCTTCTCCTTCCTCATGCTGGCCCCGTCGTCGAGCACCTCGGCTATTACGCCGCTCCTCTCCAGCCCTACCAGCTCCAGGAGGGCAGCCACGAGCTCAGTGTGCCCCTTCCTCCTGTCGAGCCCCCTGGAGACCAGGATCGGGACGTGGCCCGGCGAGTAGAACTCCGAGTAGAACTTCTCTTTGGCCCCGACTGGATCGACCTTCGTGAGCCTGACCACCTCGTGTAGCTCCCTTATCGTTTTCGCCCTGTCCTCGTCGCTAATGCCCGTCCTGGTGGACACGTGGTTGACGTATATCGAGAAGGCGGGCTCGTCGCCGTAGCCTGGTCTCCTCGCCAGCCTGGGGTACTTCTCCTTGACCATCTCGCTCATGAACTTCAGGCCCAGGGCCTCGGCCTCCTCCAGGCCGGTTACGTAGCATATTAAGCCTCCAGCGTGCTTCCTCAGGAAGTTCACCGACCTCCAGTCCACCTTCCCGGCGTAGAACAGCACGTCGACCTCTTCCTCCCTTCCGTCGAAGTCATACACCATGACCGGTTGCCCCTTCAGGAGGGCCTCCCTGACCTCGTCCAGGTTCATGGCGTCGGAGCCGAAATATTCCCAATTGTTCATATTTCTATCTGTCCCAGGCGAGGGGGCATAGCTTTTCAATAAGTTCATACCAATTGATCCTATGAGAGCGTATATAATAATTTTCTCGGCGATCAGCGTCGACGGGAGGTTAGCGGCTAAGGACGGCTTCAGCCAGCTCAGTTGCCCCTACGACAAGGAGAGGCAGTACAGGCTGAGGGAGGAGGTCGACGCAGTGATGGTAGGGGCGAACACCGTGAGGGTCGACGACCCAGTCCTGAGGAGGGCCAAGGCAAGGGTGATCCTGTCTAGGTCGCTGAACTTGAACCCAGACTCGAGGATTTTCAGCGTCCCCCCTAGGACGATCGTTTACACGGAAAGCGAGGGCGAAACTGCTTCGACCCTCAGGTCGAAAGGGGTTGAGGTCAGGAGGGCGAGCCTCGACCCATGCGAGATAGCGAAAGACCTCTACTCGCTCGGGCTCAGGAAGGTCATGCTCGAGGGGGGAGGCAGAACCATTTGGGAGTTCGTCAGGGCGGACTGCTACGACGAGGTCAGGGTGACCATATCGCCTAGGCTCTTCGGCAGCGGGGTAAGCTTACTTCAAGGCGAGGGCTTCGAAGGGGAGAAGTCCCCCAGGCTCAGGCTCAAGTCCTGCGATGTGTGCCGGTGCGGGAACGAGGTGCACTTAGTCTACCTCAAGGATAAGCCTAACTAGAGAGTCCACGGCCTCCTCGAAGACCTTTTTCCCAAGCTCCAGGTCTGCCCTGACTTCCTGTGCCACGGCCCCGCTTTCGCTCACCTCGTCAGAACGGAGCGTGTCGAAGGCTTCACGCGAGCACCTAGCCCGGACGCTCGGCTCCCCTCTGTAAAGGCCAAGGTAGGCCATGAGGGAGGTCTCAATCGCGCCGGCGTGCATGTCGCAGGGGGAGAACCTGGAGTAGAACTGGGGGAGGCTGAAGACCCTGACCTTCTTGGCCCCCGAGAAGTTCACCCTCCTCTTCACGACGTCGAGGGCAGACTCTATACCTCCGTGGCCGTTCACGATTATGAGCCCCCTGAGGAACCTGAGGGCCGAGAGGGCGATGCCGGTCATGTACTCTATGAAGGGTACATAGTCGCTCCCCACGTAGGGGAAGGAGCCGTGCTCCAAGGAGACCGAGTAGTAAACAGGAGGGAGGAGGATCACCCCCCTGTCGCTCGTCCTCTCAACCGCTTCCCTGGCGACCGCCTCAGCTAAAACCACGTCGGTCGCCATCGGTAAGTGGGCGTGTTGTTCGAAGCTCCCTGCCGGCAAAACGCCGAGCCTTTCCCTGACCATCTCGGCCGTAAGCTCAACGTACACGACTCCGTTAAGGTGGCACCGGGGTTAATAACAGCGGGAGGGCGTCGGTCGCCCGGCCTCGTCCACGGAGCTCAGCTCACCATCTGCCTCAACTGGTTCACGAAACTGACGAGGGACTGATAGCCTCCCCACGGGAGGACTGCCCTCTCAGTCGCTGTCCTTATGAACACCTTGCCGTCCCTCACTTTCCCCTCGACTATGCCCGGAATGACCATCTGATCCCCGGCCTTCCCAAGGAGGTTGATCAGCGCCTCTAGGTGGGATATCGCCTCCTCCACGAGCTCCTTGTTGCTCATCTTGAAGTACTGGTCCACCGCGTTGACGCTCACCTGGCCCTCGTAGAGCTTCACCGTCCCCAGGTAGAGCTCGACCTTGGGCGCCCTCCCCTTTAAGACGAGCTTCGCGGTCACCTCTCCGACCTTCGCCACCCTGGACTTGGCCTTGTACCTCTTCGCCCTCTCCTTCGTGGCCTGCTCCGTTAAAGTACCAACCTTCGGTTCCTTCAGGGCCCTCTTGACCTCGCCTATCCTCATGCCGTAAACGTCGGAGAGGTCCTTCACGTCTACGGGGATGAACTTGAGGGTCGAAAGCTTGTTGAAGAGGGCCTTGACGTCGTTGATCTTGATCCCCCAAGCCCTAATTTTGGCCCTCGAGTTCTTGGCCAGAACTACAGCCCCGAGCTTCACCTCGGTTGGGGGCTCGCTGAAGAGGGAGACTATTGCGTTGTGGGCCTCCTCGGGGCTTTCCGGCGCCTTGTCCACTTTCCCTATGAAGTCCACCTTGAGCCCGGCGTCCTCAATGTGGCCCCTGACCTTGTTCCCTTTGAAGACCGCGTGGTACAACCTCGTGTGAAGAATTACCCTGTCTTTCTGCTTACTGAACGGCGTCTTCATGCTTCTTACCCTGAGATGTCGTTTAGCGGCGTTTCCCCGATGACCACGGGTTTTAGCGGGAGGAGCTAATTAAACTACCGCGGGCCTCTCCGCTTTAATTCGGTCAGGGAATTCGTTCAACTGACCGTGAAGATTGCAGTAATAGGGGCGGGCCCCGCCGGCCTAACGTTGGCCAGGGCCCTAGAGGGAGAAGTGGTAGTTTACGAAAGGGAGAGGTCGCTGGCCTCTAAGCCCTGCAGCTGGGTCGTCCTCGACACGGGGGAAGTCCCCCTGAGGAGGAGGGAGATCCTGTTCAAGATAAAGAGGTATAGGATATTCCTCGACGGCCGGTTGATACACGAGCTGGAGTCCAAGAGGCCCTTCGCCTACGTCATAGACAAGAGGGAGTTCCTGGAGAGGTTGGCCGAGGGGCTGGAAGTGCGGATGGGCTTCTACGCGATGATCAAGGGGAACGCCGTGATCTCCAACGGCAGGGAGGAGAAGTACGACGCCGTATATGACGCCAGGGGGTACCAGGCCCTAGACCCCTCCGACACCGCCTTGGCTATACAGTACGAGACCGACTACAGGGCGGAAGAGG
Source organism: Thermoprotei archaeon (assembly GCA_049973945.1). Lineage (GTDB taxonomy): Archaea > Thermoproteota > Thermoprotei_A > Sulfolobales > Sulfolobaceae > Acd1. Next base: position 51,949 of record JBMFJH010000002.1, read on the forward strand.
ACACCCTGAACACCTACTTCTTCTCCGACATAACGGGTTACGCCTGGGTCTTCCCAGGCCCCTACGGGGCGAGGATAGGCATAGGCGGTAAGGCGGGCTACGACGAGCTGGTGGGGAGGCTGAAGAAGTTGCTCTTGGGCAATGTGGTCAAGTACGGGGTCGCGAGGGTCTCGATGGGAGGGCTCAAGGTCTCGAAGTACAAGGTCGGGGAGGCCGCGGGCGCGGTGATGCCCATAACGGGCGAGGGGATAAGGCCTTCGATAGTCCACGCCAGGCTGATCGCGAGGGGTAATGACGTCACGAAGAGCGCCCTGTACAGAGCGATTTCTGCCCAGGTCGAGGTCATGAGGGAGGCCGAGGGAACGGGGAGGCCGGGCGAAGTCATTTCAAAAGTCTTCATCGGCAACAAATGACGTAATACCCTTGGGTTCTTTACCTTACATAACGCATGAGTATTACGAACCCCTCTCGCATTAGCTTATAGGTTCCCCGAGCCTCCGTGTCAGTGTGATAGTCAGCATAACGTCGGAGCTGGCCTTGGACCTGGACAACCCCTTTGCGGGGGGCCTTGGGGTATTGGAGGGGGACAAGTTCTACGCCGCCGCCAGGCTCGGGGTCGAGTACACAGTCATCACTCTGTTTTACCCTAAGGGTTACGTCAAGTACGAGTTCAGGGATGGCAACTTGATCCCCTTAGAGGAGAGGACTGACGCCTTCCTTAACACTCTAGAGAACGTAGGTTCTGCCGAGATCGAGACGAGGAAGGGGATAGTGCAGGTCGACTTCCTGTCATACAAGCTGAACAAGGCCAGAGCGGTCTTCGTCAAGGTGAACTTCCCCGACTGGGCGGTTAGGGCCACGGAAAGGCTCTACATCGACTCCTCGGAGGAGTTCAGGTTCTACAAGCACTTGATCCTCGCCAAGGCGGCCCTCAAGTACATCGAGGACTTCGTCGGTTGGGACAGGGTTGAGTGGGTAGACCTCCAGGAGTCCTACCCCGCTTTCATGGTGCTCCTCAGGACGTTCCCCAGGTACAGGGTCGTAATTCACACCCCCGCCCCCTGGGGCCACCCGAGCTTCCCGGCCAAGTTCTTCAGGGAGGAGTTCGGCTACGAGTTCCCCTTCGACCCGGTCGTAATGACTGAGCTCGCCCTCTCGGCCGCGCAGGAGGGGATAGTCGTGAGCAAGAAGATGCTGAACTTCGTCCTCAGGACTTTCCCCCACCACTCCCACAAAATTAGGGCTGTGACTAACGCTGTGGAGATCCCGAGGTGGCAGCACGGGAGGTTGAGGAGCGTCAGGAGCAAGGCCGAGTTCGTCAGGGCCAGGGAGGAGATAAGGAGGGAGAGCTTCAGGGCCCTCTTCGGCAGGGATCCCAAGGGGCCTGTAATTAGCTGGGTGAGGAGGGTCACGAGGTACAAGAGGCCCGAGCTGGCGGTCAAGCTCGCTGAGGAGCTCCACAACGAGGCGGAGTTCGTCCTCGGAGGGAGGGCACACCCGCTGGAGGGCTTCGGGATAGGGATGATGAAGGAGTTCAAGAGGCTCAAGGACGAGGGGAAGGCGAACCTCCTAGTGAACGTCACTCCCGCCATAGAGAGGTTGGCGATATGGGCGTCAGACGTTTGGCTCTTCACCCCCTTCTCGGGCTGGGAGGCCTCGGGGACGAGCTTCATGAAAGCTGGAGTCAACGGGGTGCCCAGCGTGGCCTCTATAGACGGCGCGGTTCCAGAAATCATAAGGGACGGCTTCAACGGGTGGCTCTTCGGGGAGAACAGGCTCGAGCTCGTGGAGCCTACTTACACGGACCACGAGTACTACCACTTGAAGGACAAGGTGCGGGAGGCCCTGGACTCTGTTAACAGCGGCGAGTACTGGGAAATCGCGTGGAACGCCTTCCAGACGTTCAACGAGTTCGCGAAGATGGAGAGGCTGTTCCACGAGTATTACGGGATAGCTACGCCGAAGGGAGAGGTGAGGAGCGAGGCCCTCAAATATTAAGCCAGGGGGCTAGCGAGAGCCCTTATTTATTAGATCAGTTTGCGAGTGTAAGACCGAAGGAATTGAGGCCGGTCATTAAGGCGATTTCCCTAGCCTTAGCGGTCTGGTGGATACCCGTATTGAACGGGGTCATGTTGGGTTTTTACTCCTCGGTCATAGGCAAGAACGTACGTAATTCGGTCCTGCTCGCCCTGACCGGCTCGCTTACTGCCACCGCTGTTTACTTCTTGATATATTATTTCGGGCCGAAGCTCCCCCTGATCGGAGAGTTCCCAATCCTTCTAGCGATCTCAGCCTTCGGGACGGCGTTGGCGATCTACTTCTCTTACTTCTCCTCAGTAAGGGCCACCAAGATAAGGTTCACGCCGGAAGGGCTGGAGATTGAGTTCTACGCGAAGAACCTCCAGGAGGTGGACGAGATCCTGACTAAGGAGTTGGGCGAATGCGAGCTGGAGCACGTAGAGGCTTTGGGCGAGGAAAGGATAAGGGTGAGGAAGAGGTGCGGGGATGTCACGTTGGAGTATGAGGCCGTTAAGGAGGGTAAGAGGGTGAAGGTGAGGTCCTGGTTACATTGAAACCGCAAAGGTGGCGCCGGGGGGAGGACTCGAACCTCCGACCATCGGGTTAACAGCCCGACGCTCTGCCGACTGAGCTACCCCGGCAATAACCCTCTTCTTGTCAACCCTTAAAACGTTTAATGTCCCGCGGAAGACGTCAATGAACCTTAAGAAAGCGGAAAAGCAGGAAAAATCACATCGTCGTGACTTTCCTTATCAGCCTGCCCTTAGTCAATAACTTCAGCCTGTTGACGCCCTTTGGCACCACGACCTCGTCCACGTTAACGATCGAGTGTATGTACTTCTCTATGTCTTCGTCCGTCAGGTCTTCTAGGACGAGCCTCTTCACGTTTTGGAACGAGACCTTCTTCCCCAGCGACTCCAGCTCGGCCCTCCTGACGCTTATCTCGTCCACGTTCGATATCACCTGGACTTCTCCCTTGGACTCCCTCAGTCCTGACTCGAAGCTCTCCTTCAGTCCCGCTAACTTAGCAACGGTCTCGTCGGCTATCTCGCTCAGCTTCCCCGTGGCGGAGAAGAACAGCCTCAGCGACTCGTTGACGACTTCCCCTACCGTCTTCCCCGTTTTCCTCGCGGTCTCCGCCGCCATCTCGTAGAGCTTCCTATCTATGCCCCTTATCGTGACGGTCTTCTTGTCTTGTTCATTCTGGGAGCCGGGTCGGTCGGACATCAGAGAACGCTTGTTTTCACATTATTTAAGTTTTACTGTAAAGCATGTTTACATTGTAAGACACAAATACACCCCTGGGTATTCCCCATATCCCTTATAAACGGTCCTCGTCAAGCTCAGTACCACGATGTGTGCTTACGCCAAGAGTATAACCAGCAACAGGGACGGGGTCTCATTGAGCGAGATCGCTAAAGCCTCAGGGATTGGCGAGAAGGAGCTCAAGGCCGTGATCGAGGCGTTAGAGGACTATGGACTCCTCGTAAAGAAAGGGAGAAAAGTGTACCCCGCCTGCGGATGGGGGGAATTCAGTCCCGACGTAATGGACTTGGCGAAAAGGTTCGACTTTTACTTCCCCAACCCCGAGGAGCTGACCAGGGAGTTCGACGAGGCATACTCCAGGGTCTCGGACGACACTGGCTACGCCCAGCTGAGGGCCATAAGGCTCGAGATGGGGCTGAGTCAAGAGGTGTTCTACAGGGCCCTGAGGAAGCACGTGGAGGAGAGGTACTTCCTGATCGCCGGAGGGGAAGAGGGCTTCGTGAGGAAGGGAGTAGTTTACGGGATAGTCAAGGCCAAGGGGTGAGACCATGCCGTGCGAGTTCCCCAGGGTTTCGGTGACTACCTGGAAGGGGAAGTTGAACTTCGCCGGGCCGTCCTATAGGAAGGCACTGAACGAGATCAAGGAGGCGATAAAGAAGGGCGAGGTAGTCGCGGTCATAGGACAGCCCGGGACGGGCAAGACGACGTTGTTGAGGGCTTTAGCCCAGGAGATAGGCGACGCGGTGTTCCTCGACATGTCGAACAAGGAGAGGATAGCCGACGAGTTCTGGGTCAAGTTCGACGTCTCCGCGAGGAGGAGCGAGCTGGTCTCGTCGCTCTACGCGGAACGGACGAAGTTGGGCTACGGCTTCCTGAAAAGGCTCCTGGGAGTGAGGTTCGAAGACCACCTCCTCAGGGTCTGCAATAGATTCGACGACGCAAGGCTCAGGCTCTACTGCAACTCTTACTCGAAAGACTTCGACGGCATGCTCTCCGCCCTGAGGGACTACTCGGCAGTCTTCGGGAGGCCGATCCTACTCGTCGACGAGGTGAGGGAAACGCACTCGCAGGAGATACTCAGGTTCGTGAACAGCGGGGTCGGAGTCCCCTTGGTCTTCGCCATGCCTACAGAGGCCTACAGCAAGGTGACGGACTTGGCGATAAGGAGGAGGCTCGAGGAGACGAGGGTCTCCCTCGACTACATCCTCACCGAGGAGGACGTCAGAGAAATTCTCGAGGCCTACTGCCCGGACTTCTCGAAGGAGCTCACAGACCTGGTCATCCCGCTGTGGAAGGGAGGGGAAATAGTCACCGTCCACCAGCTCCTGAACTACGCGAGGATGGAGTACGAGAACGCGCTGAAGGACTGCCGCGACGCGGAGTGCGTCAGGAAGAAGCTGATCGAGAACAACGTCATGAAGGACGTGGGCTCCCTGGTGAAGATGATCGAGGCCTCGGTTAGGAACGGGATCGCGAAAGTAGAGGGAATAACCTACGTCCACCCGAGGGGCAAGAGGGTAGAAACCAGCGAGGGGAAGACGACGCTAGTAGACGTCTTCTTCGCGACGGGCGACGGCGTCTACATCGGCAACGTGAGGATATTCAGCGGGAGCCCGACCTACGACCCGGACATTGAAGACCTCAAGAAGGTCAACGAGGTCGAGCACGAGAAGGTCAAACGCCCCGTGAAGGCCAGGTTCCTCATAACCAACTACCCGCTGAGCGTGGAGGGGGTTACGACAATTTACTTGGAGACCCACGAGCTCATCAGGCTCTCCAAGGGCGACTCGGAGATAGTCGTGGCGAAGCTGGTCGAGGCCCTCGGGCTCAGGCCGCAGGGCGTACAACCTCAGAGCCAAGCCGAGACGGCTACATGACTTTTTCACTCTAGGGGTTAAGTAAGAATCGCGTTGACTGAAAACAGGTTGGACTTGTCTAAGGCCGAGTTCTTCGACGCCCACTGCCACTGCGACGGGTTGCACTCGCTCGACTACGAGAACTACGTGATAGCCTGCGTGTCGACAGACTACGAGTCCTCGGTAAAGACCCTGAACTTCAAGTCCCGGAGAGTATTAGTGGGGGTCGCCGTTCACCCCTGGGAGGTTCACAGGGAGGACTACAGGAGGGTGCTGGAGCTGGTGAGCCGTGCGGACTTCGTGGGCGAAATAGGCCTCGACTACAGGTTCGCTAAGGCGAGCAAGGAAGACCAGGCCAGGGTGCTCACGGAGTTCGCCAGGGAAGCGAGGGACAAGACGTTCAACGTCCACGCTTTGGACGCCTGGAGGGACGCGCTCGACCTCCTGGTCAAGAACGACGTGAGGAGGGCCATATTCCACTGGTACAGCGGGCCCGTGGAGCTCCTCAAGGACATAGAGGGGGCGGGGTACTTCATAACTGTGAACCCGTTCGTGAAGAGCCAGAGGAAGCACGGGACAGTAGCTGAGAAGGCAGACCCCTCCATAATCCTGACGGAGAGCGACGGGGGTTACGAGTACAGGGGAGTGTTCCTGAAGCCGAACATGATACCGGAGACCGTTCGATACCTGGCTGAGGTCAAGGGGGTAGAGGTAGAGGAGCTGAAGGCGAAGATCAGGGACAACTTCCTCAGGGCCTTCGGGCTGAAGTGACCAACCTCACCGCGACGCTGAAGGGGCATACGAAGAGGTGGGACGGGTTCTCCGGGTCGTCGCTGTTCCCGAACCCCGGGACGTAACCGCAAGCCGAAAGGAGGCGGGCCAGCTCCCTCTCTCCGAGCTCCGCGAACAGGGCTCCTTTAGCATCGCACTCCGCTAGGAGGAAGTCTACGTGCCAGAAAGGCTTTTTCTCGCTCGAGAGGTGCCTCGAGACCCTCTGCACGCAGCCTTTCCTACAGGAGCCGACGTAAATTAGCTCCCCTTTAGGGACTAGGAACTCCTTAGACCTAGTCCTCAGCCTGACTTCCCTGTCGCACCTTACGAAAAGCAAATACGACCTCATTCGGCCAGCCCTGATGCTTCCCTGAAGGCCTTGATGACGTTCTTCCAGCAGTTCTCCGAGTACATCAGCTTGCCGCCCCTGGTGACCGTCACCGCCTCGTCCAACAGCCCGAAAGCGCCCCACTCAGCTTCCGGGCACTCCCTCTTGTGCTTCCTGATCGCCCTGTCCAACTCTTTGGACTTGACGAACTCCAGCACTTCAGCTAGGGGCCTCCTGAGGGCCTCCTTCAGCTCCCCCAGCGTGTACTCTTCCCTCCCAGACTCGAGCTGGGAGACCAGCGACAGCGCGGGGCCTACTTCCTTGACGAAGGCGTCGGAGCAGGCCTTGGGCATGAGCTCCAGCACTCGCGACAGGGAGTTCAGGGAGTAGGGCGGCTCCCCCAGGCTCTTGTTGATCGCGTCGACTACGTCCCTCCATACGGAGTAGGTCACCGCCCCCTTGAAGAGGCTGGCCCCGAAGCTGACCGAGTACTCCGCCCTCTTCTCCGCCCTGGCGTTGTCCCAGATGTAGGCCTCGAGCTGGTCGGGGTTGTAGGCCCCGATCTCCCTCAAGTCTAGCGCCCTTTGGGCGAAGTAGAGCGGCGAGCACAGCTCCAGGGCCAGCCTCAGCTCGGCGAACAGGCTCCTCCCCCTGGCCTCGATCGGCGAGCCCCCCACCCTCCCCACGCTCTGCACCTCCTCTAGGGCCAGCCTGACGTCCTTAGGCGTTAGCCTTCCCGTGTAGCCCACGAGGTTCCTCACCAGGGCGGCGTGGTCGTCGTGCATCTCCGCCGAGAAGGTGTACAACTTGACCTCCTTGCCCAGGAGGAAGGCGGCGTCGAGAACCGCGTAGTGCAGGCCCTCCAGCAACGAGGCCGCGAGCTGGCCCCCCGCGAAGGTGGTGTCGAGGGCTATTAAGTCCGGCTTGAACCCCAGGGACTCGCTCCTAACCGTGTAGAAGACCTCGTACCTCGCGTTGCCTATGTGCGACGATACCACCACGGGGAGGCCGCTGACGGTTAGCCTGAAGTGCCCGCTGACGGGGACGACCCTCACCTCGTCGAACTCGGAGTCCACGGAAGTCCTCACGAAGGAGACCACGTCCCTCCTGAGCGAGTTGACGTCCTCGGGAGGGTCCCTCATGTACACGGCGAAGGTTATGGGCACGAGCAGCACAGTCCTAACCTCGTAACCCTCGGCCTTTAACGCCTCGGCTTCCGCCGCGTAGGGCAGTTTGGCCTTAAACTCCTTCGGCTCCTTCCCCTCTACGGACACGCTGACGAAGTTCCTCCACTTGAGTTCCGTGCTCACCTGGGCCTTAGAGCCCTCCACTAAGCTGATGGGGAAGACGTGGCCTAGTGCCGAGAACACCAGTGCCCTCATCGGCTGTGCTCTAGTTGGCCTACTGAATAATAAGCGCCCAGCGTGCCGTTCGCGATTAATCTCCCGCTTTTTAGCCCGGGGAGGAGGATCACGACGTGGAGCCCCCCAACCAGCACTACGTCAAGAAGTTCATCTACTACGCCGCTTTGGGCGTGCCGAGGGTGGACTTGAGCAAGTGGAGGCTGTTCGTGACGGGTTTGGTCGAGAACCCCCTGGAGCTGAGCTACGAGGAGCTGGAGAAAATGGTAGACACGGACTACGTCAGGGACTTCCACTGCGTGACGGGCTGGTCTGTGAAGGGCGTCAGGTGGGAGGGGGTCAAGATCAGGAAGCTGGCGGAAATGGCCAGGGTGAGGCCCGACGCCAAGTGGGTGGTGTTCGCCTCGCTTGACGGCTACACTTCGGTAGTGCCCGTGGAGGACGCCCTGCACGAGGACTCGATAATCGCCCTGAGGATAAACGGTAGGAGGCTCGAGCTGAAGGAGGGGTTCCCCGCCAGGCCGATTATACCCCACCTGTACGCGTGGAAGAGCGCCAAGTGGCTGACAGCTGTAGAGTTCAGGGAGGACTACGTGGACGGCTTCTGGGAGGAGAGGGGCTACCACGAGGGGGGGACGCCTTCCTCGAGGAGAGGTTCAAGGGTCAGGGCATGACCCACAACGGCATGGCGAGGAGGCCGATTTTGGACGAGTAAGCCGTTTATTCGCGTCCGCCGGACAGAAAGCCGTTGGGGAGGAGGCTCCGCTTCGAGTTCGCGGAAGACGTCAGGAAGATGGCCGAGCTCATCAACGAGAGGCTGAACCTGGGGCTGGACCTGGATAAGATCGCGTTCATAAGGACTAGGGGTTCCAAGAGCAGGGCAATAGCCAGGACGTTCGCTTTGCCCTCCCAGTGGAGGTTCGTGATGGAGCCCAAGTACCTGTACGTGATAGAGGTCATCTCGGAGAAGTTCGACAGGATGAGCTGCGAGGACAAGCTGGAGACCGTGCTCCACGAGCTGATGCACGTGCCGAGGAGCATGAGCGGGGGGCTGAGGGGGCACAACTACGCTGGCTTCAGGGCAATCAGGCGCTACAGGCCCGCGTTGCTGACCCTCTGCGGCGGAGCCGACGAGCCCAGGGACAGCTGACTCGCTAGCCCTTCGGGGCGTCTCTCGGAAACCCCTCCACTCCGACGGGCGAGCCGCCTTTCGACCCTGTCGGCGCGGAGTCTCCCGACGAACCCGCCCGACGCCTCAGGTCGGAATGTGGCGTCCCGTCAGCCTAGTCACGCACGCAAACAGCTTTCCTTTTGTCAGGCCCCTTCGCCCTGGATCAGGGGGAGTACGGCCCCAGCGCAGACCCCGGAGATAGGATGAACAAATTACCGTAAGAGGTGGCTATGGCTATCGGCCTACCGACGGACTCACTTGGTAATTGAATTACCTGTTTGTCGGTGTAAATTGTGATCGGGTACTTAAGGGAAGTTATGTTCTGCCACACCCCTTGCTGGTTTAAATAAAGTATGCCGACTATGGTCAAATTGTGTTTGGGTACGAAAGTGCCATTTGCGTACTGAGAGATAATCGAAGTCCCGTTGTAAAACAGCGAGGGATAGCCGGCGTTCACTTGCTCGTCCTCTAACTGTTTGAGAAAGATGTAGTCGTTCGTATAGGAGCCCAGGTATGACTCGTACTGCCTCGAGTTCTCGATGTACAATATCAGCGGAAAGAGAAAGATCAAGACTATGACTAGAATCATGATCGTTGATACCACGTCAGAAAGGCCCCTCATTCAGGCTCACCGCCGCTTTGGGTAAAAGCCGTGTCTAGGGGTGAAAAGGTTTCAGCGAGACCGAGGCCGACGCCGCTAAAACCCCCACTTACGGGATAGTCACAGTCACAGCGGTTCGCGCTGGGAGGAAACGGCTCCTGAGCAAAAGACCCTGAACTAACCCGTCTTGAGGCGCGGCGACTTATCGACGTCGGTGCGAAGTAAATGTTGTTGATTGCGACGTGTGCCCGACGCACGTTCATCCCCCTACTTTACATACGAAATGAGCGTCGTAGAGGTGTTGGGCTTCAAATAAAGGATGTTGCCCATCCCTGTAACTATAACTATTGGCCTGTTGAAGGCCTCGGAAGGAAGGAATATTGTGTAGTTCCCCCAAATGCCTATTGGTAGTTGGAGTGTGGCTTTCCACACGGAGCCGTTATAATAGAAGACCTGGGTTATGTTGATCGGGTAAGGCGTCGACTTGTAGATAAGCTCTATGTAGGGACTAGTCGAGGAGTTGTAGTAGATCTGGGGATTTCCCAGGAAAATACGGCGCAGTTCCTGGCTCTGTAGCTGACTGTAGGGGAAGCCCGTCAGTTCGCCCTGATATTGAAAAACGGACGTAGATTGAATGACCTCGAGTGCCGGGATCAATATTGCCGTCAGCATGACTAGGAGGACAAGGAACAGGATCACTGAAGAAAGTCCCTTCAACTCGGGGGCACCCCAGTAAAGGAATAAGATACTCTGAACCAGTAGCCACCCGTGTACCAGAGGAACCAGATTACTAGTACTTGGTTGCTCGATACGCCGTAGACCTTTACCGTGAACGGGACGTTCGCCGGTACGGTATATACCTTATAAGTTCCGTTGAGGAGCACCCTCCCGCTGAGGTCGTATATGGGGGTGTCAATCTTGACAACAGACGCGTTGCTCCCGCTGGGCAAATATACGATGTATGCGGGCAGACTGTTGGGGACCAGCTGACCAACCGAACTAACGAGTGAGGAGTTGACTTGAAACACTATGACCGTTAGGTTAGTCGAGACGCCCGGGTTGTAGAACTCGAAGACGGCTGAGGCGACACGATTTACGGGGTCTACCATAAGGGGTCCTACAGCGATAGTCGAGGACGAAGCGAGGTTGATCGCCCTCTGTTGAGACATGGCGAAGTTCTCTTGGGGGACAAGTACGGCCGATATGTAGCTGATGACTAGGATACCCAGGAGCACTGCGGCGACCACTAAGAAGAACTCGCCTAACGCGGGCATTACTGCGGTGAGTGTTGAGCAACAACTATTTAAATGTGATTTGGGACCCTGGTGCTCCTCCTCTTGAAAGTGGGGCAAAAATCGGCGACACGAGACAGGGAGTGGACGGTCACTCCCTGAACTCGAGGATCCCCATGTTCTCCAGCAGGCCGGAGTCCGTCACGTCGAAGAGGATCGCCTCCTCGTCCCCCGTATTCACGTGGCTGTGCACGGCGTTGGCGGGCACTACGAAGACGTCGCCCTCCTCCCACTCGAACTTCTTACCGTCGATTATCGAGTAGCCCCTGCCCTTTACGACCAGGTAGACGGAGGCCATGTTGTGGGAGTGCGGCTTCGTAGCTACGCCCGGCTTAATGTACTGGAAGCCCGCCATCATTGTCGGGGTCAAGCCCCTGCTCCTCCCCGTGCTCGGGGAGTAGAACATCACCTTGGACACGCCCTCCTGGACGTCGTTCCTCTCGGCGAGCTTCCTGAGGAGCTCCAGGACTTTCGAGAACTTTATGACCTTGGGCTTAACCGGCTCCGGAGGGGCCGTGTACTCCATGAAGGCTACTACTTTCAAGTCCGGGGCGGAGTTCTCGATCTCTTTTACCAAGGCCTGAAGCTCGCTCAAGAACTTGGCCTGCCTGTCCTCCCTTACTAGAGTCTCGGGCATCATGCTTAAATGGGTTTAAGCATTTTAAACATTAGCTCCCGCCACCTCGCTAATTTTTCCTCGCGGAACGAGAGGGTAAAACGGGTTGAGCTATAAGAGCTTGGGCAGGGCGATCCTCGAGAGGCTCAGGCAGAGAGGGGCCGAGAGGGTCTACGCCGTCCTGGGGACAGACCACGTCACGCTGATGAGGGAGTTCGAGGCATTCAACGGGCTGACCTTAGTTACGGTGCCACACGAGTTCGCGGCGGCCTCTTTAGCCCTAGGCGACTCGCTGGCCGGTAAGCTGGGAGTGGCACTCGTGCACTCGATTCCTGGATCCCTCAACGCTTCTGGAGTCCTACTGAACGCGTTGACGTCAAGAATCCCCCTCATCGTGTTGGCCGGAGAGTCCCCCAAGTCCAGGGGAGAGTTCGGCAGGACGCTGAGGGTCCACTGGAGCGTCGACCTCAAGTTCCCCGAGCTCCCGGTGAAGAGGGCGTTCAGGCTAGACGACGACAACCCCTTGGGCCAGCTGGAAAGGGCGATAGCCCTAGCCCTCAGCGAGCCTCAAGGGCCGGTGCTGATAACCTTCAGGAGGGACTTGCTGGCTAAACCTGTACAAGAGGACTCCAGGAAGGACCCCTACTTCCCCGGGGCCTCGAGGAAGGTGATAGAGAGGGCCAACGAGCTGTTGAGCAGGTTGAGCAGGGTCGCCCTAATAACCTACAGGGCCGGGAGGAGGTTCGAGGCCTTCTCCGCCCTGAAGGACTTCGCCGAGAGGAACTCCGCGCCGGTCGAGAACCCCGTGGGGGAGAGGCTGAACTACCCCAGCGACGGCCCTTTCGCTACCCTCAAGGTCGAGGACGCCGAGGGCTACATCGTGGTGGAGCACGAGGCCCCCTGGATAGTGGAGAGGGAGGGGGTGAAGGTCTGGGTCGACCCCGACCCCCTGTTCTCTTTGATCGAGCACCACGACTTCCCGTGCGACCTCTGCGTCCAGTCAGTCCCCGAGGACTTCCTGCCCTACCTCAAGCTCCCGAAGCAGGACAGGGAGTGGGCCTTCGTTAAATCCGAGCAGCTGCGGAAGTACAGGGAGGAAAGGAAGAGCCTGAGGTGCATAGCCGCGAAGGAGCTCAGCTCCTGGGGGGAGCCGATATTCAACGAGTACCAGCTCGACAGGAACTGCTTAGTCCTCAGGGACTTCAACACCTACTTCGGCGACTTGGCGGCCGACCACCTGGGTTGGGCGTGGGGGGCCTCGATAGGCTTCCACTTCAGCACGGGGAAGAAGACGATAGCCGTCACGGGCGACGGCTCCTTCTACCTCTCCTCTCCGGAGTCGGTGGCCTACGTGGCGAGGAGGGCGAAGAACGTACTGCTGATCTTCGACGACGCCAGGTGGGGGAGCGTGGGGAGGGAGTACGAGAGGTTCTACGGGGAGGGAACAAGGACAGTCGACCTCGAAAGAGCGGACTTCTCCGGCCTCTTCTCGTCGTTCAAAATACCATACTTTGAGGTGAGGGGGGAGGACGAGCTCCTTGAAGCCTTGGGGAAAGCGAGGGGAATGGAGAGGGCCGCAATCAGGGTCCTCGAGCGCTAGCCTATTTCGAGCCTCTTGACGGTCGTCGGGAAGAAGCCTCCCAAGGACGCGAACTTGGACACGTCGACGTCCTCCAACTTCACTACTGCCACCCTCCCCAAAAGGCCCCCGAGGTCGACGTAAGTCCCCGGAGGGGAGTCCACCGGGATCAGCCTGACTCCCAAGGTCTTGTTCAGGGTTATCCCGAGGGACAGCACGTCGCTGATCAGGGCTATCACCTTGTCCTTCCCCTGGGACTTGCTCACCCCGACCATGTCTATCCCGGTGTTGCAGACTGCCGAGAAAGCCAAGAGCTGGTAGAACCCCACGTGGCCCTCCAAGGCCCTCTGTGCCATCACGGAGTCCTCGCTGACAGGGACGAAGGCCCCGCTGAGCCCTCCCACGTGGGAAGTAGCCATGGCCCCTCCCTTCTTGACCGCGTCCATGAGCACCGCGAGGGCAGTGAGGGAGCCGTGGCCCCCCACCTTCGAGACCCCCATCGCCTCTATGATCTCGGCCACGCTGTCCCCGACGTTGGGGGAGGGAGCCAATGAAAGGTCCACCGCCCCGAAGCTCACCTCGAGCCTCTCCGCTACCTTCCTACCTACAAGCTCGCCGAGCCTAGTGACCTTGAAAGCCGCCTTCTTGATGACCTCGTGGGCCTCCTGGAGAGTCCTGGGCTTCGACCTCTCGAGGGCCCCCTTTATTACGCCCGGCCCGCTAACAGCGACGTTTATCGAGGCTTCCGGCATCCCGAGGCCGTGGATCGCTGAGGGTACAAAAGGAGAGTCAGGGGGGACGTTGCTCATTATCGCGACCCTCGACGAAGACTTGGGGCTCATCTCGAAGAGCTGATCCGCGAAGAGCTTCACAGCGTCGAAGTTCAGGCCCGTGAATGTGGAGGCCGCGTTGATCATCCCCGTCACCCTCTCCGTCGACTCCATGGCCTTGGCCAATGTGTCGATGACCGCCCTCGACCCCCTCGTGAAGCCCCTGTCGACGAAGGCGGAGTAGCCGCTGATGTAGTCAATCCCCGCCCCCTTCGCCAGGGAGTCGAGGAGCCTGGCTATTTCTACTCCCGCCTCTCTGCCCAAGGGCTCAAGGAAGAACTGCACCGGCGTCACTGCGACCCTCTTGGTGACTACCTTTACCCCGTACTTGTCGGCCACCTCATCTACGACGGTAGAGAACCTTTCAAGGAGGTCCCTCAGGCCCTCCAGCTTTTCCAGCGCCCTCTCCAGCCGGTCAGATATCGCCCAAGCCGTGTTCACGCTCAGCGTTACCGACCTTATGTCGAGGTCTTCCTCCCTCAACATCCTGAAGACGTCGAGGATCTCCTCAGCGGTGTACCTCAACTTCCCACCTCAGAGCCTCTCCATGTACCTGAAGACCTCCTCGTGGTAGACGTTGACTTCTACGCCCAGCTCCTTCCCCTTAGCCTGCAGGATATCCCTCAGCTCCTTGAGCGGGACTCTGGACTTGGAGATGTCGACCAGCATTATCATGGCGAATATCCCCCTGACCACGGTCTGGGAGATGTCGACAATGTTCACGTTGTTCTCCGCCAACTTTGAGGCGATTCCAGCGACTATTCCAGGCCTGTCGGCTCCCACTACGATAATGACCGCGTGTTCTTCCACGGGGGTGAATTAACTTGTCCTAGTAAAAAGCCTCCCCTTGAGGTCGGGGAAATAGATATGTCGCGTTGAACATATATTTGTTCGGCTCAGAGCACCTCCCTGACTTCCGGCTTGTTGAAGACCTCCTCGAAGGCCTTCTTTAGGTCGTCAGCGGTGAACCCGAATATCACGGGCTTCTTCTGCGCGAAGACCTCGTCGATCTTTGATCCCACCTGTTCCACGGGCACTCCCTTCAGCGAGTCCTCCAGCCTCTCTACGAACCCCTTCGGCGACATGACGAAGAAGTCTCCTGAGATGGAGACCTCGTCCAGCTTCTTGTCCACCACCCTCACGGTCAGCCTGACCAGCTTCCTAGCCTTGTAGTCCACGTGGCAGATCGCGACGTTCCCCGCAATCTTAACGCACCTCTCAGTCCTCAGGTCGGGGTGCCTGTTGTCCTTGTAGTAGATCCACTCCTCCCTCATCTTCTCCTCGGCCAGCTTGTCCCAGAGCTCTATCTCCACCGGGGTTAAGCTGGAGTCCTCGAACTTCACGCCAAGCTCCTTCTCGAACTCGAGCCTCAGCTTCTTTGCCACTTCCTCGTAGGGCGGGACGTAGCCCAGCTCCCTCTTCATTGAGGTTATCCACTCGCTCATGTCCTTCGCCATCTTGTCCCTGAACTTCTCCGAGGGGACCTTGATGCACTTGCTCACGAACTCCGCGTCGAAGTCCATGAGTATGTTCCCAGCGAGGACTACGGCGTTCCCGTGGGTCATGGCCCCGTTCCCGCTTATCTTCCTGTTGTTGACCACTATGTCCTGGTCCCTGAGGCTCGCGTTGAGGCCGTAGCTCCTCAGCACGTTGACCACGGGGGTCAGGTACTTCTTGTAGAGGCTGGCGGGGTCCGAGGGGGCCTCGTCCCTCCTGACGACTACGAAGTAGTCGAGCTCGCCCGGGGTGATCACGACAGTGCCACCGCCCAAGTCCCTCCTGACCACGGGGATCTTGTTGGCCTTAGTGAACTCGAGGTTCACCTCTAGCCAGACCTCCTGATGAACCCCCACGTTCACGAAAGGTTCCCTGGCGCTGAAGACGAGGAGTGTGTTCTTCCCTCCCTTATTCACGTACTCCGCCACTGCCACGAAGGAGGTCACCATGTGGTAGCCGTCTTGGGGCGGAAGCGACACAAACCTCCAGGACATCGTGTTAGTAAGAACCCGCCGATTAATATACTTTCGAACTTAGTTTTTTAAAAATTTCAAATAAAAATTACTACCTGTTCAGAGCCTCTTGCAGGAGAGCTTCTCCTGGGCGATAAGCGCCTTTAGCCTGTTCACTGCGTCCTGTCCGGTGAACAACAGCTTCAGCTCCTCGGGCTTCTCTACCTTCATCCTGACGAGCCAGCCCGCCCCGTAGGGATCCCTGTTGACGAGGACGGGGTTCTTCTCGACCTCGCCGTTGGCGTCGATAATCTCTCCTGTGACGGGTGCAGGAACGGGCCCCGCCCACTTGCCGCTCTCCATGGTAGCTATCGGCTTGCCCCTCTCGACCTTAGTCCCCTTCTTCTTTATCCTGACCTTGACTACCTTGCCCGCCATGGTCTGGGCGATGTCGGTGATCCCGACCAACAACACGTCAGGGGCCTCCTGCTTCGCCCACACCGTGTTCTTGCCCTCTATGTAGTAGAGCAGGTTCTCGGGTATCTCGCAGTTGGACTCGACGACCAAAACCGACCACTCAGAGTTACATAATCACGAAACATTAAAAAACTTTTCCGAAAAACTCTCAAAATACTGGGCTGGGCAACTCTTTTCGTTATTTACTAAATTTAATAGTCAAAGGAACTAACTCAATCTTAATGCCTAAGGAGAGGGTAGGCAACATTGAGCTGGAAGTCGTCGGGGAGATCGAGGTGGACGGCAAGGTCTACAAGATCGTGAACGTCCCCAATGCCGACGAGTTCCCCGGCTTCCCCCCTTCTTGGGAGTGGGTGAGGAAGAGCATGCTGACCTGGAGGCCCTTCTTCAAGGGCAAGATGGTGAAGGTGGGGGAGTACGAGGTTCCCGCCGTTGGGGACTACCTGCTAAACCTCGACGAGGACACCTACGAGCTAGTCCAGAGGATCTACCAGACCTTCAAGGTGAACAAGGCCCCGATTGAGGTCAACGTGAGCGTCGTCGTCACCGACCACATTCACGAGCTCGAGAGGAAGATGGGCAGGCCGTTCACCGAGGAGGAGCTGTCCAACCTGTATATAAGGTACTCCGTGGAGTTGGCGATATTAAGGGACGTCGGGTTGATAAACTGATGCTCACCTTCTTCTCGGAGGCTAAGCTCGAGGGCGACTACGTGAGGGCGACGGTGGGCGACACTGAGCTCAAGATAGGTCTTCTCGGCTCCGGACTTCCCACGCCCGAGGAGGTGCTTCTGGCCTCGGCCCTGTCCTGCCTGATGTTGACCGTGGTCTACGTGGCGAGGGAAAAAGGCGTGCAGGTCGACGGGATGGAGGGCTACATAGAGGGCGTCGTGGATCCAAAGGGCTTCCAGGGCGTCGACAACGTGCCTCCAGGGCTCCTCGAGGTGAGGTACTGGGTGAAGGTGGTGAGCAGGGACGATAGGATAAGGGAAGTGCTGGAGGAGTCGGAGAGGAGGTGCCCCCTGAGGGACACTCTAGCCAGGGAAGTGAAGGTCAAGGTCGAGTGGGACGTAAGGAAGGAGTGAGGAAAAAATCAGAAGCCGCCCTGGGCCTTCAGCTTGCTTATCTCCTGCACGTCGTAGTTTACCTCGTCCAGCTTGCCCTTCAGCTCGGGGATCGAGTTGAGCTCGTTCACCAGCTGCACTAGCCTGTCCCAGTAGTTCTTATAGACCACGTCGAGGTGGAGCCTGTTCATGGCGACCAGCTCCAGCGTCACCATCAGCCTTCCCGCGATCCCTTTCCTCTCGAGTAGCTCCTTGTTCTCCTCGACGATCTGGCCGAGCCTATCTATGAGGTCGTAGAGGTAGGGCCTCGTCTCAAGCATCTCCCTCTCTCCGGGCTTGACTAACCCTTCCACCATCACAACGTTTAATTAAAAAAACGAAATTAAAGCTTTACTTGATTAAGAAATAGGGAAAAAGGTCAGAGGTACCTCTTGAGCACAGACATCGGGTTGGTCAGGTTCGCGTGGAGCATGACTTCCTCGGGCGAGTGGCCGAAGGCGAAGCCCATGAGCTGGGTGAAGTAGACCACCGGCATCCTCAAGTCCTCGCCGTAGCGTTCGGCTATCTTGTTCATGTTGCTTTCGATCGCCACTCCTCCCAGCGGGCAGTCCACGGCCAGTATCTCGGCGCCGTTCCTCTTGGCCTCCTTGAGTATCCTGGCCTCGAGGTTCAGGGCCACATCAGGGTCGGAGTACACGTGCGGGCCTCCGCAGCACATCGTCTTGGCCTCGAACGGTACTACCTCAGCGCCTAGGGCCTCCAAGAGCTTGTCCATGAATATCGGCCTCTCGGGGTCGTCCTTCAGCCTCAGGTAGCCGGTCAGAGTGAAGGGCTTGGGCCTCGTGTAGAGGCAGCCGTAGTAGGGGGCTACCTTAAGGCCGGTCAGCGGCCTCTTTACCCTGGCCTTTATCTGCTCCAGACCGACAGAGTTGTAGAAGAACTCTACCGCGTGGATCGTCATCAGCTGCAGGTCGTACTTGATCTCGCCCATCTTCTCGAGGTAGGCGTTGACCTTCTCCCTCAGCTTGGGGTACTTGCTTAGGTAGTACTGGGCCCTTGACAGAGAGTAGTGGCACCCTGGGCAGGCCGACATTATCGCGTCGGCTCCCATCTTCCTCGCCAGGGACAGGTTCCTGGCGGGGAGCAGTAGCCCGGCCATGGTGTTGACGTTCTTGACCTCCAGGGCCCCGCAGCAGTTGTAGTCGTCGATCCTCTCGTAGCTGAGGCCTAAGTCCTTGGCGACTAGGGCTAACGACACCTCGTACTGCTTGGCCATCCCGTCGAGGGCGCAACCAGGATAGAGGGCTACTTTGCCGTACGGGCCCTGAGCGCTCACTCCGGCCTCACCTCCTCCTTCATGGCTTCCTCAATCACTTCCCTTATCTTCTCCCAGTTCTTCACGCGATTTGGCTTCATGAGCTCCTTGAACAGTCCAGACCTCAGTAGCGGGCCGGTCATCGTTATGAGGTCCTTGAGGCTCATCTTGACCATCCCCTTCTTGACCGAGGCTGCACCCAGTAACAGCTCGCTGATCCTGCCGCCGCTGTTCATCACCGTCTCGAAGAACAGCTCGTCGAATACAGTGCCCGGGTCCTTCTTGACGAGGCCGTGCCTCAGCAGGTAGTTGTGGATCGCGTGTACAACTTCCTCAACCAGCACTCCCTTCGGGCACCTGTGGGTGCACTTCTGGCAGGACACGCACCTCCATATCGAGTTCTGGAGCTCTATCAGGCCCTGCTTGTCTCCCTTCCTTGCGAGGTCGATGAACTTCCTCGGGCCGTAGTTGGGGTCGTACTCCCTCATCGTACAGCCAGAAGTGCAGGTGCCGCACTGCCAGCAGGCGCTTATTGTCACTCCTTCCAGCGTGTTGGCGATCTCGTCCCAGACGGACGGGTCGTAGCCCGTCTGGGTCCTCTCTATCATGAAGGCGTTCCAGGTGCCGTCTAGCTCAATCCCGTCTACTATTACCTTATCTTTTTGGATCACACCTTTTATTATGGACTTTTCAAGCTCCGGAATTGGCAAGGCGGATCACCTTCAAGTAGGGTTTTAGGCCCAGGACAAGGGCCGTGGTAGTGAGGTGGGACGGGAGCAACCCGGCGGCCTTCTTGTCGACCGCCAGGTGCGTGGTGTAGTCCAAATACCTCACGTAGGTATAGACCGAAAAAACGGAAGTGAGGTAGAACTTACCCTCGTGGTTCATCCCGAAGATCGAGAGGATTGACCTTAACTCCTCCATGGCCTGGAGGAACTCGTCGAAGTTGTGGACGTCAACCTTCTCCTTCAGCAAGTAGTAAACCGCCCCGGTCTTCCTCTCGCCGTTCCATACCCACCTCGTCCAGAGCGGGTACCTCTCGGGCTCTAGGAAGTGGATGACCTCCTTCGCCATGTCCTCGATGTCCGCCCTGTCCCCGCCCCTAACGGTGGAGGCGAATCTCTCCACCCTCTTCAAGTACGGGAGGGAGCTGTCCTTCAGGGTCTCGTAGGCCTCTGCCAAGGCCCTCAAGCCTGTCTGGGACAGGACGTCGCTCAAGTGCTTCTTGGCGTAGAACACGCTCTCGAAGAGCTTCCTGGCGTCGCTCTCCTCTTTAATGGTCAGCTGAGACAGGGTCTTGCTCTTGAGTTCCATGGCTAAGGTAATCGTCTTGAGGGCCTCCCTCGCGTTGCCCGAGATAGTGTTGTTTACGTCGGGCTTCAACATCTCGTTATAAACGTCCCTAACGTAGTCGACGTTGAAAAACCTCACGTTAATGCCTTACCACCTCAACGGGCCTCCTGGGAGCCTCCTCCCAGATGCCCTTCGTCACGTACTGGTAGGCCTTGACAGCTGCGGCCTGGCCCTCGGTTATGGAGTCCGAAATCGTCTTGGGGCCGGTGATCGCTCCAGCCAGGAATATCCCTTTCCTGGTCGACTGCACTGGTAGCCTGTCGGGATCCATCGGCCTAACGAAGCCGTGCTCTTCGAACTCGAGGCCTAAGGCCTTAGCCACCTGCTTCGAACCTAGGCCTAGCTCCATGCCGTTCGCCAGGATCACCATGTCGTAGGGCACAGCTAGAGCCCTGTTCAGGTTCATCGTGTCCTCTCCCTTGATGATCACTGTGTCGTTCGGGCCCCTCATGAACTCGGAGATCCTTCCCCTGATGAATCCTACCCTGTAGTTGAGCTGGGCCTTCCAGTAGAGCTTATCCTCCATGAGTCCGTAGGTCCTTATGTCCATGTAGTAGATGTGGACTACGGCGTCCGGGATCCTCTCCTTAATCTCCATAGCCTGCTTGATCGATACTGCGCAGCAGACCCTGGAGCAGTAGGTGTTGCCCACAGTCGCGTCCCTTGATCCTACGCAGAGCAGGATAGCTACCCTCTTGGGCGGTGTCCCCTTGGTGGTGACCAGCCTGTTCTCGGAGAGCATCCCCTCGACGTCAGATATGTTGTAGATGTTGGGGATTATGCCGTAGCCGTACTCGTACTTCCTCCTAGAGTCGAAGTGCTCGAAGCCGGAAGCGGCGATTATGGCGCCTACCTTCTCCGTGTAAGTCTTCCCGTTCTTGTCCTTGATGGTGACTACGAAGTTGTCTCCCTCCTGCTTGGCCGACTCTACGATGCTCTCCATGTACTTCGTCTTCACGGCCTCCCCTGCCTTGATGAGGGGGTCTAAAACTTCGGAGGCGGGCCTCAGCTCCGGGAAGAGGAGGCTGTACTTCAGCTTCTTGGGGGTACCTCCCAGGTAGCTCTCCCTTTCTACTAGCACTACGTCCACTCCAAGGTTCTGGAGCTCTTTTGTCGCGCTCAGACCGGCCGGGCCGGCTCCGATCACGAGAACCCTGTTTAGGGGCATGGTCTCACTTCCTTTCTTTTTTTAATAAATTAAAAACTTTTTGCTTAATTAACTGGCTTTTGCGGTTTGCTCTCCCTTGTACCACTTGACCCTGTCAGGCAGGGCGAGATAGAAGTCGATCTTCCTGTGGGGCTTGTAGATGTACTCAGGCTGGGCCTTGCCGCTCCTCAGGTCAGCTAAGTACTGCAGGAACTTCTCCTTGTAGTCGTCCACAGGTACGCCTATCTTCCTCAGGAAGCCCTCCACGTCGGTGGCGTGCCAGTGGATCTGGCCAATCTTGTAGGGGTCTGCACCCATCAGGATGGCCGCGAACTGGGCGTCGGATAGTACGGGCAAGTTGTAGTTGAAGCCGTGGGCTTTCCCTGCCCACTGGCTCTTGTCAAGGGTGGTCACACAGCCAGTGTCGGAGGTCACGAAGACGTCGGCCCTGCCCTCCTCCACTGCGGGGATCACCTTCTTGAACAGGGCGAAGCTCCTGGTGAACTCCCTCTCCGTCAGGACGTGCCTGAAGCCGAAGCCGCAGCAGTCCCACCAGGTGGAGTAGTCGACGATCTTGGCGCCGAAGTTCTGGACAGTTCCAGTCGGCGGGGCGGGCCTCCTTCCCTGCCAGACGCTCGGGTCGTAGATCGTGTCCTCGGGGACTAGCTTGTAAACGTGGCACGGCGTGTGGACTGCTACCCTGATGTTGCTGACGTCGTACTTCTTGTGCTGAGCGGCCTTCTTGCTCATCACGAAGAGCCACTCGGAGTAATGGACTACCTCCTCGGGGATCACGATGTCCATGCCTAGCTTCCTCATGATAGGCCTCAGCTTCTCCCTTACCTCAGGGTAGAGGATGATCATGTTCCTGACTTCCTTGTAGTGGCCGAAGGATGTGCCGCAGTGGATGAGCGGGAAGTAGTCGATCTCGTAGGCCCTCCACATGTTCCTTACGTATACTCCCGCTAAAGCCACGGGGTTAGAGGCGCCGGAAGCGTGGTAGTTCCAGCCGGTACAGGAGGTCTGGTGGGGCTCGTCCATGTAGTCGATCTCCAGCTTGTTCATCATCCAGAAGACCGAAGTCGGGTAGCCGGGTATGTGGCCGCACTGGCCACAGCTCTTGTGCTGCCATAACTTGTTGGTCGGTATCTTCTTTGGGATGCCATTTAGGGTCTGGGCTTCAACTGGTTTGTTGTAGGGCTTTATGTGGTGGACTATTATTTCGCCCCTGTCCTCCAGCTTCTCCATTTCTTCCTTAACGTGGGCTAGGCCGTGCGGGCTGCTGTACCTGTAAATGATCCTCTGGTAAACCTCGTTCCAGTCCACGTCCTCGGCGTAGGGGAACGCGTGCTTAATCTCCTCGTGTAGCTTCTTCTGAATTTCCTTTTCCTCCTGCATTTAAGTTGCCCTCCACGCTTTTGTTAATTAAGGAGTATAAAAACCTAAACTTAAACTAACTAGTTAATTTAAATAAAGTAATTCTTTTTATCGATTTTAAAGTATTTAAGAAAAACTTCATTATGTGTAATAAAAAGTAAAACTAGACTCAGAGGTCCAGCCAGCTGTCGGGCAGCTCGTCCTCGTTGAGTTCTCCCTTCATCCACTTCTCCCTGATCTCCTCGAGTTGGCTCTTCCTCTCCTCGTAGATGTCGGCGATCATGTCGTATAGGTCTGGATCCACCTTCTTGATGGCGTCCATTACTCCCGACTCGAACATTATAGTCATCATCTCTACAGCTGTCTGTAGGGAGGCGTGCCAGCCTATGTCGGTCCTCTGCATTAGGTCAACGGGCACGGCCTTCCTGTAGACGTCCATGTTCTTGGACTCCTCGACTGCCTGCGGCCCCCAGTCGGGGAAGGCTTCAGGCTGGATCATGTCGGGGGTTACCTGGTTGCCCAGGGTGAGGACGGTGTACAGCACCCTCCTGTAGGGTGCTAGGATCTCCTTAGCCGAGGGCAGGGCGAACTGAACGGCGTACTCCCTGAGCAACATGATTAGGCCGGCGATCTCGTTGTTGAACGGGCACCTCATCGAACAAGTGTAGCACTGGACGCACGCCCAGACCTTCTTGTTCACGAACTCCCAGATCTTGTCTACCGCGTCCCTCATCATGTACTGGATCATTTCCCTCGGGCCGTAGTCGTAGAACTTAGCTGCTGGACAACCGGAAGTACAGACGCCGCAGTTCAGGCAACCCCTCAAGTAGTCCTTGAACCTGAAGTCTGACTTAACTGCCTCCCAGAACTTGATCGCGAGCTCCCTTTCCTCCGGGGAAAGCGTGTCGAGGTTCCTCTGCTCCTCAGTTAGAGCGCCCTGCTCGGGGTAGCTTAAGTCCATGTACCTTGGGTCGTCAGGTAGGGGGATCACGTTTGATGGCATATATTAACCCTCTAACTTCAGTAATCGGGAGGGGTTATAAATATTGTCATTAAAAAAGTAAATTTAACATCTTTTGTTGGGAAACCTGCGTCACTTCTGGGGCTTGTCGGAGCCGTTGCCAGACTTCTTCTTAGAGTTCTTGCACGCCATTTGGTTGAGAGCTTGTCACAAGTCGTTATTTAAGGCGTGAGGTCGTACGAGGGATCAAAAAGGGAAATTAGCTTAGCCCCCTCAGAAGTTATAGAAGCCATACCTGTCGAAGTACGTCAGCAATTCCAGGACGTCCTTGTCATTCCTCTGAGTGGCCTTCTGCCTCCACTCGACCAGCCTCTGCTTGATGAGGTTTAAGTCGGCCTGCTTGTCCGTCTTGTAGCCCATCCTCTCCAAGAGGTACCAGAGGCCTATGAGCCTCCTTTGACTCGGTAACGGAACCCACTCGTCGAGGATGACCTTTATCGTGGTGTTGCCCTTCTTGAACACGGCGTCCCTCATGGTCTCGGTGAACTGGTCCAGATAGTCCACGATCATCTTGACCTCGTCCTCGTTCATCGCTATCCCGTACTTCTCTGCCACCAGGTGGCACAGCTTGAAGAGCTGGTCTATGTCCTTCTTCAGTTGCTCTATTTCCTGGGGGCTCGCCCCTTCAACCTCGAGCTTGACCTCGTTGTAGTCCAGGAGAACCATCGTTCCGAAAATCGTATATGTAATTAAAAAACCTTTTTATGTTATCATTAAAATAATAATAAGTGAAACCCTAAACGATTAGGTTTGTTAATTTATACAAGGAATTACAACTAACCGTCGCGGATGTCCAGCCTGTTCGAGAGTATTAAGGAGAACCCGATCAAGCCGTCTAAGAGCAAGGGTGTCACCTTCGAGGAGCACCTGTATTACTCAAAGAAGATAGTCCAACACCTGAAGGAGCTAGGCTTGAAGGGGGAGAGGTTCCTGGAGCTCAGCTGCGGGAACTGCGTCCTCTCCATGTACTCAGAGAGGGAGATGGGCGGCGAGGTAGTAGCTGTTGACCGCTGGACGGAGTTGCCGACAGACAAGGAGGCCAAGGGCTACCTAGTGAAGTTCAAGAGCGACGTGGCGATGGTGGAGGCCCACGAGGCTTTGCCCTTCAGGGACTCGACCTTCGACGTGGTCTACGCACTGCTCGTTTTCTACACGATGAAGAGGGAGCTGAGGGCCAAAGTCCTCGAGGAGGTGAGGAGGGTGCTAAGGAGAGGTGGGGTATTCGTGCTAGCCGACGCCTACACCATGAGGGGAGTGAGGAGAGAGGTGGGGATGGAAGAAATAGCTTTCTTTCAGGACCAGGGGGTCTACGTCTCCACCTTCAGGAAGCCCTAGTCCTTTTTACAGTTGTAGATGAACCTCTCCATGTTCTGGTAGAACTGGAGCTGGCATATCTCTGTATCAAAATAATAAGTGACTCCGTTCTCGGCCGTGTGCTTATAAGGCGTGCACTCAGCCTCGAATAGCCTGTTGCACACAGGGCAGACTACCTTCATCACTTAGACCTCATGGCGGCCCCTATTTTCTTTAGCAACGATATCATGGCCGTCATAGCGAACTTCACGTCGGGATCGTTGAGGGACATCATTATCCCCATCATTCCCTGAGGCTTTATATTGGGAAGCTCCTGGGCCCACTCCTTAAGGGCGGAGGAGGACTTGGTCACAAGCAGCGACAGGGCGTCCACTAAGTCCTTGTCGGCCATCACGTTGGCGAGCTCCATCAACTTGGTCATCGCCCCGCTTTCCTGCAGGGCGATCAGGCTGTCAAGCATTTTCACCATGCCGTCTATCTCAAGCCTCTGGAGCTTGGAAACTACTTCCTCGCTCGTCAGCTTCTCCAGCAGGGGCCAGACCGCTTGAACCTTGGGGAGCTGGTCCATCGAGAACTCTATAAGCGCCTCCACTAGTTCAGCCTTCTGGACTGTAGCGAGCAAGTCCAAGCCCTGTTGCATCAAGGAAATCACGCTGTCCAACTGACCTGACTTGTCTAGCTGGACGAGGAATTCACTGAGTTTCTCTAAGGCCGGGAGCGCGTCGACTAGCTTAGCCAGCCTGGTCAGGTTCTCCTCGCTTAGGAGCTTATCGAGGTCTAACTCCTGGCTCGACATGGCGTTCAGAACGTATTTTTATTTAATTGGTTTTTATAGTTTATTTGAATCATGGAATACGTCGTCCTCACGGTCTCGACCCTGAACAGGTTCGAGGAGGTAAGGAAGGTCTTCAAGGGGAGGAAGCTGGTCGTGCCTCTGGGCGCGTTCGCTGAAGCCATGAGGAGGGGCATAGACGTGGACAAGATCTCGGGAGAAGACGTGTGGATAAGGGCCTACAACCACAAGCCGCCCAAGCTCGGGGGGCTGGAGAAGTACGACTCTGAGGCTGTGTTACTGGCTGAAGAGCTCTCGGCTGAGCTGGTGACGGATGACCCGAAGGTTTCAGAAGTCGCTAAGTCGATGGGCGTGAGGGTAATAGTACTCAGCGAGGTTCTAGGCAGGCTGAGTTAAACGGCCCCCTTGTTGACCTTGTCGAGGGACTTAAGGACGGCGATCGCGGGCAGGTTGCCGTCTATTTTCCTCCCCTTGTAAACGATCTTCGGCGCTTCTACTACCTTCTCCTTGTCCGCGACGTCGGGGTTGCTCTTCAGGTCGTAGACCTCCAGGCTGACCCTGGGGTTGAAGATGGCTATTTGCCCCAGCAGGTCGATGAGCTCCAGGCACTTAACGCAGCCCATGTCGACGAAGAGGGAAATAGTCGAGTCCAGATCCTTGACGTACTGGAGCTCGTTCTCCTTCAGGTGGACTAGGCCGTTGGACACCCTCACGAGGAAGTTCAGGACTGCCCAAGTAGTATCTGCGTCAATTGTTCCGTAGTACGTCATGTACTTCCTGTCGCCCTTCCAGACCTCTACAACCGGCCTCTTGCACTCCCCACCCCTCTCCACCTGGACGCCGAGACCCGCTAGGGTCTGAACCAGCCTGTTCTCTCCGCAAGCCCTGACCGTTATCCCCTTGATGTAGCTCGCGTAGCCCCTGAAGACGGAGTCGTAGCTCAAAGCCAGTACCTCAGCGTCTCGATTGAGCTCAGGGCCTTAATTACGTTTCTCCACAGCTCCTCCTCGCTCGCGAACTCCTTTACGACGAGCAGCGTCGCGCTCTCGGCGTCGACGCGGTATTCAACCTTCGGCCCCACGGCCTGAACCATCCTCGAGGCCCTGGCGTACCTTATCCCCATCTCCACCAGGTCGTCCAGGGATTCAGTCCCTTTTGGGAGGGGAATCGGCAAGTAGAGCCTGTTCCCCTCGGCCCAGAACTCGTAGTCCATGAACCTAACAACTTTCCTGCTCCCCTCAGCTCTGAGCTCGGCGTTCAGCTTCCTCAGCTCCTCCTCTAGGCTCACGGCTTAATTCCTGAACTTGCTCGACTAAAATAGGAGTGATTAAGGTCTACGAGTTCCCCGAGCTCTGGGAGGAGAGGGTTAAGGAGAGGCCCAACAGGTTCGTGGTCGTCACGCAGTCGGGAAGGGTCTGCCACGTCCACGACCCCGGGAGGCTCAAGGAGCTACTATTCCCTGGGAACAGGATCCTGGTCAGGAGGGCTGTAGGTAAGAGGAAGACCGACTGTCAGGTCACGGCGGCTTGGGGCGGCTCCGACTGGGTAGTAGTGGACTCCAGCGTTCACAGCGCGATAGCGAGGCACTTCCTGCCTGAGGACAGCTCTTCGGAAGTCGAGGTGGGGGACAGCAGGCTGGACTTCGCCTTCGACGACACTTACGTCGAGGTGAAGGGCTGTAGCCTGGTCAGGGACGGTGTCGCCCTGTTCCCCGACGCCCCGACGGAGAGGGGGAGGAAGCACGTCGAGGAGCTGATCAGGCTGAAGTCGGAAGGTCACAACGCGATGATCCTAATCCTCGTGATGAGGCCCGACGCCGCTTGCTTCTCCCCCAACTTCGAGACCGACCCCAAGTTCTCTGAAGCGTTTCTGAGGGCCCTCAAGGCAGGAGTGGAAGTCGAGGTCAAGAAGTTCAGGCTCGTGGGGAGGGAGGTTTACTACGTCGGCGACGTCGAAATCTGCCCTTGGGTTGTGGAGAGGGTCAGCCGACTATAGGCCTCTTGACTCTGCCTCCCTTGTGCTCGCAAACTGCCCTAGCCAGCTCCCTCGGGTCTGTGAAGTACCTGACCTCCACTATCCCCCTCTCGTCGTAGTACTTGGGGTAGGCCTTGGCCAGCTCGTCGGTCGGCATGCCGGTGTTAACCAAGGAGAAGACCGGAACCCCCATAGCGTAAGCCATGAGCATCTCTATCGCCGTCCCCGACCCCCCGCCCAGCGAGACGAGGACGTCGCTCGACCTCACGAGCATCACGCTCCTGCACCTGAACTCGCAGCCCGTGTTGATCCTTATCACGCCCTCCGGGAGCTCGACGTCCTCCCTCTCTATGGGCAGGGTCAGAACAACTCTGAAGCCCAGCCTCAGGGCCTCGTCGACCACCACCTTCATTAGCCCCCAGTAGCCTCCCAAGACCAGGGTCACGTCTTTCCTGCACTCGGCCAAGGCCCTCACGAACTCCTTAGCTTTCTCTTCTACCTCTACGGAGGGATTAACGCCGTGGGCCGCGATCCCGACCTGCACGGGACAGGTAAGTGACGAAGTCATTTTATGGTTGTCACGCTTGCGTTACGTTGTAATTCGGAATTCCCTCACGTGTTTCACGAATTCGAGCTCCCTCACTTTCCTCAGGAGCCTCTCGTCGGCCGTGTAAACCACGTCGTTCAGCCTCTTCCCCAAAGCCACGTAGGCCGAGTCGTAAACCGTTAAGCCGTACCTCGACGAGATTTCCGCGATTTCTGGCAGGAGGGAGTCGAAGTCGTAGAGCGTTATCTGGAAGTCCGACAGGGCCTTACCGACCTCCTCGAGCTCCCTCTCGCCCAAGTTGTAAGTGTACTTCAGCCCGTTGAGCACCTCGAAGGGGAGTATGCAAGGGGCGGACAGGTCGATTGCCCCCTTGACGTAAGCCTCCTTGATGAGGAGGGCCTCCCTGCTATACTCCTCGTTAGCGAACCACTTTGCTACGACGGACGCGTCGACTACCGCCAATTCCTCTCACGCCACTCCCTTATCGTCTCCTCAGTCCTCTTGCCCCCGTAAGTGAGGAAGAACTCGTAGGACTTCATCGAGGCCTCGGCTATCCTCCTGTAGTCCTTCTTCCTTTCCTTCCTCTTCCTCTCTTCCTCCTCTATGACCTCCTCTATCTTCTCCCTTATCACCTCGCTCCAGTTTATGTAGCTGAGCTCGTCCATCTTCCTCTTGAGCTCCTCGTCGACCCTTATGCTTATGACGGGCATAGTAGCTAAGTACAGTATCTATTGCGTAAGTCTTAAGCATTACGCCCGTGTATTACAAAGTTGAACAATTAGCTCGCCTTTACCCTCCCTGTCACGGGCTCTGTCTCTTTCAATCCAGGAGACCTCTTGCCCAGCTGGGAAACCGCGATCCCCAGGAACATCATGACTATCCCTACGACCGAGTTCGGCGTCAATGTTAAGCCTCCGCCGACCACGTCGAGGAAGGTCGTGAAGATCGGTACCGAGAAGACGAAGACGATGACCCTGTTGACCTTCTCCTCCCGTAGCATTAAGTTCCAGAGGAGGAACTGAACCAGGCCTCTCAAGATCGCGGAGTAAGCCAGGTCGAGGGCAAACCTGCTCGCGTCGCTTACCTTAAGGCCGAAGGGCAACAGCGGAAGGAAGAAGAGAGCCCCTAACAGGAACTGCGTGGCGTTCAACGCTATGGGGTCGTAGTCCCTCAGCTTCCTGTAGTAGACCGAAAACAGGGCCCAGAACACAGCGTTTGCTACGGTTAAGACAACGCCGAGAGGGGACACGTCGATCCCGGAGGAGTAAACGGCTACTCCCATGAAGCCGAGGGCGATTCCGAGGAGCTCGTAGGGCCTGGGCCTCTCCTTAAGGATTATCGCTGAGGCGGGCACCGCGAACAAAGGCATCGTGTAGCTCAGCACCGCGGACTCCGACGGCTTGACGTAGAGCAGCCCGTAGCCCCAGAGGGCGGTGCTCGCGAAGGTGAAGGCGGGAAGGAGCACAGTGTCCCTGTTCACGATCAACCTCCTGGACAAGGCTAGAATGCTAGTCCCGCGATCAAGTACCTGAACTCCATGAACAGCGGGACGGAGGACTGCTCCACACCGTCTTTGGTGAAGGAGTACAGGTAACCCCCTATCACCACGTAAGGGACGAGGTAGCCAAGGAAGCGCTTGTTCAAGCTCGAGGTCAAGCGAGAGTCGAACGCTTTAGAATTAAAGTCGTCTCCGACAGTTCTGCCAAGTCATGAGTGTTTGTTAAATTAAGGCGCTGAGAACCCTCAGACTCGCTTGTATGTCATGAACGCTTCGCTACCGAGACCCTTTCTACGTGAAAAAGTTCGTTTAGTTCGTTTAAATAATCTATAACTTAAGTTTAAATGTCTTCGGGACTTGGCTTTCTTTTAGAGGGTGTTATCGTTTGCCGTTGGTTCCGACAATTTGCCCGTTTTGTGGCGTAGGCTGCGGCCTACTGCTCGAGGTCAAGGACGGTAAGGTCGTTAGGGTCGTACCGGAGAAGAACCATATAGTCTCGAGGGGGAAGGTCTGCGGTAAAGGGGCTGGGGCACACAAGTCCCTCTACCTCGAGGGGAGATTAACGAAGCCCCTCAAGAGGGTTGGTGATGGGTTCGTCGAGGTATCGTGGGATCAGGCCTTGAGGGAAATAGCGGAGAAGCTACTCGAAATCAGGGAGAAGTACGGCGGGAAGGCCATCGCGATTTACGGTGGCTGCCAGAACACCCTGGAGGAAGTCTACCTGATGTCCAAGCTGGCCAGGTTCCTCGGAAGCAACAACATCGACTCGTGTGCAAGGATCTGCCACGAGCCCTCAGCGACTGCACTCAAGGAAGTTGTTGGCATAGGGGCCTCGGGCACTTCAGTCGAGGAGATCCCCAAGGCCAAAGTCCTGGTGATAGCGGGAGAGCAGGTCACGGAGAGCCACCCAGTAATGACGGACTACGTAATGGAGGCGAAGAAGAAAGGAACTAAGGTCGTGGTGGTCGACCCGGTCTACACCAAGACGGCGAAATTAGCCGACCTCTTCCTCCAGATAAACCAGGGGACGGACGTTTACCTCTACAACGCCGTGGGCAACTACCTGATCCAGAGCGGGCTCTACGACAGGGAGTTCGTGGAGAAGAGGACTAAGGGCTTCGAGGAGTACACTAAGACCGTCTCCAAGTACACCCTCGAGGAGGCCGAGAGGGTAACAGGAATCCCCAAAGAGAAAATCGTGGAGTTCGCGAGGCTGATCTCGCAGAAGGGCGTCATCTTCTCTTGGGGGCTGGGCCTAAGCGAGGGCGGAGGAGTCAACGCGGTAAGGGCTTACCTTAACCTGATGCTCCTCACTGGCAACGTGGGCTTCGAGGGGGCAGGGCCGATAGTTTACAGGGGACAGAGCAACGTACAGGGCTCTGGGGACTTGCTGAAGCCCTGGGCCCTGCCGAACGGCGCCCTCACCCCGGAGAACGCTGAGAGGCTGTCCAAGCTCTGGGGCTTCCCAGTGCCCCTCGAGCCCGGGCTGACAGTCACAGACGCGCTACTTACGGAGAACGAGATCAGGGCCGTGATCTTGATCAACTTCAACGTGGCCCACAGCCTGCCGAACAAGGGGAAGGTCGTCGAGAGGCTGAAGAAAATGGACCTAGTAGTAGTCCTAGACGCCTACATGTCCGACACGGCGAGGTTCGCCCACTACGTTTTGCCAGTGGCGATGTGGGCGGAGAGCGAGGGCTCCGTCGTCTCCCTGGACAGGTTGGTCAAGTGGAGGTTCAAGGCCGTCGAACCGCCTGGGGAGGCGAGGCAGACCATAAAGGTCTTGGCAGAGCTGGCCAGTTTGCTGGGCCTAAAGGTGAACAGCGACCCGAAGGAGGTCTTCGAGGAGATGAGGGAGGTAGTGCCCCTGTACAGGAACCTCAAGCTAGAGGACGTCATGGACCACTCCAAGAACAGTCGCTACCCGAACGGCGAGGCAGTACTTTACACCGAGAGGTTCCTGACCCCAGACGGTTACGCCCACTTTAGGCCCGTGGAGTACAGGCCGATTGATAGGAGGGGAGAAGGGTTCATCCTCGTGACGGGGAGGACTGTAACCCACTACAACACGGCGACGCTCACCAAGTTCATGAAACCCCTGGAGGAGGCGGTCTACCTTAACCCGGAGGACATGGCCGAAATGGGCTTGAAAGCGGGTCAGGAGGTGATAGTGAAAAGCTCATGCGGTGAGGCCAAGGTGAAGGCCTACCCCAGCGAGGCCGTGAAGAGGGGCTATGCCTTCATGTACAACTCACTGGACTCCGTGAACTACGTGGTCTGCGACATACTTGACCCTGAGACGAGGATACCCTTCTACAAGTCCACAGCCGTTAAAGTCGTGCCGGTCTTGAGTTGATACGGAACAAAAACGAATTTTTCCCTCAGCTCTGGACGTACGCCTGGGTGCTCGGGCTAATTGTTATCCTGCCGTTGGCGTAGTGGACTCCAGGCAGCTCGATCACCAGGTTCACGCTGGATCCACCGCTGAGCTTCATCCCTCCCACTATCGGGATCTTGAGGACTTGACTGGGCAGAGTCGCGGAGACGTTTATGTTCCCTATCTGAACGGCCCCGGAGACCACTACAAGCCTCACCTCGTTGTAAACGCCGGCGGGGATCCTGGAGGAGGCAAGGAACGTCGCGTTGGAGGAAAGCAGAACCGTTATTGTCCTGTTGGAAACCGTGACCCAGGGGTTGCCCGTGGCGTTCTCCTTGTGGAGCATAATTGAGGCGACGGTCAGGTAGATCTTGACGGGCGATTGGTTGCCCGAGCCGGGAGGGTCATGGATGTACACGTTGACTTGCCCCGTAGTGAAGTACCCGTACGCGAAGTAGCCTATCACGGCGAGCACGACGATAACGCCGACTATTCCCAGGGCTTTAAGCATCGCGATAAGGACGCCTCTAGTGCGTATTAAAACTGAGACGGAAATGACCCTCCGTCGCTGTAGAGCTTTTAAAAGCGCGGAGCGATTGTCGAGGGAATGCGGCTAACTGAGCTACTCCTAGTGGGCCTTGTCCTGACGACGGTCGCGGCTATAGCTACGGCCTCGCCCTCGGCCTCCGGAGGGAGCCCTGGGTCTCCCGTTCCCTACACCGTGGGATCGACTTTGATCTACAACGTGACCTTCGAGACGTTTATCCCGAACGAGAGCGTTACCCTGTTTTTTTACGTCATGAACGTGACCCAGATAATCAACGAGAGCTACGTAAACACTTCCCTGACCATTATAGACTACACCCACAAGGTGATCTACCCCACGATATACGGCGCTGGGAACGCGTCTGAGCCACCGCTGTTCTTCTACGTTTCGCCACAGCTCCTGGGCAAGGAGACCCTGAACAGGGGTGGAACCCTCGCCGTCTTAATTGGAACTAACGGGACGGGCTACATGTACGTGTCTCAGACACAAGCCCAGGGGGCGAACATATACTTCTACATCTTCGTGGCCAAGAACGGCACGATAACGTGGGCCCAAACGAAGCAGTACAACTCGCTGGGCCAACTGCAGGCCCTAATAACTTACAGGCTCTGGATAGCCAACTTCAGCGGCCCGGTGAAGCTGAACCTAACGGGCTACTCGCACGCCAACTTCGAGGTTGTTGCTCAGGCGAACTCGTACTTGTCCAGTTCTAACCCAATTGACGTTTACTCGTCTTTCGCCATACTAATCGCTACCGCGGCGTCAATCCCCCTGGGCTATTACCTCAACAAAAAGGGAGTGCTGAAGTGAGTCTGGTCTGAGCCGTAGCCTCTGATGCGTTCAATAGCTTCCTCCAGACTCTTCCCGTCCACAACGTGCCTGAGGGCGGGGAAACGAGGAGCGTTTCCTATGGAAGTAGCGGCCTTGTTCTGAGCCGCTCCCCCATTCCCGCAGCCACCAACAGCTGATTGCCCGCTCCTCTAGGGTGAACGTTACGGCCCTGACAGCTGCGACCAAGCCCATTAGTACGTCGCCTTTCTATGCCTCTATAACCTCCTAATCGTCCTCTTCACCCTGCTGGGTCTTAGACCTTCCTCGCTCGCGTACTGAACGAAACCATTCACTACAGCGTGCCGATTTGCTCGCCTTTATAGCCCGTTTAGTCGCTATGATTACCTTTTAAGTTTCCCTAAATTAAATGTATACAAATCAACCCAGGCGACACAGAAATTTGTAAACAAAACGGGAAAATCCAGTAGGGATCTTTTTACATTAAGAATATTTACAATTTCTAGTTAAATTTATTAATTTGCTGATTTAAATTCAGTGCAATGATTTATTATAACTCATTTTCCGATATTCAGACCCGACATGTCAGGCCTTCCCGACCCGATCCAAATAGCCAGGATGCCCTACACACAGAGGAACCAAACTCTGATGCAAATGCTGCCCATGCTGTTAAGGATGAAGCCTGAGGAGGCAGAAAACGTGGTCAGTCAGCTTATGAACGTCCTGGCTTCGAAGGCCTCTGACCAGGAATATAAGGACTGGTGCGACAGTATGTTGAGGGCCCTTAGCCAGTACGACGTCTCGATAATCAAGGCGGTGCTGAACGTGAGGATGAGGGCTGCCTCGAAGCTCCCAGCCAACCTGAGGGAGAGGGACTCGAAGGTCGTCAACGAAGTGCTGTCACAACTAGACGATTCGGTCAGGAACAAGATCATGCAAGCAATGAAGTGAAGTTTTCTCCTCTTTTTCCTAAACGTTCCGCGGATGATTGGCGAACCTGTGCTGACGGGTGAAGAGGCCCTGGATAACTGACTACTCCATTAGCACTTCCCTGTACACTTCGAGAGTCCTCTTGGCCACGTTATCCCACCTAAAGGCATCAGTCCCTTCCCTCGCGTTCTTGGACATCTCCTCCCTCCTCTCGCTCACCTCCTCCACCGCCTTCCTGAACTCCTCGCAATTCCCTACCAGGAACCCGTTGTAGCCGTCACGGATCAGGGAGGTAGCACCTCCCGACCACTTGGCCACTATCGCTGGGGTTCCCCTGACGAAAGCTTCCTTCACTGCTATCCCTTCGGCCTCGATCGTCGAGGTGAGGACTACAGCCAACGCGTTGTCGATGAGGACGTACTTCGTCCTCTGGTCGACCTTGCCCATATACATCACCCTTTCGTTCAACTCCCTCTTCACTTCGGCAAAGTAGCTCTCGTCCCTGACCTCGCCTGCCAAAACCAGCTTTACCGGGCTTTCCCAGCCCTTAATGCACCTTATCGCCCAAAGCTGGTTCTTTTCCGGCGAAATCCTCCCTAAATAGAGCAAGTACTTCCCCTCCACAACTGGCCCTTGTGGAGGTAACTCGAAGGCCTCGTCCTCAACCCCGTTCGGTATCACGACGGCGTTCTTCACGCTGAACCCCTTGCTTTGCATTTCCTCCTTCTCCCACTCCGACACTGCTATCCACCTGTCGAACTTGTTCACCAAGAGCTTCTGGAGCGCCCTGACGGGATAGGGCCTGTCGGGGATCATGGAGTGGTGAGGCGTGAAGACCTTCTTGTCGCTCGAGAGAACCGCGTGCAGTACCGTTTTAACGTTCCAGTAGGTCAGCAACCTGTGCATGTTGTGGAAGTGAAGGAGGTCGTAGTCTCCCTCGACGCCCCATCCAGACTTGTGCCTGATAACCTCTAATCCGTCGATCACTTCCCTTTCAGGAAGGACGCTACGCTGGGTGTAGGTGTCCCTCGAGGTGTGCACCTCGACGCTTACTCCCATTTTCGTCAAGTGCTTCGCCAGGTTGTAAACGTGGACCTCCGTCCCGCCCCTGACCGGCAGGAACAGCGGCGTCAGGAGGACTACCCTCATTTCCCCAGTCCTCTGTGAGCCGTCAAAATAGCTTTGCGAAACCCCTCCTAAATATCTAGATATGATGAAAAGCGATTAAAACTGTAACGTCTAGTCAGTAAGGAGCATGGGTCTTTCGAGTGAGAAAGAGGAGCTATTGCATATAAAATATTCCCTAGATCTTCACATCTCAACCGATTTACGTTCAGTTAGGCTTATACCTGCAGTCGCTATTTTAACTCTGATTCTTCTAACCTTAATTTCGATATTATTGAGCAATAAACAGCAATATTCTTCTCTGCTCTTGGGATCAGTCAAAATTGTCTGGTTGATTCCATTACCTACCTCCCTTCTCGTCCTTTACGGCTTCGAGACACTCTCCAGAAAGGAACACTTCGAGCTACGCAAGAGGAGGCAGTCAAAGGACTACAAAGTGGTCTTTCAGATTACCACGAGGGGGGAAAACGTCGAGGCCGTCTTGAGGGGCGTCCACAGCGCGCTATACTGGGCTGAGAAATACCTGAAGGACTTCGAGGTTTGGGTAGTTACGGAAGAGGGTTCGCAGGTCGTGAGTTTCGGCTTCCCGAGCCAGGTGAAGCTGATCTCCGTGCCCAAGTCGTACTCTACCGTTAACGGCACTAAGTACAAGGCGAGGGCCCTGAACTACGCCTGCGACCTGAGGAAAAGGATGGGTTACGACTCCAAGAACGTTTGGATATACTTCATGGACGAGGAGAGCGTGGTGGGCGAGGACACGGTGTTGGGAATCATAGACTTCATAGAGGAGGGGAAGGGAGAGATAGGCCAGGGCCTCATCGTCTACCCCAACTTCTGGGGGAGGAGCCTAGCGACCTCCCTGGCCGATTCGATAAGGAGCTCGACCGACATCGCCCTGTTCAGGGTTCAGATGCTCCTGGGGAAGGTTCCCTGGATGCACGGGTCCCACGTCCTCATCAGAGCCGACGTGGAGGGCTCAATATGCTGGGACTTCGGCGTCACTTGGGGTGAGGACAGCTTATTCGGCATTAAGGCCCAGGAGAAAGGTTACAGGATAAAATGGCTAAAGGGGAGACTCTACGAGCAGAGCCCGTTCAGCGTCAAGGACTTCCTGAAGCAGAGGAGGAGGTGGTTCTTCCACTCTCTCGACACGATTAGGAGGAAAGACGTACCCGCTTGGAGTAAGATTTTCTACGTTTACTCCACCTTGACCTGGCTCGCCGGTCTCCCGAGTGGAGTGATAAGCCTAGTGAGTCTGGTCTGCACCAGCGGGTGGCCCCTAGCCCCGTGGTTGGCCTTGTTCTTCGTTCCCCCGACTGCAGCCTATATCTCTCTTTACGTAACTGGGTTCATTCTCAATACGAACCCTATAAGGCCGGAACGAAAGGGCTGGAAGGTCAGGGCTTACGACTTAACCCTTGCCCTCCTGTCCCCGTTCGTGGGCGGCCCGTTGGAGGCTATAGCCGCATGGTATGCCCTGTTCTCGTGGAGCAGAAGGGAGGCAATTGGGTTTGAAGTAGTAAAAAAATGAGATCTAAAGATCTTCAGAAATTGAAGGAGAAAAAGCGTTTCTCTTAACTCATCACTTTGAGTTTTACATCTCTGTTAACTGTTGTCCTCGTAGTGGTTGCTGTCCTCGTGGTGATCCTGACCGGTATATGGCATTATCTTTAGCAGGGGTACGCTGTTGACAGTGACGCTGCTTACGTAGTTTTTGACCTGGTAGTGAACCGTTATGGTGACGTTGTACGTTCCTTTCGCCAAGTAGATCACGGCCTCATCGTGGCCATTCGCCTGATACTGACCATCCCCGTTGTCGCTCATTGTCAGTGTAACGGTCTGATTTCCAATCTGAATTTGCACGACGAACTGGGAGAAGACGTACTCGATCGGGTGCTCTATCAGCTTCAGTTTATAGTAGCCACTGGAATTCACCAGGATAGTCGCCGTGACGGAGGCGTTGCCCGTCTGGCCCGCGGTCAGGTTGCCCAAGTTCAGCTGAGCTCCGGTTATGACGTATACTGAACCGTTAGAGGAGATTGCAGACCCCTGGTTCACGCTCTGATTCCCTTTTACACTATATGTAACAGTGGCCATCGGCGGGTTCCCTTGAACCGCACTTACCGCTACCGCAGCGGCAGTCACTGCTAGGGCGAGGGAGATTAGGGCTAAGACCTTGTTCATCTTTGGTCGGGTTAACGCTTTGCGATACCTTCCATTTAAGGAATCCCCGGCACGCGAGGCGGGGAAAATGGAGGAAAACGAGTTAAATTCAGTTATCATGGGCGCGGATTTCTAGTGGAACAGCAATAATTAGGTGAAACTTAATGCTACCGTTAAAGTCAGCCCCGTTCCGACGAGGCGTATATAAGGTAAGGCCCACAAACTCTGATCCCGTGAGATCGGAACTCCTAGTGGGGCTCCTCGTAGTCACGCTTGTGGCAAACGTGATCCTCGGGATAGAGCTCTACAACGCCCTCTATCACCCAGTCACGTTAGGTAGTAACCCTAACGCAACCGCTACTCAGGGAAACGTTACAACGGCCACTCTGATCTCAAAGCAGGTCGGCGCGAACGAGACCGCTACGGCCACGTCTACGGCGACGACCGCAGTTGTCACCACTCCTGGGACTTCGCGCGAGCGGTCCTACAACTTCACTTTCCAGGCAGACCTGGAGGTAGGTAGGTCTGGGAGCTACGAGGTTTCGTCCCACTTCGCTTACCCGGGCGAAATCGTCGTTATTACCTTCCCAGACGGAACCGTGGTGACGCTTACCGCCCAAAACCCCGCGTCCACGGTTTACCTGAAAAAGGGGGAATACTCAATTACGATCTACGTCTCCTTCGTGTCCGATCGCGGCGTAAGTCAAGATCAGGTCTGGGACAGCCTGCACCTGAAGTTCGTGCTCCAGCACGGCCACGAGGCGGAGGACAGCGACTAAAAGAGGTCATGCTACGAACCGGTTTTTATATTCAGAACGTGATCTTACACTAGAACGCATGGCGAGAGCTTGGTCGACAGCGGTCCTCTTGGGACTGTTAGCGTTCGCGATAACGCACCTCACTCCGATCACGGCAGCTCTCGGCGACGGTTCCGCGAGGATAGCGGTTTACTACAACGGCACCGTCGTCGCGGATTTGGCGGGAGTTAGCCAGTTCAGGCTGTTCGGCTCAAACGTGACGAACCTAAACGTGGTCGGCTCGACCTACTACCTAAGAGGGGACACGGTATACATCGACAACGCAACCCCTGTGAGGATTACTTACAAGGCTTCCTTCTCGAACGGCGTGATAAACGTCTCGGAACCCTACAACTTCACGCTCGTTCTCTACCTGCCTTACGCCTACTCCATCGTCTACGCGAGCCCCGGGCCTACGTCGGTGGGCAGCTTTGGCGACCTGTATTCTGCTACTTTCAGGGGCAACGGCGTTCTAGTGTCCTTCGTTGAGGGCCCGGGATCGCCTCCTGCCCCCAGCGCCCCGTCTCAAGCCCCGACGTCGCCCTCGCAAAACCAAGGCCTAATAAGCGTTCTAGTGGCCGGGCTGATCGCCGTCAACGCCGCCCTGATAACGATCGCGTTGCTCCTCATTAGGACGCTGAGGGGGAGAAGACCCGCGGTCGCTCAGGCCAGGCCCGAGGCAACCGCTCAAACGGCAAAGGAGGCTCAGGAGAACGGGGAAAGCGAACCGGGGACGGAAGAGGCCGTGCTCGACGAGTCCACCTTGAACGACCGGGACTGGCAAGTGCTCGAGGCGATAAAGTCGGGGGCGAACACATTAGCGGACATAGTTAAGGTGACGGGACTGCCCAAGACGACCGCCTACAGGAGGGTCAAGAAGCTCGTGAGGCTGGGGTTGGTTAAGGAAGTCAGGGAGAGGGGGAAAGTTAGGTACGAAGTCCAGGACAAGGGCGGGACAAACAGCCCGTGACGGGGCTACTTGAAGCCCACGATTATCTCGTTGTTCTTCACGCCCTCGTGGAACATCTTCATTACTGTGACGTCGGGCCGGTGCTTCTTCAACCACTTCTCTATATCGTTGAGCTTGTCCTCCACCATAGGGGAAGAGATGAGCACCACTAACGAGGCGTCTGAAGGGATCACGAGGGATATGAACCTGCTCACGTCATCGAACATCTCGAGGTTCAGGGAAAACACGGAATCAAGGTGCAACCTGTCGACGAACTCCGCCAACCCAACGTCTATGCTAGTTGATGGGGTCTCCACACCGACGTTGGCCCTTTCGCCGACCTTTCTTTCCTTCCTCACCTGCTTTCACCAATTATTAGTTTTGGATACCCTTCGAGTATATTTGTTATGGGTAAGCTACCAATATAAACTTTATTCAAACGAAATTCGTAATAGCTTGACCTTAGGTCACGTAGTGTATTATGCGGAACCACAATGTTAAATGATGTTCACGCCCGTTCGCGTTCCTCGTTTCCAAGCCCTCTCAACTTTAAAACTCATAAGGACGAATAAAAATACGCCGCGGTCGTCTAGCCCGGTCAACTCGCGGGCCGAGAGGATTCGGGCCTTTCGAGCCCGAGACCCGGGTTCAAATCCCGGCCGCGGCACCAATTAACCCAGACCACCCTTAGACAGAAAGTCAATGCAGAAATTGTCGGGGACAAGCATGTTTAGACGTTGCTTTCTCAAGAACTGTCCAGCATTACGTCGTGAAGTGTGTCAGCTCTTGAGTTTTGATCGCACTATATTGCGTTTAAATCTGAAACCTTTTACACTCCAGGTCGTATCGCCATTACTCCCTGCCCGGGGTCGCCCTGAGCAGTGTTGCGTCCTTTGCGACCCTAGGCTTCACGTGCGCCGGTGTTGGCTTCGAACTCTTCGCCAGTCCTCTCAAGTTGGGAATGGGGAAAAGCTACCTTTAAGCGTGATTATCTCTTCAGTAAGGGTTGTACTGGCTGTTCTCTTGTACAGGTAAGGCGTCCTGTCCAATTCTCAATTCCTAAGGTTAATTTCGGAGTAACGAACCAATGGCCTACCGAAGTCGCTAACTGACAAAAGTGTCGACAGAAATAATAACATGCAACGTCGGCGAGGAGAAAGCTTTTGAAAGCTCTGGTGCTGTCTCAGTTGCGTACAACCGCGAGCGGAAAATCATCTTTACCGCTCTCTGTCCCAAGGAACAGGTAGCTCCGACAATCACAAAGAGCGGGTTTCGCACCGTGCCCTCGGTAGCTCAGTTTGTCGGCAAGCTTCCAAAAGCTTAAAAATTTGAGTATAGAATTTCCGTTGTGTCACCTGGGGATTCAGACCTTAATACCCAACGCTTGTTGACCTATCTCCGGCTTTACGGGCTGGTTATAGTTATGCTAACCCTCGTCCGTGAGGCCGAGTGCGTGAAAACGGACAGCCTCGCCTCACGGTCAGGCATGAAGGAGAACGTCTTGGAGTCCTTGGTTAAAGTGCTAACCAACGCTGGGTTGGTGGAAGTGGACTCCGAGGGCAGGATCTGCGGCCCGAATGAAACCAGGAACGTGGCTGGGGCTCTCCTGTACTCTATGGAGAGTCTGTTAACAGAGGGCCGACTTTTATGACGCATCGTACAGTACCTGTGTGACCGCGTCGATCTGCGCTTTTCTAGGAGAAAAGTAGTGGAATACATCCGGCTAGCCCTGGACACATTAACGTTTAGGGAGGCTTAGGTCTGTCCCCTGATCGCATCCGCGCTCCCTTGAAGTACTTGGGTACGCTCTCCCTGTGAATGGGGTTCGCCAGCTCTTCTGTCGCGTTAACGACCTCTTCGCGCTTCCTTGTCTCTTTGCCTATCACCTTGGGCTCTAGCCCTTGCCTCTCAAGCTCCTGGGCCACGTCGTCTACTACTTTCTTGCAGGCGAATATCACCGCAGCACCGTTAGTCCCCCCGGTCGAGTAGGGATTGACTTATGAAACCTCATGAAAGTCTAGTCCCTATTCTATGGCTTACATAGGAAAAAGGAGAAAGATTGACTAACCTATTTCTCTATCTTTATGTCCTCTACAACGCTAGAGAATATCGTGAGTAATACTATCAGCGTCATCAGCGATGCTATTCCAATGTAAGTGTACGTAAGCCCTACAAGGGTGGCTATTGCGGAGATCGCGATGGCCATTACCGAAGAAGCGGCTTGCGTTAAAACTCCTTGCACGACCGAAATGTTCACATAAACGTCCTTATTGACGATGTAGCTGTAGATTGAATTGACGTGAACGAAGACGTACGTTCCGATTATCGACTCTAAAAAACCTAGGATTGTGACGGGTATCACCTCACCGCTGATGAAAGGGAAGACGTATTCTGTAGATATGGCAGGGAGAGACAGCAATAAGAGTCCTCTCGCACTGTGCATCTTCCACTTTAATGGGAGCAAAGCACCGATCGCTTGGGCTATCAAACCCGCTATCAGTACTATGCTTATGTATTCTGTGAACGTTTGCTCGTTTACGTACATGAGCTTAAGGAATAGAATAGATGAAGCGGTAGCCAGAGCGTTAATCGGGTATACTCGCACTTCGAGGAACCTAAATATTTTATTAGACCTTAGGTAGTCCAACCAGACCTTAAAGGAATTCGCAGAGGACAACGCTATCTGGACGTTGCTCAGTTTGCTTGACAAAACCGCCGCTATAAACAGAGGCAAACCCACAATCGGCAAGTAAGTGCGGGACAAGTAATTGTTGAGAACTCCCACTATTACCAAAACTACAATGTAAACGGAGAACGAAGACAGCTGTACAATAGACTGATAGTCCACGAATTCGCCGTACTTGCTTAAGACCGTCCTGGCGTAATATCCTAACGACCTCACGGACATTACGACTAGGAAGTTAAATAAAGCTATGAGGACTAGTTCCTCCGCGAGTCCTTGGATTATACTTAAAGTTGAGATAATTAAAAATGCCAGCACTGAAAACGTCATTACGTTAATCTTCACGCTTTTCATTTTCCTAAAATGAAGGGGGTAGGAAGGGAGAGGACGTCTGAAGCGTTTAACAAAATCCAAACTATTGCTGAAATTATCAAGTTTTCGTATTGTAAATAAGTATTTATCAGGAAATAATAGAGTATGAAAACGTCCACGAAATGAATAGGAACGAATATGATCAGGACGGTAGTTATTTCTTTAGGCAACTTCATATTGTCACCGCTTTGTGTCCAAATTTCCCGTCCCTTATTTTCAATAATCAGGACGAGTTATTAATCGGTTAATCCGATCCAAGTCGACTGAAAGGGGGTAATTTGGATTTCAGTGGGAAAATTAATATGTGGTGGGACAAAACATTAATCGTGGGATATGTAGTCAAAGTCGACAGTAAGGGGAAAATAAAGCTGCCTAAAGGTCTCTCAAATGCGGGTTCTGTTATAATCATTGGCGCTGGGACCTTCTTTATCGGCATCCCGGTTCCAAAGGATCCTCTGGCCAAAACTTCTGGAGTTATAAAGACTGAGCTGAGCGTGAAGGAACTGAAAGAGATCGCCGAAAGGGAGGCCGAGAAAGAGGCTGTTGAGAGGTACAAAAGACTAAGGAAATCGCAACGTTGATTGAGAGCGACGTTCTAACGGCTCACTTAAAGGACCGAGATAGGCTCGAAGAGGCATCCCACAAGCTCTTAGCGAAGGTAGCTAAGCTTACTTCACGATAAGGACAGGACGATAGTGTCTACAGACCACGTTTACTATAAGATTCCAGGGATTAAGAGGATAGAACCTAAAGAGTTGGTGTGA
This sequence comes from Thermoprotei archaeon, assembly GCA_049973945.1. Taxonomy (GTDB): domain Archaea; phylum Thermoproteota; class Thermoprotei_A; order Sulfolobales; family Sulfolobaceae; genus Acd1. Next base: position 94,963 of record JBMFJH010000002.1, read on the forward strand.
CCGCTTCAGGAATTCGTTTTGAGGTTATAAATGCGGGTTTTGAGTTACAATTATTGATGGCGAATGCCTCGAATGACGAAGTAAGACTCATTGCCATACAGAGAAAAGTCGAGGAGTACCTCGAGGAAGAAGCCCACAACAGGGGCATCGACGTGGAATTGCTAATAGTGGAAAAGCTTTCGACAGCGATTGACCCAGAGGTTAGGAAGGAGATTTACGTGAGCAACGCCGAGTTACTTCTGAGCGAGGCTTTTAAATACCTCAGTAAGGGCGATCTCCTGCAAGCGTCAGAAAAGGGCTGGGGTGCCTGCGCTTCAATAGTTAAGGCTTACGGAGAAAAAGTGGGGATGGAACACTATAGGCACAGACAGTTAGAGGAGATAATGACCAAATTGATCCGAGAGACGAAGAGGAGCGGCAATGCGGAGTACAAGGATTTAATCAAGGACTGGAGCGTCTGCTTAAGACTGCATTCCAACTTCTACGAAGGCGTGATGTCGGCTGAAGACGTAGAGGAGTCGTTAAACGTGGTCAGAGATTTCGTGAACAGGATGAGGGAGATCGTAAAGGGATGAGAACTCGGCTCTCTTTGTCCCATCTACTCCTGGCACGCGTTGAGGAGACCGCGTTGTAAGGTAATACTGTTCGGCTCTGTCGCGAGAGGGAATTACAGATGACGTTGACGATTCAGCAATAGCCCCCCGACGTTAAGGACGAGTGGATTAGGAGTGAGATTTCCGTGAGATTGCATAAGGCTGTGAACGTGTGGGATCCATTTGAGATCCTCGCTGTGACTCCCGAGGAGTGAAAATTGGTGCTAAAGGTTTATTGATGTGTGAGATAAGATAGAATGAAAGTTCTTGAAATTTATAACTTTCCACTCCTACCAAGTCCTATGGATCTCGAGAAACTGTATAACGTGAGTTCTTTGGAGGAGTGGGAGAGTTTGATGGACCAGGCAATTATACGTAGGGACAGGGTGGCTATCACAATCCTTACGGACTACTTGAGGTGGATCCCCAAAGACTATGTCCCTAAGTCCGAAAACGTAAAGAAGTACCTGCAACACGTGAAATTCTTAATTGACAACTGTGAGAGTTTGGTCGAGAACTGGTTAAATTTTCATTCATGTGAGGAACTGAGAGAGATGTGTAACTTCAGCGTTGAGGGGGTAAGAAACCGGGTTGTGCCGATGGACGATAAGGAGTTCATACGCTACGTAGCTAAGGGCTGCGGTGTCTTCTGGATAGTGTGAGCGCCTTGAAGCTCCCTCCTACTATATGGATACCGGTTCTGCAGAAGTTCTATCAGGCCCTCGAAATACCGGCAGTCGTCTACGGGTCTCAGATCATATACGTGAACACCGGCATCGCTTTCGAGAGCAAGGGCATTGACCTACTCGTATCGGACGTTTACCCCCACACCGTTTTCGTAAGTGCGTACAAAAAAGCGTTTAATGAAGAGAACGCGAGAATAGAGGTCTTTGTTAAGAACAGAGAAACGATATATCATTTATTTACTAGGTTCGGAGTTTCAATTGAAATCTTCGCGCCTCCTAAGGAAGAATCCCCTCTGAACGTTTTCAAAGAAGAGGTCTTGCTTAAGGAGAGGGACGGGGTACAGTACTGGACTTTAAGCTTAGAAGCATATGCCGTCATTCAAGCTAACAGAAAGGAGGGAATTAGGGAGGTCGACGTGGCGAGGTTTAGGGCTATCAGGGACAAAGTGAATTGGGAGAAAGTGCTTGAGCTAGGAAAAAGGGTAAGTGAGAAGAGAGTTAAGGAATTTGTTGAACTAGTTCTGAAAAGTTCTATTTAGGGTATTAAACCCTGATTCGAAATGAAATCAATATCGGTCTAAACTTCCGGGAAAAAACTGAAAACTAAAACTAGGCCGTCGTTATGACTAATAATTACTTTTAATTACTCAACCGGGGGCCATCATCCATCACCCCAACCGAGAGGACTCGGATCTTTCGAGCTTGAGACCTGGGTTCAAGTCCCAGCCACGACCCAAATTCTTCATGTCAGACTACCAGCGTAGATTAGGGAATTTAGCATTATTTTCGTTAAGAATGAGATTGAATTGGCCACTCCTTTCTCTAAAAATCGCTTAGATCTAACGTAATGGTGGGTATTGATTTTAGGATTTTTGAATGTGCTACTAAGTTCCTATTATTTAAACTTTTTATGTTATCGAGGAAAAAAAAGACGTTTAACGGAGATACCTATGGTTGATATGAGGATACGGTTAATAACCAACTTTAAAGGGTTGGTAACGCTCTCACTACTCTTCTCCCATTCGAATTCGCCGGTCTTGAATACGCTTGTTGGGGTGGTGGATGAGAAATGATTTCTACAAGAAGAATTTTATTAATTGTCATATGGGCTGCAGTCGCTGTACTCTCAATTATACAATACTACTACTCTGTTCATTCTAGTTCCAATCCTCAACTTCCCTACATAAACTTTGCAATAGCTGTAGGAGCCACGGTGGGATTAGCTGAGTCAATTATCTCCCTTCCTCGCAGAGATTATACTAAAGACCCTGATTTTAAACGAAAATGGAGAAACTTCATTGCAATATCTACGTCAATTACATTAATTTACGTAGTTGCAGGTGTAATTGCAGTAACAATTTTACAAAGTATCACAGTGCTTCTTGAAATAGGTCTACTGTACGTAATGATAATGAGCGCACTTTACGTTAAAGTATTAAGAAGATGATTTTTAATCCAGGAAACCGCCACGTTCGGCGCGTCTATCAGCGACGTAGCCTTCCACTATTGGTTAACACTAAGAGTCGCCACCGGCGTGATAGTTTCTCTAAGAGCTCGTGGAAGCCTCGGTTAAGGTGGAGACGACTCCAGAAGGCGAGGTTTGATACTCAGAGGCGACGAGGGGTTCAGCTGGGTCTCTCCTGCGCTCTCTCGAGAACCTCTTGACCGAAGACCGATTTCTGAAGGCGATAGTCACACATTGGACATTCTGGTCGACGGATGTAGCTTCAGACGCGAAAACTCAGCAGCACTCTGCCTACCCCAGGACTTACCTCACTTAACAACACGATGAGAACCACAAGAGGGACAAGAAATAGCTTGCCTAAATACAGGCTCCCTACCCGTAAGCGATACCGTAATACAAGTGTAAATACCCTAACGACGGCACTATGACCGCACTCGTTCCCTTAGTATATATACTTGATATACTTCCAAGCAATCGATAACGAAAATACTAACCACACTAACTCAGAAACTAAGGATAATTCGAGAACTTCAAGTGTTTTAATTTGATAAAACACAGTAATTGCAGAAGTCGGCAAAAACACAGAAACAAACACCATATAGTGAGGCAACAGCTCAACGCTATAATACACTGGAGGTAATAACGTGATCAGGGAAGCTAAGATAAAGAATACTTCTCTTGCCCTATAAGCCCAACTGATCTTCAAGGCCATAAATAGCCCTAAATTAGACGAGGTAAGGTAGAGCATGAAAACCTCAATGAGTACAGTCAACAAGGTAGTTAAGGGCAGTCTTACAGTGATTAGTAGTAGTAATACGTAAATTAAGATGAGAGGTAAGGGAAATAGTAGGTTTACGAGATAAATGCTCACTATGTAATTCTTCCTAGCTGTTTCGTCAAACCAGATCATATCGGTAAACTTAACGACTCTAGTCAGATATGAGAAGTCGCCTGCAGAAGAAAAGCCAGATAAGGTCAATGTAGATACGATTGAGCCCATGAGTGCAATGTCGTTTAACTTCCCCTCTATTACGCTTAATATAAAGAGGATTGCGAGCGAGTCGAAATAGAGGCTAAGTAGCGTCAAAGGGTGTTTTATACTAAACTTAAGCCCGTAATAGTAACTGAAGATGAATCTACTCATAAAAGACCACTTTAGCAACTATATCATCAACGTTAGCCTTTCTAATCGAGTTATAAGAATGTATTATTTCCTCCTCGTCGCATAGATAGTTCTTCTGGTATAGCAGGTAGCAATTTTTAAGAATCTCATCGCTATCCACCACTACCTTACCCTCAGCCTCTTTGACTAGCTCTTCTGGGGAAAAATGTAAAAACCTCTTGCTCTTAGTGATTATCAAGACTCTATCCAATATATCCATTATGCCAGTTAATGTAGGAGACGAAATTATCACGGTCTTCCCGTCTTCTTTCATCTTCTTTATAATCCCCTTTAGTCTTGTAATCCCTTCAATATCGAGATAAGTTAAGGGCTCGTCAAGGAGGTAAAGGTCTGCGTCGAAGGATAATACCGCACTCAGCAATACTCTCTGTTTTTGCCCTCCAGACATTTCGTCAACTTCTTTATTAGGTACGTTGAAATACTCCATCATCTCTAAGGCTTTTTGCTTAGCCCTCCTTAAGTCAAGCCCTCTTAAGGTGAGGTAACTTACTATATAATCTACCGCCGACATTACTCCTATGGGCTCCGCGTCTTGAGGCAAGTAAGATATCCTCTTAACGTTCAGTGAAACCTTACCGCTATCGGGCTTTAAGATTCCCAAGATCATCTTTAATAGCGTTGTTTTTCCGTAGCCATTAGGCGCCACGATGCCGTATATCGAGTTTTCATCGAAGGACAGAGTTACGTCTTTGAAAACTATTACGTTGCCGTAGCTTTTTGAAACGTTCTCAAGTCTTACTACTACCATCGTTGCTGCCTACCTCATCTAGTTTCCTCGTGACGGAGGGTGCCTCAATAAAGTTGATGAACGATATGGGGTTGGGGAAGGCACTTAACGGAAAGACGACATGGCCTTAAAGGAAGTGATTTAATTCAACTCATGTTCCCCAGAAAACGTGGAAAGAAATAAGGAAGGGAATTGAATTGAGAAACCTCATGAAAGTTTATTTAGATAATTCATTCACCCTTACTACATGGAACATCTTGTACGGTTATTTAGTCGATTATTGTGTTGCATAAGTTAAAAAGATGGAAAAGGTTGTGAAAAATTTTCAGCTTATTCTAAGATTTTCACACTTTCCTAATTAAAGATTTGTACAACGAGGTAAAGTACAACATCAGATGGATAAGAAAATTTATGATGAGATAATTAAGCCCTTTGGTTCTTATGAGAGATTTAAGAAGAGGGTAGAGGACATAAAGGCTGAGATAGAGACGAACAAAAGGACTGGTAAGACCTCAGAAGAAGTTTTCTTAGAGCTCTACGAAATATGGGAAAAAGAATACCTTAAGGCGTTTAACGGCGACGTAAAGAGGGCTATGGAGCATTTGATGAAGGTGAGAGAGTTGAGAAGATTGCTGAGGCCTTACAAAGGCTAGTAGAGGCGTTAGAGAAGGCCAATTGTAAATACGTAATAGTAGGGGGTTTAGTGGCGATCCATTACGGTAGGAACAGAATAACACAAGACATTGACGTTGTAGTAGACGCTGATAAAGTAGAATTACTTATGTCAGCGCTTAAGCACAACGGTTTTGAATTTCCCGAGAGGGAGTTTTTAGGTGCTTTTAAAGAAAGGAGCAGGGTTACGCTTTTCCTTTCAAAAAATACCTTCTTTTCATATTGATTTGAAATCTGCTAGAGACGAGCTAGATTATGAAGCCCTTAACGGAAGGGTCCGTTCAGGGCGTTCGAGACGGCCACGTCGACCTGCATCTGCGAGTCGGGGTCGTCCAGCGGGTCGACAATTTGCAGGGTGTCGATGTTGGCCGAGGTGTAGGACTTCAGTTCCCCTCCATCGAGCCTGACCAGGTCGAGGACAGCGACCTCCCCCTAGGGGTTGGCAGTCACTATGGAGTGGCCCTTCCCTACCGTCAGCTTCCTCCTCGTCTTGACGCTGGTATAAGTCCTGACCAGGAATTCGGCGAACTTATCTGGGTTTCCCGCCGTCTGCTGGTTGACCTGGAAGAGGGCCACTATCCTGTCCGCGTCGAACTCCCCTCCGTTTATCAGCCTCTTGACCTCCTCCCTCTCCCTAGAGACGGAGATGTCCGCGTTCTCCCTCGGGAGGACCTCTATGTTCCTCTCCGCCAGTAACGGCCTGATCCCCTCCAACGCCGGGTAGACCGTGTCTATCAGGTCTACCTTCACCACGCAACCTGTTGCCAGGGAAAGCGGGTTAGCCCCATCCTCTTGTACTTGTTGAGGTTCTCCCAGAGCCTCTCGAACAGGTCGGCCACGTCAGCTCGTATTAAATTCTCCTCGTATCATTTTAAAAGTTAGCATAAATACGGAAATATCAATATTTTCAGAATTTACTTAAAGTTTTTGGGAACTCATCGCGAAAGCTTAAGACTTAGCAGAACGACTTTCCCGCGTGGAGAAGGTCTCAAAGCTCAGGGTCACGATCCTCAGCGACAACTTCACCTCCACGATAATCCCTCCCTTAGTGGGAGAGTGGGGGTTCTCCGCCTTCATAGAGGCAGACGGCGTAGGAATCCTCTACGACGTGGGTAACTCCGGAGTCCCACTCCTCCACAACGCCGAGCTCCTGGGCATAGACCTTAAGAGGGACGTGGACTACATCGTGCTGTCCCACGGCCACTCCGACCACACGGGGGGTCTTGGCAACCCTAGGGTAAGGGAGCTCTTGAGGGGGAAGGTAGTAATAGCCCACCCCTCCGTCTTCGAGAAGAAGCTCCTGAGCTGGAGGGGGAGGCTCGACTACATCGGGATCCCCCTGACCAGGGAGGAGATGGAGAGGGAGTTCAGGCTGATACTGACGAGGGAGCCCCTGACCTTCGCCAAGGGGGTGACCTTCGGCGGGGAGGTCAAGAGCTACGGCTTCCCGAGGTACACCAAGGGGCTGTACAAGGGCTTAGCAGAGGGAGTAGTCCAGGACGACCTGCCCGACGACAGCCCCCTCTACATCAACACGGCTAAAGGCCTCGTGATAATTACGGGCTGCGGCCACTCCGGAATACTGAACATCGTGAGGCACGCGAGGGAAGTCACGGGAGAGGACAAGATCTACGCAGTGCTGGGGGGATTCCACCTGCTCTCATCGCCCAAGGAGCACGTTGACGAGGTGATGAAGGAGCTTGAAGGCGTGGCGGAGAAGATTGGTCCCGCACACTGCAGCGGGTTCCAGGCGAGGCTGACCAGGAAGTTCGTCGACATGGGGGTGGGGGGCGTCCTCGAAGTCGAGTAAGGGCCTTAGACCATCTTTACTTGACCCTCTCTAGATAGGCCTTAACGACTTTTCTCAACGCCCTCCTCAGGATCTCGTCCAGGGTCGGCACGCTTATCCCCAGCCTGTCAGCTATGTCCTTCAGCGTCACCTTCCTGTCGTCGTCGAAGTAGCCCATCTTGAAGGCTAGAGCGAGGATCTCCAGCTGCCTGTTCGTCAGCTCGTCCTCCTCTATTTCGGTGGTCTCGAGGACGGAGACCTTCACCCCCTTTGCCTTCAGGGCGTCGACCAGGGAGTCCAAAGCCGCGCGGTCGGGCACCATGACCCTGTAGAGCAGCGTCCTTTCGGACACTACCTTGGCGCTCTCCACTATTACCGGCAAGCTGTAGAGGGCCTTACACACGGCACAGCCCTCCGTCCTTACCCAGACCTTCTTGTCGCTGAGCCTCAGCGCCCTAATGCTGGCCTTCCGTATCCTCGTTAAGTCCTCCCGCGTCGGGTCGTCGCTGAAAACCACGACGTGATCCGTGAAGTTCTCGCCCAGCTTGACGCTCTCCACCCTAGCGGAGAGGCGGGCCTCGGCGATCAGGTTCATGACGTTGCAGGGGTGGTTCTCGACGAGGAGCACTGCCTCGTGAGGGTGTTTGGGCATCCGTAACGGTCAGCTCCCCTACGTCCCATTTAAAGATTTCAACGCGTTCTCCAGGAACTCCTTGAGGGCCACGGCGTTGTTGTAGGGTGACCTGGCCGCGCAGAGCGAGGTGACGTTCCCGCCCTTCCTGATGAGGTCTAGGAGGACTCCCAGATTGGGGTTGTTCCTGAGCTCCTCGAAGCACTTCTCCTTGAAGGCCTCCCACTTGCTGGGGTCGTGGTTGAACCACTTCCTGAGGCCCCTCAGACGGAGCCAGTTCCCTCAGCCAGAGGTCTACCTTCTCCCTCTTGACGCCCCGAGGCCAGAACCTGTCCACGAGCACCCTTATCCCGTCATCCTTCTCGACGGGGTCGTAAACCCTCTTTACCTTGATCACGCGGTTGTCTTCCTCGTTGTGGAGTAAAAGTGGGGGCCCTAACTAATCAGGTGTACACGATATATCTCTACCAGGAAGCGGTGGCACGTGTTCGTCATATCGGCTATGACGGGCACCATGATGCTAATCCACGCAGCTGTCGCTGCAGCTTCGTTCAAGGGTAAGACCGTGCCCAGGAGCGTCGGTTACCCGGTGGCCCTTTACGAAATAGCTTTCTACGAGGCGTTGCTGTACTCGGGAGCCGTTTCCGGTCTCCCCTTACTTCTGCTGACCTACCTGTTCCTCGCCGTCCACGTAGCAGGAGGGCTCGCGTACATGGGGGGTGCATTAACCCGGCTCTACTCCCCCTCGAGGCTCGCATACTACGGCCTTTACGAACTTTTCGAGTTGGCTTACCTGTCGGTCGTCTTCTTCCTCGCCCGGTGATACCATGAAGAGGAGAAACCACGCGGTCTACTTCTTAGGTTTGCTCTCTTACGTGGTCTCTTTAGTGCCCTTCACTGAGTTAAGGCCGCTCAGCGCGGCGATTGCCCTCGCCATGTCGTTATACGTCTTCCCAGTCCTTGACTATTTGCAGCCCAAGTTCGCGACCTGGAAGCTCGGCGCGAGGGACGTAGCGGTTTCGGTCGCCTCTGGACTGCCTTACGCCGTGGCGATGATCCTTTCCCCCTCACTGATCTACGCTGTCCCGGCCCTCCTCCTCGGAGCGACGTTGCTTTTGCACTACCGTAGGAAGGCCATGTGGGGGAACGTGGTCGGCACGGCGTTCGTCGCGTCCCTCTCCTTCGTCTGGAGCGCTGTCGCAGGCAACCCGTTCGTCCTGGCGGACGCTTATTGGACTGCATACGCCTTCTTCGGGGCCGTCTACGTCGAGTACAAGCTACCTTTTAGGCAGTTGAGCCTCAGGACTCTGAGGGTCGCCGCGGTCACCGTAGCGTTACTATTAGCTGTCGCGAGCTATGGGCACCCGTTGCTCATTGCGTCGTTAGCGGAGCCCCTTTTCAGGGCGGTGAAGCCCGGAGGGAAGCTGGGCTCCGCTAAGGAGATAAAGGCTTTGGGCAGGAAGGGGGCGTGGAGGGACGTAGCCTTCGTGGTAGTGCTCTCGGCGCTCTGCGTCGCCTCAGAGCTCTCGAAGCGCTCAACCGCGTTTCCGTGAGGGGGACTTCTCGATGGACAACGCTCCCGCGAGCTTTCTCCCTCTCCGTGCAACCCCGCTGGTCCCTCAGGGAGCTAAGACTGGGCTTAGCCGTAGTCCCCCTACCGCGCCAAGGATCAAGGTGCCTGCAAAGCGTAGAAGACTTAGTCTCAACATTACGTTAGAAACGCGAAAGTCTTACGGCTTATGCGAGCTTATGAGGGCCTTGACCCTTTCGGCCAGATCCTCCCTCGCTTCGTCAGGGACGTAATACCTCCCCTCAAGCGTCGCTCGGGCTATCCCGACCTGCGTGTACGTCTTGAGTATAGTCGCGACGTATGTAGGCTTTAGCCCCAAACTGTTGGCGATTTCTTCAGGCGTTTTATGGTTCGCGTTGAGTAATACGTAAGCCTCTACTAGCGCCATCCCTCTCGTTGAGGGGTCGATCCGCTTACGATTACCGTCGAAATTTTTAAGCAAAGTAAGGACTGCCGACGGTTGAGGAGAAGTCGTCGTCATTGTCGATCCAAACACTTTAACAATGTTAACTCTATTTAAACCTAATGCCGAGACCGGCCCTGGGTAAACGTAAGCGTATCGCCGTCAGGGAACTCTGGCGAACCGCGGCAAGCCTTCCTCCCGGAACAGGGACGAGGGGAGTTATCTCGCCGTTCTCCACGCAGGGAGTCGGACAATAGGGCCTGAAGCTGGTGGACTGACACTCGAGCCCAGGGTCGTCGAGCGGACTCACCCGACCGCACGCTGTCGTGGCCCTTGGAACTCGTCGCTTCGACTCTCCCTACGAGGCCGTTCTAAGCCCCTCTTGAGGCTCCCGCCGCGTCCAGCTGTTCCTTCGCTCAGTGGGGACCGAACCGGCTCACTTGACGAAAGAGGTTGTGCTGAGGCCGTGAGGCGTCAGCTAATCATCGAAGCCCCGGGGAGCGCAAATCGAAACTCTGCAGGAACGGGGGAGTGACATGAGGTCTCGGCCAACTTGGCGGTGCGACTCGTTAGTTCGTTCTGAAAATTTTGAATATAGATTTATTAAGTGAAAGTTCGAAACAGCCCGACTGGGATTGAACATAGTAGCTACGTGCGACACGGAGCTCAACATTAAACCCTTAGACGAAGCGGAGATAATAGCCCTGATTAAGGAGTACGAGAGGGTCGTGGAGCAGTACGAGAACTCCGCTTACGGCATAAGCAAGGAGGCCACGATGCACGTAATTTTACAGCTCCAGCCCGACGCGATAATTGTCGGGCCCCAGTTCCTCTGCCCGGGGTCTTACATGATGAGCGTGGGGCAGGTGAAGTACATCGTCACCGAGTACGACAACCTCGTGGACGTCCTCAACAACCTTGAAGAGGTCAAGAAGAACGTGAGGGACGAACTCGACGAGGAGATCTACGCGGAGGCCCACCCAGACTGAGGGTGCACACGGATTGCCCCCGGTGAAGGTTAAGATAGTTTTTTGCAGGAAGTGCGGCTACCACGAGAGGGCCTTGGAGCTGGCCAGGGACTTGGTTCACTTCTTCGACGACGTTGCGTTGGAGCTCGTCCCAGGAGAGAACGGCGTGTTCGACGTTTACGTCAACGGGAGTCTAATTTTCTCGAGGTTTCAGGCCAGGCGTTTCCCAGACAGCGAGGAGGTACTCCAGGAAGTAGGGAGGATTAGGTTCTCGCAAGCCGATTAGAGGAGGCCCACGTTTGGCTGATCCTTACCCTACGGTCGTGGGTTTAAACTTTACAAATTGTCTCTATATATTGAGAAGATAATTATCGATTTGTTGAACTTCTGACCTCGAATACCCTATTTCAGATTGCGTGGATGTTCATATGAGTCCCTCAAAAATTTAAAACTATTTCACTCAATTTACAAATGTGATTTAAACAAAATCGAAACATTATACCCGAAAAGGGAAATGGAGGGTTTAAAGACCGAGAGGGAGGGCGTTAAGCCGACTCTCCTACCGTTCGTTCTTCTCGCGGTCTTTTCTCTGGCCGTCATGGCTTCCGGTAAAGTAGCCCTAGCCTCGCAGCCCAACCAGAATATAACCGCCGAAATTCAACAGCTGAACGCCACGCTCATGGAGCTGATGAACAGGACTGCCTACTACCCGGGTGCTTCTGTCCCGTCGTGGCTGGACACGGGGAGCAACGCTTGGATGTTGACCGCAGCGACGTTTGTGGGATTGCAGAGCGTCCCCGGAGTCGCCCTATACTATGCGGGGCTTACCAAGAAGAAGTACGTGGTGAACGCGATGCTCACGGTTTTCTACGCTTTCGCCGCGGTATTGATCGTTTGGGTATTAGCAGGTTACAACGCGGGCTTCGGTTATCCTGCAATGATAAAGGTAGGGCAGTACGGCGTCGTGGGTTGGTACACCCCGGCGTGGAAGGGCCTTTACGAAGGAGGCGAAGCGGTTTACGGCCCCACAGGTACTCCCCTCAACGTACCGACAGCGACCTACATATTCTTCCAGTTCGCCTTCGCGGCTATAGCCCCAATCCTGTTGGCGGGAGGGATACTCGAGAGGATGAACTTCAAGGCCTGGATGGTCTTCGTACCGTTGTGGTCGCTCCTAGTCTACAGCCCTGTGGCCTACTGGCTCTTCGCCGGAGGTTGGCTCAACCAGTTGGGCGCGGTCGACTTCAGCGGGGGTTACGTGATCCACGTCGACGCCGGGATCGGAGCCCTCGCCGCCGCTTTAGCGGTAGGTCCCAGGCTCGCCACGGAGAGGAAGCTTGAGGCCCACAGCCTACCCCTAGTCGTGGCGGGCACGGGGCTCATATGGCTAGGTTGGGACGGTTTCAACGGCGGCGACCCCTATGGGGCTACTATTGACGCTGCCATAGCGGTGCTCAACACTAACATAGCCACGGCCGCGAGCGTGATAACGTGGATGCTTATGGACATGAAGTTCTTCGGCAAGCCCACCCTCGTCGGGGCGACAACGGGGGCCATCACTGGGCTGGTAGGAATCACTCCGGCTGCAGGTTACGTGAACGGGTGGGAGGCTATGCTGATCGGGATAGCCTCCGGGTCAATCCCTTGGCTGTCCTTGTACAAGCTGGAGCCCAAGCTGAAGGTCGACGACACTCTGGGAGTCTTCTCCACCCACGGGATCACGGGTATAGTCGGGGGACTGCTGACGGGGATCTTCGCGGATCCCAACGTCACTCAATACGTATACCCTGGACTGAAGGGGGCCCTGTACGGCAATTGGTACCTGATCGCCGCTCAGGCCCTCGCCACCGTTGTGGTGGTCGTATACGACTTCGCTGTCACTTTCGCGCTACTGAAGGTCATAGGGCTGTTCATACCGTTGAGGGCGCCAGAGGAGCAACTCAAGATCGGCGACTACGAGCTACACGGGGAAGTCGCCTACTCTGAGTTGCTGACGACAGTTCCTCAGAAAGTTACTGTGACCGAGTCCAAGGTCGAAAGGGAGGCGGAGAAACGACTTAAGTAGACCGCGGGGAGATAAAGCCCATTTTTACACCTCCCGCATGTATTCGAGGGACATTAGGGCCCGATTACGCTGCAGTCTGAGTCCAGAGGGTCTCAGCTCTAACTAGGAACGATTATCGGAGTCCATGGGTAGATCCACGCGAAACGAACGGAACCTTTGCCTCATTCGGAACGTCCGTGTCCAGAGCAAAGGCAAGGCCTTAATGTGACCTCAACGCGATCCCTTCCTAGCCAAGTCTGGCTTAACTCTCTCCCAGGGCTCGACGTCCCCCTCCACAACGTAAAAGATGGGGTGGACCTCGACCTCCTTCACTCCCCTAAGCTCCTCATACCTCTGAGAGTCTCTTGTCCTGAGCTTCTCCAGGAGGTGGTTGAACTCGTATCTCACCTGCCCGGAAGTTATAGGGATCTTCTCCAGATTGACGTCGTACTTCACGATCTTACTTAGATCGAACTCATACCCCCTCCTTTTACCCTCCAAGTAAACGTAGTAAAGGTAAGTGCCTATGTAGAGCACGGGGTCGCTCGTCCTCCTGAACCTGATTAGTTGTGGGTGGTTCCTGTAGCCCTTCGTTTGGCCCAAGAGCACCTTCTGGGCGAGAAGAGCTTCCCTCCAGAGGCCGAGGAGGCCCTTGACGTCCAAGTACTTGGGCGATATCGACCAGAGCCTCAATCTTGTTCGTGGAGCTAGTGGCTGAGAACGACTAATGAGCGTTTTACGGCCGTTCGGGCGAAAGGGACGCGATGTAAAACCCGTCGGTGCCGTGCGTGTCCGGGTAGAGCCTGAGTTCGCCCTCGAGCTTGGCCCCCCTCTTCAAAACGTCCTCAACTACCTTCTCCCCCTCGTCGGGGAATATAGAGCAAACCGAGTAAACCACCTTGTAGGGCTTCAGGCTCATAACCTCCCTCAATATCCCCTTCTGGAAGGAGGAGAACCTCCTGACGTCCCTTGGCGTTATCCTGAGGAAGACGGAGGGGTCCTCGACGTAAGTCCCAGAGTTGGAGCAGGGCGCGTCCACCAGGACTTTGGTCAGCTTCCTGAAGGGCAAGTGTGCCCCGTCCGCCACTACCAGCTCCACATTCTTTACCCCGAGCCACTTCAGCACCTCCCTCTCCTCCCTCACCCTCTTCACGGAGACGTCTATCGCTATTACTTCCCCCCTGTTGTTCCTGACCTGCTGGATGAGGGAGGCCTTCATACCGGGGGCGGAACCGACGTCGAATATGAGCTCTCCCTCTTTGGGATCCAGTTGTCTTACCACGTAGGCCGCCGACTTGTCCTGCGGAACCACCTTTCCTTGGACGAACAGGTCGAGGCCCTTTACCTCGATCCTCTCGCTCAGCTTGAGGAAGTAGGGGAACTCCCCGTCCTCCTCGAACCGGACACCCTTCTCCCTCAGGGCCTTCCTGGCCTCCTCAACCGAAGTCCTCAGCGTGTTGACCCTGAGCCAGTAGGGCTTCCCGTAGCTCAGCCTCCTCCTGGCCCTCTCGGTGACCCACCTAGGCGGGAGGAACGGGTAGCTCCCCTTTAAGGAAAGCTCGAAAAGCTCGTCGAAGTCCCTTCCGGGGTAGGCGGAGGAGAGGTAGTAAAAGTCCGCCAAGAACTTCCTGAACGCCCTGAGATCCCCCCTTCTCTTCAGCCTCTTCACGGCAAGCTTGAAGGCCTTCTCTGGCGAGAGCTTCTTGTCCAGCAGTAGCCTGAAGGCCAGCCTCTCGACCTCGTGGCTCATGTGGATACTGCTTGTGTCGGCCTCTCAACGTGAACCAATAAAACTTCGCCCGTCACGTCGTTCAGCGAGCCCTCCTCCTCTATGATTTTCCCTTTCTCTGCCAACAGGGTCACGCGCTTGTTGAAGTCATAGACCGTTATCCTCTCGGGGAGGTTAGCGGACTTGGCGACAGACTGCAGGTACTTCTGGAGGTCGGCCTTGCTGACGAGGAAGCTCCTGCGGCTGCTCCTCCCGAGGGCCTCGGCGTAACGCTTTACGTCCTCGGAGAACAATTCTGCGCTGAAGGACCTGAGGATCTTGTCCGGCCCTGGGTATCCTCCCTTCCCGTTGCCCTTGACGTCCACCGTCACCTTGCAGCCGTGGTTGTTCCCCACGACGAAGAAGTGGATGTCGACCCTGTACTTCCCTAGGAGCGTTTTCGCCTCGAAGAAGTATGTCACCCTCGTGAAGTCCGCGTCCACGTTGAACTTCATGGTCTTGCGGGCGTAGACGACTTGAGTCCCGCCAGCGTAAACCCAAAGCGTGAAGTACTTGAGGCCTAAGCCCCTGGAAAGTAAGTCCCTCACTACGTCCTTAGGCGCGGCTATATACACCGAGCTCACGATTAGCTAGCTTCGTATGGGTATTACTATAAAAGGGAGAGCGACCCGGGGCCACACTATATCATAACGCCGCCGAGGTACTTCCCGCTGTAAGGTTTCTCCGTAGGTTGGTCGAGCCTCAGGAAGACGAGGTGGATCGCCCTCATGCCCTTCTCCACGCTCGACCTCTTGGTCGGCGTCAAGGCGATCGTTATCTTCCCCCTGTAACCGGCGTCTATTACGGTCGGGGGGATCAGGAAGCCGTTCCTGGCCAGGGTGCTCCTCAAGGTCATTACCGCGGCCAAGTCGTTCGGCATCTCGAGCTCCTCGCAGCTCTCGAAGAGGTAAGTGGTCAGGGGCTCCATCTCTAGTTCGTCCCCGAACGGGACTCGCTCGACCTCCGCGACTATGCTGGGCAGGAAGGGGTTGCCGACCACTTTCAGGACGTAGTCCCCGCACAGCCTCAAGTCGTAGCCGTTCTCCCTCACGGACTCCTCGCTGTAGTTCTTTATTACCTTGCCGAGGAGGGACTTAATCGACTGGTGGCTGAGGATCACGGTTAGGCTATTTGTCCCTAAACCCCCTTAAGCGGTAAAGCCCTCAGCACGGCTCGCCCGACGACAAGTTCCTCCGCGAGAACTCCTTTAGGATCGCCTCGTAGAACTTCCTGATGCAGTCCTCGTCCCTGACGGCATCTAAGATCCCGTTGATGAGTCCCTTGTACCTCGCCCTCATTTCCTCGAGGACTTCCTCGCCCTTCTTCGTTATGGTCACGATCGTCACCCTCCGGTCGGTCTCGTCCTTCGCCTTCTGCAGGTAGCCGTTCTTCGCGAGCTTCTCTATCATCTCGACGACGCTCGACTTGCTCACGTCCAAGTACTTGGCCAGGGAAGTGACGTTGGCCTTACCGTTGGCCTTGACGTAGAACAGTAGGGAGGTCTCGTTGAACGTCAGACCTTGCCTGAAGGCCTCCTCTTGTAGCATTTTCCTCAAGAGCTTGAACGCCTTGAGCACCACTTCCCACGTCTCGATCTGCCTCTGCTCCACGGCTCATCCCTCCTTTGCCTGGCTCACCGCGTAGATCAGGAGAGCTGTGGAAAACACGTTGATGAAGCTCCACAGCGGCAAGAGCCCAGGTATTAGGGCGGTAAGGAAGTAGTAGATTAAGAGAGCTAGGGTAGCTGCCGACGCGAACCTCCCTTCGAGAACCTCCCTCAACAGGGTGGCGAAGTACGAACCGCCGACTATTATCCCAAGGCCCGAAGGGTAGTAAATCGCCCCGAACCTGAAGAAATCCGTGGGCGGCACCGTCATGCTGTAGAAAACGCCCATGAGGCCCAATGGGTAGAGCAGGTAAAGCCAGGCCCTCTTCCTCTCCCTGAACGCGAAGCCTCCCAACGCAGAAGCTACGAGCTGAACGGTCGTCAGCCCCAGCAAAACGAAAAGGTACTTCGCGGAGAGGACAGAGGTGACCGTGCCATTCGGCAACTGCTCGAGTGAGCTCAGAACGCCGGCGATGAATAGGCCGGGTAGGAGAACGTGGTAGACCAAGCTCAGCCAGAGGCTCGCCAAAAGGGACTTCTTGCTCAAATGGACGCGCCTCGTCAAGGCCTCCACGTCGACCGACTGCGTTCTGAACACTACCCCCTCGTTCAAGGGGTAGTAGCAGTACCTGCAGAACTGGGCGTCGTCGGGGTTCTCAGCTCCGCACCTGGGGCACTTCTTCAAGCTCGTGTGGAATTCTGAGAGGCGTCTAATAAATTGAAGTGTGGTCACTTGTTCCCGTTGGACTTCGAGGCCCTGTACTTTATCCTCTCCAGCACCCTCGGGATGTTGATCTTCATCGGGCAAACGTCCTTACAGTTCCCGGAGTGCGTGCACAACATGGCCGGCCTCGGGTCCCTGTAGACGAAGTACGACCACATGGCCCCCATGGGCCCGCTGTAGGGCGGAGCGCCGAACTTCCCGTCCAGGACCCTGTACACAGGGCAGTGGAGGTGGCACCTCCCGCACCTTATGCACAGCAGGCCCTCCCAGAGGTCGGGGTCTTTGGCTATCTCCCTCCTCCCGTTGTCTACCAAGACCAGGTGGAACTCCTTAGGGCCGTGGGCTGGGGAGACCCTCTTGTGCTCTATGTCGGCGGTACTGCTCGGGCCTGAGGTCAGGTTCACGTATGTCGGCGGGTAGAGGCCCCAGTAGGCGGACTGAACTAACGCCTCAATGAAGGCGTACTCGAGGGTGGGGACTATCTTCTCCACTCCAGTTACCGCTATGTGGACTGGGGGGACTGAAGTGGTCAGCCTTATATTGCCCTCGTTCTCCACGAGTATGACCGAACCAGTGTCTGCAGCTACAGCGTTTGCTCCCGTAATCCCGACGTCCGCAGTAAGGAACTTCTCCCTGAGGAACTTCCTCGCCGCCATCACCAGCTCCTCGTGGGTCGAGTTCTCGTTCACATCTGCCCCTATCTTCTCCCTGAGGACTTTCGCCACCCTCTCCTTGGTCATGTGGATCGCTGGCCCGATTATGTGGCTGGGGTTGTCGTCGGTGAGCTGAAGCAGCAGCTCGCCCAGGTCGGTCTCCCAGACCTCGTTGCCCAACGATTGTAAGTGCTTCCTCAGCCCGAGCTCGAACGCGACCATTGACTTGCCAAGGACTACCCTCTTCCCCGTCCCCACTATCTTGGCGACTATTTCCCTCGCCTCCTTAGCGTCGTTCGCCAGGTAGGCCCTGCCCCCAGTCCTCTGCACGGACTTCATGGTCATGTCGATGTAGTGGTCGAGGTTCCTGATGACCTCCTCCCTTGCCTTCCTCAGCCTGGCGGCGAGCTCGGGGATGTAGGGGTGCCTCTCGAGGATCTCGTAGACCCTAGGGATCCCGTGGCCGATTACCCTGTTGATCGCCGTCTCCCAGCTCATTCTACCACCTCCATGAGGTCGACCACTTCGATCTTATCCCTTAACTGGGCGTAACACATGGGGCACACTACAATGGCCTTGTTTGCGAGGGACTTCAGCGACTTAGCCCTCAGCTCGGCTATGCTCTCCGAGACGTCCTTGTCGACGACCTCTATCGGGTAACCGCAGCAGAACGCGTTGTCCTTCCCCGTAACGAGGAAGTCCTCCTTAATCCTCAGCCCAGACCTGGCAATCAGGCCGCGGTACTTGTCCCTGAGGTTCAGGAACCTCGAGTAGAGGCAAGAGTCGTGGATGGTCAGCTCTTCCTGAGTTACAGCTTTAGCTTCCTTAACGAACTCGTAGACGTTCCTCACCTCTATGTCGAAGCCAGGGACGAACTCGCCGTACCTCGTTAAGGCGTTGTGGGTGTGGGGGTCTACAGTGACTATCCTCTTTATCCCCCTCTCCTTGAAGAAGGAGTAAACCCTCTTGGCGTGCTCCTCGAACAAGTCCAGGTAGCCCAACTCGAGGAGGACGGCGCCGCTGTAGGGCTCGTCGTCGTACAAGTAGAACAGGTCGCTCACCCCTGAAGCCCTCAGGAGCTTCACCATTTTGTTGAAAATCCTCGACGCCCTGTCCAGGTCTTCCCTAGCTGGCTTTACTAGCTTCGAGGCCAGGAACCCGAAGGCGGAGAGCTTGTCGGCGACCCCGACGAACTTCGACAGCGACTTGGTCAGCGTTGCGATTTGGTACATACACGAGGTGTAGAAGAGCGTCCCTCCGCTCTTGGGTAGGTCGCTCCACTTGTGGCACTCGGACTTGCTGAGGGGGAAGGGGAAGCCGTACTTCTTGAGGTTCTCCTCAAGAACCCCCCTTAGATCCGCCAAGCTAGACCGAGATCGTGAGTGCAACCCAGTATATTAGCGTGAGCCAGGAGTTTCTGGGCTAAGGCGTTAGCACCAAAGGCTTAATACTGTCTGATAGAAAGTATTACTCGATGGGACTCCTGACTAAAGCCCTAAAGTACTACCTCCTCTACAGGATCCTGAGGTGGCTCTTCCTGAGGAGGTGAGCTGAGTGCCGGCTTCCGTGTTCGACACGCTGATGAAGGAGTTGGAGAAGAGGGTGAGCGAGGCGACTAGGGCATTCTACGAGAACGTCATGCCACCTGTCGACGTCTACGAGGAGGGAGCTTACATAGTGGTGGTCGCAGACCTGGCGGGCTTCCCGAAGGATAAGGTAAAGGTCAGGTTGGTGGGCAGCGACGAGCTCGTGATCGAAGCCGAGAGGGAAATATCGACCCCCTCGAACGCGTCACTGCAGCAGAGGCCGAGGAGGGTCAGGAGGTCTGTCAAGCTCCCGGCGAAGGTGAAGTCTGAGGGCTCGACAGCGACCTACGAGAACGGCGTGCTTACCGTTAAGCTCCCGATTGCGGAGACGGTCGAGATCAAGCTCTCCTGAGGGCTAAGGCCAAGCCCAACAGGGCGGCCAAGATAGAAATCGTTCCGTCCTTTAGGAAGAAGTAGACGAGGAGCGAGGCGAGGAAGGCCGTAACGATAGCTAGATCCCTAGACCTCTCCTCCCTCCTGACCTGAACCGGTTTTTCCAGCAGGGACATCTTGAATTTCCTCAGCACGTCGTTGAAGAGGCTTCTGGCCTCGTCTATCATGGCGGGGAGGAGCAGGTTCCTCTCTTCGATGAACTTGACCAGGTTGTCGAAGAACTTGAAGTCTGGGTCGATCATAACGCACGTCCCGCCCAATAACGAGGTCATCCTGATGTAGAGGACTAGGCTCTGCGGGAGTCTTAGGGGGAACCTGTAGAACACCTCGTTGGCGGCCTTGATGAAGGTCTCGACCTCAAGGGTCTCCGGGGTCACGCCCTGGAAGTTCTTTAGGAAAAGTTCAAGCCCCCTGACTAGGAGCTCCCTGTCGGCCGTGGGGTCTACGGCCCCCAGCTCCTCGAGGGCCTTCACCAGCATCGGCGCGTCGAGCCTGACCAAAGCCGAGTAGACCCTGAGCAGCCTGTTTCTAGTCTCCTTGTCAAGCCTCCCAACCATGCCGTAGTCGTAGAGGATTAAGTTCCCCTTCTCGTCGACCGCTATGTTCCCCGGGTGGGGGTCTGCGTGGAAGTACTCCTTCTCTAGAAGCATCGCCATGAAGACCCTGAAGACCCTGTAGGCGAGCTCCTTGGGCGGGACTATCCTCTTCGCCTCCTCGCTCGTGACCTTGTAGCCCGGCAGGTACTCCATGACTATAACCCTCTTCGTCGCCCCCAGGAGCTTCGGCACCCTCACGTCGGGGAACTCCCTTAGCTCCTCCTCGAGCTTCCTCATGTAGAAGGACTCCTTCTCGAAGTCCATCTCCTCGAAGATCCTCCTCGAGAAGTCGTTGATTATCACCCTTATCGTCTCGTAGAACGCCTCGTCGAAGACGTACTTCAAGAGGGGGGAGAGGGACTTCATGACCTCTATGTCGACCCTGACGACCTCCTCAATCCTGGGCCTCCTAACCTTTATCGCCACTTTCCTCCCGTCCTCGAGCTCGGCGAGGTGTACCTGGGCAATCGAGGCTGAGCTCACGGGCTCCCTCTCCACCCTCTTGACCCTGAAGCCCAGCTTCCTCAAGTCCTCCAGGACGTAAGGCTCTACCTCTTCCCACTTCGCCGGGGGGACTTGGTCCTGGAGCTTAGAGAGCTCCTTGAGGTAGGGCTCGGGGAAGACGTCGGAGTGAACAGAGAGTACCTGGCCGAACTTTATGTATGTGGGGGCGAGCTTTATGAAGGCCTCGACCAGTTTCCTCGCCTCTTCCGCCGCTTCCTCCTCGCCTATCTCCTCGCCTCTCCTGGTCTTCTCCCTTATCCTCCTCAGCGCGAGAACCCTAGGGCCCAAGAGGAAGACCGTCTGCAAGGTCCTGCTGTACTTGTTCAACAGTATCTTTCGGGTCTCACCCCTTTTAAGCGGTTCACGGCGCTAAGGGAGAACACGTGGCCAGGAAGTACTGTCCCAGGTGCAAGGCCACGGTGGAGGAGAAGGTGATTAGGGAGGGGAACAGGGTGACCAAGGTCTGTCCCAACTGCGGGTTCGTGTTCATAAGCTACGAGATCGGCAAGGGGGTGCTGATCTTCAACAACGAGCCCGTGCCAGACAAGATCCCTGCCACTAAGGCGAGGTCCGGCTTCTGAAAGGGAAGCTTTATTCCAGTCTCAACTTCTATCGCTTGAATGCAGGACCTCCTCGAAGCTTACAAGAAGGTCTGGGCTTTAGAGCACGCGATGTCCCTCATGGGCTGGGACCAGGAGACCTACATGCCGACTGCTGGCGCAGAGCTCAGGGGCCAGGCCTTCGCCTACCTCGAGCTGATCTCCAAAGAGCTCACGCTCTCCCTGAAGCCCCTAGTGGAGAAGTACAGCAAGAGGGAGGATTTGGACGACTTCGGCAGGGGGGTCATCAGAGTCCTGGAGAGGTCCATAAGGTATTACGAGAGGGTTCCCGAGGAGGTGATCAGGGAACTCAACGCCCTGTTGCCCAAGTCGCAAGTCGCGTGGAGGAAGGCCAAAGAGAGGAACGACTTCGGGTCGTTCAAGCCTTACCTCGAGAAGATCGTCGAGCTCGAGAGGAAGATCGCGGAGGCCTGGGGGTATGAAAGGGAGCCGTACGACGCCCTGCTCGACCTCTACGAGGAGGGGTTGACCGCTAGGGACGTGGAAGCGCTCTTCTCCAGGCTCTTGCCGACGCTCGCTGACTTGCTCAAGAAGGAGAGGTTCCCCAGGGAGCACGAGCTCGAGAAGGTGGAGTACAGGAGGGAGGACATGGAGAGGGTGAACAGGGAAGTCCTAGACCTGATTGGCTTCCCCTGGGACAGGTTCAGGCTCGACGTTTCAGCCCACCCCTTCACCCAGTCCATGTCGCCGGACGACGTGAGGATAACGACCAGATATGAAGGCAAGGACTTCAGGTCTACACTGTTCAGCGTGATACACGAGGGCGGGCACGCGCTTTACGACCTGAACATATCGAGGGAGTTGGCCATGACCCCCGTAGGTAAAGGTGTATCCCTGGGGATCCACGAGGGGCAGTCCAGGTTCTGGGAGAACGTGATAGGGAGAAGTAAAGGGTTCGTTGGGTTGATCTACCCCATCCTCAGGAAGCACCTCGGGTTCCTGAAGGGTTACAAAGAGGAGGACGTGTACAGCTACTTCAACGTCGTGAGGCCCTCACTGATTAGGGTGGACGCGGACGAGCTCACCTACAACTTCCACATAGCCGTGAGGTTCTTCCTCGAGAGGGAAATGATGAACGAGGGGCTCAAAGTCTCGGAAGTCCCGGCCAGGTGGGAGGAGCTCTACGAGAAGTACCTCGGGGTGAGGCCGAGGAGCTACTCGGAGGGCGTCCTCCAGGACATCCACTGGTCCATGGGCTCCTTCGGCTACTTCCCGACTTACACGCTGGGCAACGTGGTCGCTGCTATGGCGTGGAAGAACATACCTAAGCTTAGGGACAACGTCGCGGACGGTGATTTCGAGGAAATCAAGGCGTTTTTAAGGGAAAAGATTTGGAAGTGGGGAGCCGTGTACGCGCCCAAGGAGCTGCTGAGGAGGGCCTACGGGAGTGAGTACGACCCAGAGGCGTTGGTCGAGTATTTGAGGGAAAAGTACGTTCCCTGAGATCGCTACGTACTTAACTGCCGAAAACGGGAGTTTCGACCTGCAGAAACCCTCAACTTCACTATTAACCACGCGTACGGCTCTGCCGATCCCCAATTGGCGCCTTTCGGCTAAGGTGGGCACCCCGTAGAGGAAGCCCGTTAGTTCTCGGCCCAACCGAAGACCCTAGGCGTCCTAGGCTTAGGGTTTGGATTTATCAGTATCCCCCGCCTTATAGTTTCCGGCACTCCCTGCTCCAGGGTGACGTCGTCCCCATCTATTCTGGCTAGTACTTTGATGCCACCGGCGAAGAGGTGGACTCCTTGGGCCTCCGAGGCCCACTTGAATTTGACGTACTTAAACCGGTTGACGAGCTTCACGCCGGGCTTCAGCAGGGCCTTCACCCCCTCAATCTCCTCGAGCTTAGCGTTCTTGAGGGCGAACCCTATCCTCGTACCAGGCAACACCCTCTCTTGGTCTTCGTCAAGGACCTGAATGCTCTTCACTTCGACTTCCTTCATCATGGGGTAGGCGATCAGCTTGTCGTGGACGCTTACTTCCGTGAGGGCGAAACCTAACACTACTGTCCCGACGCCCCTGACGTTGAACGCCCTGTCGACGTAGACGTAGCCCGAGTCGTTAGGCTGCCTGTCGAGTTCAGCGAATTCTCTCACCATCTTCGACAGGTTGAGCTCCCCAAAGTACTTCAGGAAGGACTCTCTGTCCTCGGTCATCACGAGACCGGTCAGCCCTGAGGCCTCGGCCATGAGGGCGAGCTCCGCCGCTAAGGCGTCGAACCTGCTCACTTTCAGGTAGAAGGACGTCGATAGAGAGATAGCCTCCGCCTGATCCATGAACTTCTCCGGGACTAGTACGGAGCGGATTAGATCGCCGATCCTCCTGTAATAAATGTGAGACTCGGTTTTCTTCCCCAAGCTCTCCGCTATCCTAACGGCTTCGCTAACGTCGCTGGCCAGAACCGCCGATATCGACCCCCTGAAAGCCATGAAGAGGTAACGGTCGTCCTTGCATTAAAGCTCTTCGCGGACAGTTGAGGGTAAAGGCGGAAAACTCGTTCGGTGTCGTGAACCTCCCCTAGGCGTAACAGAACGAACCGCAGTCGCCCTGGCTTCCGCCCCCACAGCTTGGTGAATGGTCGTTTTCGCTTTTCCGAATTTCAAACCCTTTTAAGGGCATTAAGACTCGCCACTTTTTCTGATTTATAACTCCACTAGGGTTCGTTGGGTTGATCTACCCCATCCTCAGGAAGCACCTCGGGTTCCTGAAGGGTTACAAAGAGGAGGACGTGTACAGCTACTTCAACGTCGTGAGGCCCTCACTGATTAGGGTGGACGCGGACGAGCTCACCTACAACTTCCACATAGCCGTGAGGTTCTACTTAAAGAGGGAGATGGCGAACGAGGAGTTCAACACATCCCCTTATTTTAGTGTCGTAACGAGAACGTTTAACAAATTATATAAATCTTAAAAAAACAACTTGGCTTTACGTTCAGGCACCGCCGTACACGGCAGCTACCTGGACGACCTGGCCGTTGGA
>JBMFJH010000003.1:0-113516 GCA_049973945.1 Thermoprotei archaeon
ATCTGCTCCACCGTGAACCCGAGCTTCTCTAACTGGCCAGCTAGGTATTTGGCGTACGAACCCCTTATCGGGTCGTCAGTCCTCACGAAGACGTAGACCTTTACGGGGTTGCCCTTGTAGTACCACTTCCCGTCGACGTACTGAGCCCCAGCCGCCGTCAGCGTCTTATAGATCGTCAAGTTAGCGTAAGTGAAGTTGTAACTGATCTTCAAGGGCTGGACTACTGGAAGAATGTACTCCTCGTCAGGCATTCCAGCGTACATAGTGATTGAGGGTATTCCGTGACCTCCTAGTAGGGAGTCTACGAAATAGCTCCTGTTTACGATGAAGTTCATGGCGTACCTCACCTCCTGGAACATGAACGGGTTGAAACCGAAACTGGTGTTTGTCGGGTTCAACAACACGTTGTAGAGGAGCGCTGGCGCATAATAGAACTTGAAGTTAGAGGGTATTGAGGACAATTGGCTCACGGGGACTTGGTAAGCGTAGAATGCTATCTGCTGACGAATTAACGCCTCAATACCGTTCTGGTCTTGGCCCGAGTAAGAGATTACGTATATGGTCGGCGTGACCGGGTACTTGCTAGGAGTGCTGTCTCCCGTCTGGGCCGTGGCGTTAATGGCTAAGTAGAACGAACCTAGTGCTGAAATTATCAACAGAACGAAGAGGGAAAGGACTAGAGGCTTAACAACCCCACTTGCCATTGAAACTAAAGACAGACCCTACAGTTTATAAAGATTCTCGGAGAAAGAGTGTATGAATTCTTCAGTTTTCTGGCTGAACCGAGACTTCTTTTCCTAACATAGAGATAACGCCGTTCGTCACTTGAACTCTTTTCAGGCCGGAACATTCCGTGTCCCTCAAGAGAGAGCTGGAGACCACCGCTTCGTAGCCGTCGCCTTCTACCTTGTAGAGCTGATAGTAGTCGAGGGGCAACCCCTTCGACTTCACCCTCTCGGCGTCGAAATCGCCGTAGTAGTAAAGCCTCGCCCTCTTTTCAAGGTCTAAGTGGATTACGAGGGAGTCGAGGGATGTCCTCATGTACTTTTTCACCAGCTTATATCCCTCCTCAATGCCTCTCTGGGCTATTATCATCCCAGCTAGCTCCGAGTCCACGTACCTCTTAGGGTCGCTCACGCCCAATAGCCTGGCCAACCCTTCCCTATCGACGCTACCGTTGTGGGCGAAGAAGTATTCCCCTAAAGGCGTGAGGTAATGGTACGGGTGGGAGTGCTTGCTCGAAACCAAGTCCTCGAAGGAGGTCTGCCTGGCGTGCACAATCATCAAGAAATAACCCTCGAACTGCGGCGTCAGTGTGTCCCTGAAAATGGCCCTGTGAGTCCTGTAATACTCAATCCCCTTCTCGTTTACCAGGGCGAACCCCCACCCATCGCCGTGCACCGGGTCTTTAGGGTTGAGGGGTCGTTTTCCGCCACCCTCCTCAGGCAATAGAACAACCTTTTGAAGGCTGAGTAATTATCCCCCGCGAAGGCCAACAGCCTGCACATTAAGGAAGAGTCTGCAACGGGTTCCCAAATCTGCTTTTCTCCCAGAGAACCATTAATTCCGTGTGGGCGTAATCAACGAGCTCAGGGCTCTCGGCCTGAACGTAGTACAAGAGGTCAGGGAGGACTTCTCTGGGTTCAAGGCCGAACCGTTAGCCGTTGTCCTGGCCGAGTCTGAGGAGGACGTGGTTAAGGCCGTCAGGTTCGCCTACGAGAGGGGTATTCCAGTCGTCCCAACGGGAGCTGGGACTAGCCTCTCTGGCCACATATCCTGTGAGGGCTGCATACTCATCGATCTGAGCAGAATGAGGAAAATCCTGGAGCTCAACGAAGTCGAGTGGTACGTCAGGGTTCAGCCCGGCGTGATCCTCGAGGACTTGTTCAAGTTCGTGGAGTCCAGGGGTTTCTTCCTCCCTCCAGACCCCGCCAGCTTTTACATGTGCACTGTGGGGGGCGCGATAGCCAACAGCTCCGGCGGGATGAGGGGGCTGAAGTACGGGACTTTCAGGGAGTGGGTTCTTTCGTTGAGGGTGGTTTTGCCCGACGGGAGCGTGGTGAGAATAGGGGAGCCCTTCAGGAAAAACAGAGCGGGCTACGACCTCGTCCACCTCTTCGCGGGGAGCGAGGGCACCCTCGGAATAATAACTGAGGCGTGGCTCAGGATTATCCCGAAGCCTGAGGGGGAGCTTTACACCGTAATGGCAGTGACGCCCGACTTGGAGAGGGCTGGCGAAGTTATCTACTCAATGAGGAAGGAGAGGGTTCTACCCGACCTCGCGGAGTTCATAGACGACGAGGTCGTTAAGGCCCTCAACAAGCACTTCTCCGCAGGCCTACCAGAGACCGACGGAGGGCTACTATTCTTCAGAGGGGACGAGTCGGTCAAAGACAGGGTGCTGAGGCTCTTACAGGGGAAGGCTAGGGAAGTCCTTGTTGCTAGAGGAGAGGAGGGCGACGAGCTGTTGAAGTACAGGGCGATGGGCGCCCTCGCCCTGAAGGCCGAGGCGAAGTACGTCTACGTCGAGGACATAGTGGTTCCTATATCTAAGCTGATAGAGGCCATTAAGGAGCTCAAGGCTCTAGAGGCCAAGTACAACGTGAGGATGCCCGTTATAGCTCATATAGGCGACGGGAACTTGCACCCCAACATCCTACTCGACAGGACTGAGGATGCGGAGAGGCTCTTCGAAGAGGTGGCGAGGCTGGCCATAAGGCTCGGAGGGACAGTTTCCGGGGAGCACGGAATTGGCCTACAGAAAGCGAACCTAATGGCCGAACAGTTCATAGCTAGGGGGCAAGAGAGGGCGCTCGAAATAATGTACGGGATAAAGAGGCTCATCGACCCTAAGGGTATTATGAACCCTGGGAAGTACGTCGAGAGGGCCTACACGTCGCTGAAAAAGGTCTGATTCATGCACCGTAAACGCTCACGTTCAGCTTCTTAGTTAGGTTCAGCTGAGGGTCTACCACTGTGAGTTCTATCTCGTACCTCACGAACCTTAGGAAGTTTTGGACGGCACCGAACTGGAGGACTATCTGGTTGCTACCCTGAGCTATCTGGATGGGCACGTTGAAGGCCTGAGCGTTGTTGGACAGAAGGACTGCTGAAGTTATCACCGCGGGCTTGTTCGAGACTAAGGTCAGAGTGGCGACGCCCTGTTGGGTCAGGGTTCCAGGCTTGTCCTGATAAACGTCCAGCGGAGGTACCTGTTGTGTTGGCTGGGGACTAGGCTGTGGCGGTGTAGTGGCTTGGGGTTGAACAGCCCCTTGAGGTGGCGGCGGTTGTGTGTATGGCTGAGGTTGCGTCGGAGGTACCTGTTGGGTGGGCTGAATTTGGGCCGGAGGTTGAGGCTGTGGAGTAGCGACCGTGGGCTGGGCCGGGGGTTGCGTTTGAACGGTCTCTTGAGACTGTGCCTGGGGAGCCCGTTGCGTGGGCTGTTGAAGCCCTCCGCTCCCCTGGACTTGTTGTACTACGGTGGCGTAGGGCTTCGGCTTCCTTAGCAAGAGTATAACCAGGATTATCACGATAACCGCCAGGACGACTAGCAACGTGTGGAAGATGTCGAGGGTCTGGTAGGAGTTCTCGGTTATCGGGCCGTAGACCAGCACCTGGGCTGGCCCTGGCCCAGAGTAGTTGCCCTGCCAGTACGTGGGCAGGAAGAAGGCCACCAAGGGGTTGTCGCCTGCGCTCAGGTTAAGCGCGGAGCCCCTGGTGACCCAAGTGACGTTCCCGTTAATCACAACTTTGTACTGTATGACGTAATACTTCATGACGTTGGAGATCGGGCCGTTGGCAGTAACTGGCGTGACAAGGGCCAACCTCTCGTACGGCGAGACGGGTATTGCCTGAGGAGGTGATGAGCCTTTGCTTACCCAGTACGGATACACCGTGTTACCGTAAGGTATTTCGATTAGGTACTGGGGAGTCCCATTACTACTCGATATTGTAATCGGCTTGTCCACCTGGAACGTAGTAGAGGTCACGTTAACCGGAATCCTGTAAGTGGAGTTGACGTAGATGTAGGGGTTCACGGTAACCGTAGAGCCTGTAGGCACCCAGAAGCTCTTCCCTACTTGAGTCACGCCGTTAATGGTCACGTTGACAGGCGTGGTGAAGTTTAGCTGGTAGTTTATGGTGTGAGTCGGATTGACTTGTCCCGCAGAGTTCACGGTCACCGTCTGTCCAGAGATGATGTACGCTACACCTGGAGCGATTTGAACTACTTGAGGGTAAATCACGATCGCCTGGCCCTGGTTGACCCACAACCAGGACGCGGTATAGTTCTGGCCGCCTACCCCTACCTTTATCGGGAACGGGAAGCTCACGTTGTACTGTACTACGAATACCGGGGATACGGTGTAACTGCCGGACTGGCTCAGGGTAACGCTGTTGCCCTTAATTATGTTCCCGTTTACGTTTATCCCGGTCACCAAATACCTCACCATTCCGGGCTGAGCGGTGTAAATCGAGGGGAATGTTATCGTGACGGGGCTGTTGTAAGTGAAGGTCTGGGAGCCAGACATCTGGGTCCCGTTTATCGAGTAGGGGATTTGCGAATTCACCGTTACCTCGATCGCTGTGCCAGAAGTGCCAGGTACAGGAAGAATTTCTATATTCACCTGGATTGAGACCCCGACTGATTGTGCGATTAACAGAGCAATAGTGTAAGTACCGTTCGTGAACCCTGATTGTTTAGCCTGGGGTGCATAAGGGATCGTGAAGAGAGGCGTGTACAGGTGCCCCTTCGAGTCGAGCTCGTAGTTGTTAGTGAAGACTGGGATCTTGGAGGGGGAGTAGACGTAGACGGTTACTATTCCACCAGGATAGGCTGGCGCTGAGATGTTGAGTATGATGGTTTGGTTACTCTTGTACATGTAACCTGGGTAGGGCGGGTTATATATCGTGACGCCGTTCTGCGTGAAAGTCGCCCGAGAGGTCACGCTTACCAGCGTTAGGACTGAAATCGAGAGAAGGATTACCAAAGCCGTTACTCTGACGTTCATCGAGCCTCTGGTAATACTGCCCGATCAAAAGCTTAATTCAATCGCCTGAAAGGCCTAACCGCTTATATTTGGAGTGCGGGGGGTGGGATTCGAACCCACGCAGGCCTACGCCAGCGGATCTCCTACCAGGAGGCCTTAAGTCCGCCCCCTTTGGCCAGGCTCGGGCACCCCCGCAATTCTAAGCTTTGATCCTTTGTCTTTAAACGTTTCCCCGTAGACACGAACTAGTTTGTCAAATTAGTTGGATTAATTGTCGACTTATTAGCCCGAGATCGAGTCCCGCCGAAGGACATGAACAGGCTAAAGGACAGCAAGAGCGCCTTCCTCAGGCAGTCAGCGGACTCCCCCATCGAGTGGTGGCCGTGGTGCGAGGAGGCCTTCGAGAAGGCGAAAAGGGAGGACAAACCTGTCCTAGTTGACGTCGGGGCGTCGTGGTGCCACTGGTGCCACGTCATGGACGAGACGACCTACAAGGACCCCGAGATCGCGGAGATCATAAACAAGGAGTTCGTGGCCGTCAAGGTCGACAGGGACGAGATGCCCGACCTGGACAGGGAGCTGCAAATGGCCGTTCAGGCGATAGCCAATGAGTCTGGGTGGCCTTTGACCGTCTTCATGACGCCCGACAAGAAGGTCTTCTTCGGAGGGACTTACTTCCCTCCCAGGGACGTGATGGGGAGGCCGGGGATGAAGAAGGTGCTCATGGTGATCCTGAAGATGTGGAAGGAGCAGAGGGACAGGGTCAGGGAGATCTCGGAAGGGCTACAGAGGGCAATAGCGGAGTGGAAGTCGCAGAGCATCGGCCTGGCGGACTACAACTCCCTCGAGGCCCTAATGAACCAGGTCGCGGCGAGCTACGACCTAGAGTTCGGTGGTTTGGGGAACCAGATGAAGTTCCCCCACCCCACGGTCGACGAGGCGTTGCTAACTCACTCCTTCCTGACGGGCGACGACCTGGGCAAGAAGTACGCTACCTTCACCCTGAGGCAGATGAGCAGGGGAGGGATATTCGACCAGGTTGGCGGGGGGTTCCACAGGTACACAGTTGACAGGGACTGGGGGACTCCCCACTTCGAGAAACTGTTGGTCGACAACGCGGAGTTACTCTCAGACCTGTTCCACGCTTACGCCATGACAAAGGACGAGGAGATAGAGTACACGCTGAGGATGACTGTTAAGTCGGTCATAGACTACTTCTGGAACGCCGACTCTTTCTTCAACAGCATCGACGCCGACTCCGAGGGCGTGGAGGGGGGCTTCTACACCTGGGACTACGACGAGTTGCTAAGCCTTCTAGGCAGGGAGTGGGCCACGGTTTTCGTTAGGAACGCGAAGAGGGTCGAGGGCAGGATAGTGCTGAGGAGGGTCGGCTGGAGGGAGGAGATGGCCAAGGTCACGGGAGTCCCAGCGAAGGACGCGATAAGCGCCCTCGAGGAGAGGGTCAGACTGCTGAAGGAGGTGAGGGACAAGAACAGGAAGCTCCCATTCAGGGACCCCAACGCTTACTCCCACCCGCAGTGCCTCATGGCCTCAGCGTTGGTCGAGGCCGACTTCCTTGTCGGAGGGCTGAAGGACTACTACATGAGGGTCGCGAACAGGCTATTGGGCTCCAGGCCGGGGAGGACTCTGGACTCGGGGAAGGAGCCTCTGCCGGAGGACTTAGCGTCTTGTGCCCTGCTCGCGTTCTCGGTCTATTCTGCCACGGGCGACGTCATGTTCAGGGAGAGGGGAAGGGAGCTCGTGTCTGAGCTGCTTTCGGCGATGGAAGGGCTCACGAGCGCCGACAACCCAAACGAGTCCCAGAGGAGCATGGCGTTGAGGGCCTACCTCACCTCCACCATCATGTCTGGAGAGGACATCAACTACGACTACCTCAAGCTAATGCCCTACGAGCCCACTTTCCAAGCGGGCCTCATTAGGTTGGGGGCAATAGTGGAGAGACGTTCCTGGGCCCACGTAGTGATCATAGATGAGGGCGACGGGAAGCTAAACGAACTACTGAGGACGGCATTCTTGACCTACCACCCCTTCAAGGTGATAGAGCCCGTCCCTCAGGGAGGAGAGATCCCCAAGGACGTTAGGGAGATGGCCAAATACGGCGAGCGAGGGACCAGGGCGTTCGTCTGCACCGGGAAGTCGTGTAGTATGCCAGCCTACGACTCGGAGTCGCTGTCGAAGCTCTTGGCCTCGGCGAAGTGAGCTGAAGAAGCCAGCAGGCCCGCGCAGAAGGACTCCCTGTTCACTTGGGTCAAGTTACCCTCCGTGAACAGGTAAACGCTCCCGTATTCCAGCCCTCTCCCGAACTGCCTCCAGAACTCCCTCAGGCCCTGATCCATCACGCCTACGAGAAACACGCTGAATCCCTTCATTCTTACCCTGTAAACCTTCGTCAGCTGCTTCGGCAGGGCCTTGTCCATTTCGACTAGCCCCTTCAAGTCGGTCATAATGAACGGCGTGGAGTCCGTGGCTAACAAGTTGCACACCCCCTTTACGCTGAGCTCCCCGCACGAGAACCTGCCCTCGCAGAAGTCGTAGCAGTCCTCGAGGAGGTAGAACTCCCCTCCCTCCAACAGGACGGGTACCCCCTTGGGCAGACCTAATTTTGCGAAGTCCTCGTCTTTCAGAACAGCGACGTAAAGCTCACCGAACCTCTCAAACGACTCGTATTTCAGGCCTTCTAGCGCTTTGGGATCCTTGGAGATCAAGGCGTTCTTTCCGCAGAGCTCCTCGAAGTTCACGTCCCTGACTTCGCTCGCAGACTATTAAAACGGGACGAGTCTCGAAAGCTCTTATTAAAGTTTATTAAACCAAAAATTTACTTTTTATTATGTCAATATTCAAATACGCTAAGTACGGCCCGGTGCAGTTGGCCTTCGCTGCTTTTACTCAGCGCCTTCCCGCTCACGTTATCCTTAACTAGCGACCTAGTCCCAAGGGGATCAACGGGCCTCGCTAACTCGTTAGTCTGGGGCCTTGGCGTCACAGGCGGCGGCGCCTTAGGGCCGATAGTCATGGGCTTCTTATTGTCCTTCATGTCCCTTTCAACTTCGATATACCTAATGGCCGTCCTCGGAGTGCTCTCAACCGCCTTGACAGCCATGTTGCCGAGGCCGCCGAAGAGGAGTAAAGTACCGCTCTTCGGTTAAAACTATCACGACATTTCTTTATATAATACGTGTGGAAAATATAACATAGGGGGTAATTTTATGAAAGTAGTCTTCGCTTACGACGGGTCAGACCAGGCTAAGAAGGCCCTCATCTTCGGTTCTGGGCTGTTGACCGACAAGGACGAAATACACATAGTCACCGTAGTCAAGGAGGCCCCCAGGAGCCCCGAGAGCGTCATCATCGAGTCAGAAGAGAAGGCCAAGAAGCTCCTCGAGGAGGCGAAGGACATTATAAAGGTGAAGAGCGTGACTACCAAAGTCCTGGAGTCCAACGTCGTCGCCGACGCGATAATTTCCTACTGCAGGAACGTGAACTGCGACATGATAGTGACAGGGAGTAGGGGCCTAACTGGCTTAAAGAAGGCCATAATGGGGAGCGTGTCTTCCGACCTAGTAGCGAAAAGCCACGTGCCCGTCCTAGTGGTCAAGTGAGCGTTTTTCCGTTTTTCGTTAATCGATATATCGATAGGTCTGTTTTAATAGGTCTACCGACCAGGTCATGGCGTGGACGCAATAGAACTCGACAGCGTCACCAAGAAGTTCGGCGACTTCACGGCCGTCGACGACTTGTCCTTCTCTGTCAGCAAAGGTGAGGTCTTCGGACTTCTAGGCCCTAACGGCGCTGGAAAGACGACCACGATCAAGATGATCACCGGCCTCCTGAAGCCGACCAGCGGGAGGATAACCGTCCTCGGGTTAGACGTCGCTAAGGAAGGGATGAAGGTCAAGGAAAAGCTCGGCTGGGTCAGCTCTGAAGTCATCCTCGACGACGACCTGACCGCCATGAGGAACCTCTGGATACAAGCAAAGCTCTACGGCGTCAAGGACTGGAAGGCCAGGGCGGAAGAGCTTTTGAAGTTCTTCGGCCTTTACGAGCACAGGGACAAGAAGGTCAAGGGCTTCTCTTCGGGAATGAGGAAGAAACTCGAAATCGCGATGGCCCTCTTGCACTCTCCAGAGATCCTCCTGCTCGACGAACCTACCGTAGGTCTCGACGTGGTTTCGAGGAAGGCCCTCTGGGACGTAATAAGGCAGGTCAACAGGGAGTTGGGAGTGACGGTGCTCCTGACCACCCACTATATGGAGGAGGCCGACAGCCTCTGCAACAGGTTAGTGATTATCAGCAGGGGAAAGAAGGTCGCGGAGGGGTCGCCCGAGGAGCTAAAGAACAGGTACGCCTACGACGTGATAGAGCTGGAGTCCAAGGTTCCCCTGAAGCTCGACGGTTACGACGTGATCTACAGCAACGGCAACTTGTTCAGGATAAGGGTGAGGGACGCGGCCTCCGTTTTGCCCGGCCTTATTTCGAGCGTCGGGGCGGAGAACTTGACAAGGATAAAGGTAGAGAGGGCCTCGCTAGACTCCGTCTTCATAGCCCTGACCGGGCTGTCAATTGAGGAGGCCGGAGGGATAGACGAGAGGAAGTTGCAAATGATCCTCAGGAGGGCGAGGAGATGAGGACTCTGGAACAGCTGGGGGCCCTTTACTTCAGGGAAGTGAGCAAGATCTACCAGTCTTACTTCACCCTCATTATAACCTTCGTTCAGCCCCTCATGTGGGTGGTCTTCTTCGGGAGCTCGCTCTCCAACCTCCCCAGGCAGTTCCTCGAGCAGTTCTTCCACACCACCAACTACTTGACTTACCTCCTCCCTGGAGAGCTCGCCGTCTCCAGTGTGTCCATGGGGATGATGGCCTCTATGTCCCTCGTCCAGGACAAGAGGTTAGGGTACATGAAGAGGATTATGGTGAGCCCAACGAGGAAGTACGTGATCTTCCTAGCTAAAGTCTTAGGAGGGGCCACCAGGGGGCTCATTCAGGTTCCCGTCCTGCTAATTGTGGGTTACCTCATGGGGGCCGAAGTCAGGCTCACGGTTTACCTCGTCCTGTGGGTGATAGCCCTCTACCTCGTGAGCATGGGCTTCAGCTCCATTTACTTCATCTTCAACGCGACCTCCGCCGACTGGCAGAGGCCGGGACTCATCATGAACCTTATAACCTTCCCCCTGATGTTCTCGAGCACTGCCCTCTTCCCGAAGACGTTCTTCCCGTGGTGGCTGCAGGTCATCAGCGACGTCAACCCCATAACTTACCTAGCGGAATTGGGGAGGTCAGCCATGGCGTCGGGAGGCTTCGACGCCAGCCTCTTCGTGAGCCTTTTGGGCTTCTCGGCCGTGTTCCTGTTGCTGGGCGCGATAGTCGCGGAGAAGCTCATGACGCCGGAATGACCCGCTTATGAGAAGGCTTATTTGTGGGGAGTAGTACTCGGCGATATGTCCCTTTTCGGGGGAAAAATAATCGCGTTATCAGTCCCACTAATGTTCACTTTGTCCCTTCTATCACCGACTATGCCCCAAATAGCTCCCCACGTGGTCTACGTAGGCCCTCAGCTCTCCGGCCAGGACTTGGGCCCCTTGAGGCCGACGACTACCATCACTGTCGTGGCCCTCATGCCGATCAAAGACTACCAGAGGCTGTACCTGGAGGCCCAAATGATCGGGAACGGCCAACTGAACATGACGAAGGCCCAGCTGTTCGAGAAGTACGGCGACCCGAAGAAGGCCGAGGAGGTGGCGAGTTACTTTAGGTCGCAGGGCTTCACTGTACAGTACGTTAACCCCGTGATGGTAGTAGCTTACGCCCCCGCCCACGTCGTGGAGAGGACGTTCCAAGTGAGCCTTCACGTCTACAACTTCTCGGGCTTGATTTACTACGCCCCCACTTCCAAGCCGTCCTTTATCCCTCAGCTGAACGGCGTGACCGTGCTCGGTCTGACGAACTTCACTAAGATCAGACCAATGTACCACCACACTGTGTTGGGCTACTTCTCAGGGGATAGGTTCGTCCCTGCGTTGAACGGAACCAACTTCCATCTGACTTACTTGCCCCTGACCCTGCCCCAAATAGCCCAGGCCTACAACGTTACCCCTGGCGGGAAAGGGGTGAACGTCGCGATCATCGTCATGTACGGCAATCCGACGATCTACCAGGACGTACAGGCCTTCGATAAGGAGTACAACTTGCCGCCGACCAACTTGACGATAGTTCCGTTAGGTCCTTACCAGCCCGAGCTCGGCATCACCTCAGGTTGGGCGGTGGAAACGGCGCTAGACGTTGAGGCTGTGCACGCGGTGGCCCCTTATGCCCATATTTACCTAGTAGTGGCCTCTAACGTTGAGGCCCTGTTAGCCTCAATTCCCTACGTAGTGTCGGCCCTCAACGTCAGCGTAGTTTCCATGAGCTGGGGGCTACCGAACAACCTGATCGCAGCGAACGGCATGTTCATCTACTTCATGGGGAACGCCTTCCCCAACGTTCCTTACCTCGACCTCTGGTTCGCGATAGGCAATGCCTTGGGGATCACGTTCTTCGCGTCCTCCGGCGACGGAGGGGCCTTCTCGTACACGATGACCCATTACGGGGGCACGAGCTGGCCCTCCAGCTCCCCCTTCGTCGTGTCGGTAGGTGGAACCTCGCTCTACCCTGCCCTCGTGAACGGCTCGTACGGGTACCCCAACTCGGTCGTGAAGTACTCATACGAGACGGCGTGGTCGGTTCAGTCCTTCAACTTCCCCATACTCGGGGGAGGGGGAGGGATATCCGCGAACGAGCCCAAGCTACCTTTCCAACCCGCTAACTACACCTCGAGGGTAACCCCTGACGTCTCGGCCGACGGCAATCCCTACACGGGAGGGATCATCACCGTTTACGGTATTAAGGTCCTTATAGGAGGCACCAGTATGTCCGCACCGATCTGGGCTGGGATCGCCGCCGACATCGTCTCGACCCTGAAAAAGAACCTCGGCTGGTTCCTGCCCGTGTTATACGAGATATACTCAAACAAGGAATTGTACAAGAGGGCTTTCCACGAGATAACCTTCGGGTTCAACGGGGCCTTCTACGCGTCCAAGGGATATAACCTGGTGACTGGCCTGGGCACTCCCGACTACTATAACCTGCTCAAGGCGGTCAACGAGACCTTGAACAGGCAGTCCCTGAAGGTTTCCGTGACCACCTTCGCCAACGGCTACTCGCTCCCTTGGTACAACGTCAACACCACGTTCCAGGTAGTGGCGTACATCACGTACCCCAACGGCTCGATTGTGAGGAGCGGGGAGTTCGCCGCTTACATCTACACTGACAAGGGCTTCATATCGAAGGTCGACCTGAGGTTCAACGGCACTTACTGGGTAGGGGAGTACACGATCCTTCCCATAACCCCCGGCGGGGAGTGGTTAATTTACGTGAACGGGTCCTCGGGAGCTCACGCCGGTTCGGGAGCTTCGCTGATTGACGTGGGCCCAGCGATAGCGATATTGACGCCAGTGCCCTTCCCCTTCTTTTACTATTTACCCCCCAACTTTCCGCTCTCTTCCCTGGTATTAGCGTACGACGTCGACGGCAACCCCATCAACGCTTCCTCTTTGAAGGGGAGCTTGGTGTACAACGGCAAAGTGGTGCTCAACCTCACTTTCGTAAAAGCCTCGGCGAGAGACGTAGGGTTGCCCGTCTCGCCTGAAGGGCTGTACGTAGCTCGCTTCTCGATCATCACGGGCATGCCTCAGGGCGTTTACCTCCTCTTCGTGAACGGGTCTGGCTACTCAGTCTTCACTTACGCCACCTTCGGGCTGAACTTGCTAGCCGTGGCCCTCCCTCAGGTCATAGGCCCCGAAGTGATGGTGTCCAGGGGCATTAACCTGACTATTTTCACGCTGTCCGTGGCCACAGACACGTTGCAAGGGTACTTCACGACGAACGTAACGGCATACATCTACTCGCCGGACGGCAAGCTGGTGAAATCGACGAGGCTCACCCCAGCTCCCGCCACGACGCAGTTCGGCGTGATATACGCCTTCGGCCTTCAGGAAGCGAACGTGACCTTGAACCTCGGCCAGTCGGGGTGGTACGAAGTAGTAATAGTCGGAACCTACGATTCGACCTCTGGCACGCAGATAGGGAACTACACTCTCTGGTTCTACTACACTCCGTCGACCCCCAGGGTCGAGGTGAAGCCGCTTGGCACAGTGAGCACAGGACAAACGGTGCTAATTGAAGTCAGCCTGACTTTGCCCAACGGCACCCTGATAAAGGAGGGTAACGTGGCCGTGAACCTCGTGCCCGCGAACCTGTACAGCCGGGCCATTGACTACGAGGTCTCCAACCTCGTTCCCTTATCCTTCAATGAAACCACCAGGACTTGGCAGGGAGTCGTGACGTTCCCGTCCCAACTGAACGAGAGCTTAACTGGCTTGAGCGGGAACTCTTACTCACTCAGCGGTCAGTGGTACGTCGAGGTCTTGGGAGTGACGCCGTACGGTGTGGTCAACCAATACGTCCCAGTAACGGTTTCCCCGCACACATTCCTCTACACCACCGTCATATCCCCGAAGAACTTGGCCACGTTCACGACAAATGGGCTACTGAGAGGAGTCTCCGCACCCAACTTGACCATAATTGACGTGAAGGGGCTGACCATTGAGGACTCGAACTTCGGCGTCCTCGTGGTGAGTAACTCCAGCGTGACTATACTGAACTCGAAGATGAACACCCTGGTGGTGGAGAGGGGCGACGCGACCGTAGTCAACTCAGTCTTCCAGAACAGTCCCGTGGGAGTCGTGGCCAAGAACTCGAAGGTGATACTGGTCAACGATCAGTTCGTGAACGTGACCACGAAAGTGTACTCGACCAGCGGCCAGGTGGTCGCCTATCCAGAGGATCAGATCTCGTCGATAAGCGCGAGGACTGACCTCGGGTTAGTGATAGGAGCGGTCGCACTGGTCTTGGCAGCGATCGCCTTAATCTCAGCCGGTAAGAGGAGGTGAGCGAGATGAGGGCCCGCACGGCTTCTCTACTAGTCCTCGCGCTGATGCTGGCCTACTCGCTGAGTGCAGGGACTTCGCTGGCCCAGGGCGGGAGCCATTTGGGCCCTACCCTGGCGACACAGAGGCCTTTACTGCTACACTTCGCCGGCTTCGACGATCCGAGCTTCAGCGGTTTCTACTCGTTCCAGGCCTTACAATATCCTCATCCCAACGTCAAGCCAATAGTCATAACTGTAGTCAAGGGGGCCGTGTTCAACGACACCGGCCCCGTGCCATACAACGCCACGGTCTACGTGCCCCCAGGGGACTACAGCATGGTACTCCTAAACGTGACCATAAACGAGAAGGGGGGCAGTCAGTACGACAGGACAATCTACGTCTACGCCAACAACATAACCGTGTTCTGGGGCTCCACGCAACAGATCATGAACTCGACGGC
This sequence comes from Thermoprotei archaeon, assembly GCA_049973945.1. Classification (GTDB taxonomy): domain Archaea; phylum Thermoproteota; class Thermoprotei_A; order Sulfolobales; family Sulfolobaceae; genus Acd1. Next base: position 14,435 of record JBMFJH010000003.1, read on the forward strand.
CGAGGTCGACCTGACTCTCCTCGAGAACTTCCTCAAGGGCAACGTGACCTTCAAGATTGTGCTTCCGAACTACTACTCCAAGAAGTACAACCTCACGGGAGTCTACAACGTCACAGTTGAGCTCTTGCTCTACCCCGGGAAGCCCCCCGCCAACCTGCCTAACTATGTAATCCCGCTCTTCTACAACCCAAGCCTGACCTATCCCTTGAGGGTTCTGACCCCAGAGAGTCCGAACGTGACTGAGGCGGTGAAGTTCCCACGAGGTACTTACAACGCCATGCTCGTGCTGTATTTAAAGGGAGGGGGATACGACGAGTTCTGGTACGCTTCCCTTCCGGCCGTGAGGGACTTCCTCGTTTACTACAACGGCAACCTGGCGGGAGTGGTTCAGCCCTATCCCGTCATTTACACCGGCGGGATAAACCCCTTCTACTGGAAGCCCGTGCCCTCGATCAACGCGCTCTCCTTCCACATGCCCCAGTACATCCCGCTGACCCCCTTGCTGGCCTCGGGGCTCAAGGGCAACCTGACTGTCGAAGCTCCCAACCTCGTCATTTCTTCCAAGGTACTCGGGAGCGCTTCGATGAAGTGGGACGTGTCCGGCTACATCCTCGTCTGGAACTCCTCAGACCCGCTGGTCAACGCGACCTTCGTCAAGTCATATGCCTACTACCTCGACAGCGGCCCGATTTTGGGGGTTCTAGGTTATGGGTACGGTTACAGCGAGGGGGCGAAGTTTCACATAGAGTACGAGACTGAGCTCTATTACAAGAGCGGGACAATAGTCGCCCGCTACACGGCCTCCGGCTCGACGAAAGCTAACCAGGTGTTCAACGCGGAGCACATAAAGGCCGTCCTTAATGAGGACAACTCGATATCGTACGCCTCCAAGGGCCTCTTCAACTTCTCTTACATCAGCTCTATCAACAACGCCGTTGCCCTGGACTTCTCCGCCTTCGCGGCGAGGATCTCGTCTTCCGCAGTGCCACCGATCAACTACTCCTACATTCAGAACGGAAGCCTTAAGTTAACCACGCAGTACGTCAGCCAGATCAAGGCGAAGGGTTTGTTGCAGGAGGTGAGGATCGAAGAGGGCGTCGAAGCTGTTGGTGGCTTCGACGGCGTTGTCACTGTTATAAACGACTACGGGGGCGCGATCCTGGACAGGTTGACCTCTAATTATGCGGTCACTGCGAAGAGCTTAAAAGCGCACCTTAACCTCTACGGCTTCACTGCCGACGAGTCAATAAAGCTGGTCGGTTACCAGAACTCTACGACTAACCTAACCGGTTTCTACAAAGACCGGCAAGTCTCGGTGAGTTACGGCAATTATAGCGTTAGTTCTCAGAGTTCCAGCCCGTTGATGGCCCTTTGGAGGCTCTTGTTCCTCTTGATACAACTCTTTATTACCTGAGGTTTTTTCTGCATCTTGTGACTGTAACGGCCAGCGAGCTCAGGGACAACGCGTTCAAGATCCTCGAAGACGCGAGAGCCCTCATGCTCGACCTGTTCAAGGGGAAGCCCCACATTGGCCCCTTTGAGGTCAAAAGAGTGGCCTTCGTGGGCGACACTCACGGCGCCTTCGAGGAGGTCACGAAATTCGTGCTAGAAGGAATCGCGAAGGAAGTAGACCTGGTCGTCTTCCTGGGGGACTACGTGGACAGAGAGCCTCCTATGGGACTCGAGAACTTGTTAGCTATTCTAAAGGCCTTCGTCGACACTAAGGGGGAGAGAGTGATATTCACGAGGGGGAACCACGAGAGCCCCTTAACTAATTACTATTACGGCTTCTACGACGAGGTAATTGTCAAGCTCGGCAAGGACTCCTACGACAAGTTCAGGGAATTCTTCGCGATGATGCCGATCAGCGCAGTAGTGAACGGGTGGTTTGCAGTCCACGGCGGCCTCCCTGGACTGCCTAACAAGGATAGCGTCATGGAGCTGGCGATAAAAAAAGTGGACGAGATAAACGAGAAGGTCAAGCTCCCCGATGAGAACCCAGACAACGCGATCGCCGTGCAAATGCTGTGGAACGACCCGAGGGAGATAACGGAATACGACTTCCTGCCCAACATGAGGGGAGAGGGCATCTACTACTTCGGAGTTAAACCTACCGACCAGTTCCTCAACGAGAACGACCTAAAGGGAATAATAAGGGGGCACGAGGTGGCCAACGGCGTCAAGGTCTTGATGAAGGGGAAGGTAATCAACGTATTCTCCAGCGTTTACCACGGTGAGAGCGCGGGGATAGTGCTGTTCGAGGGGAGCGAGCCGAAAGAAGTAATACTGAGAAACCCGTCAGGGGACGTCCTGAGGTTACCATATAGCCAAGTCCAGAGCTATGGACCCTACGGCCTTTAGCAAGTCCCTCGAGGACACGACGCCCATCAGCCTTTGACTCTCGTCCACGACCACTAGGTGCCTGATGTTCCTGGAGATCATGATCGACAGCGTCGCTGTCACGTCGGTATCGTACTTCACTTTGACTGGGTCGTAGGACATGAAATCCTTCGCCTTGGCCTGGGGGTTAACGCCGTCCGCTATCGCTATCACGAGGTCCCTCTCGGTGACGATCCCTATCGGCCTGTCCTCCTCCACAATTACCACTGAGCCCACCTCGTTCTCCTTCATGAGCTTGGCCAGCTCGCTCAGAGTCGCTTCCTTCGTGGCGGTCACAGGCTTTTTCTTGATTAAGTCCTTCACGATCATCCGAGTCGAGTAATAATCTGCTCACCTAAATATTACCCTTTTGATCTCCTGCAACGTCCTCACGACGAGGAGCCTGGTGTAGTCGTCAATTAAGTAGGAGACCAGGATGTAAAGGAGGCCCGCGGACAACTCGATAACTATCGCCTTCGATATTGAACTCACGAACGAGACGGGCAGAAAAGGCCCTACCGCTATGGTCACCGCGACCGCTGCGTTAAGGAAACTGCGACTCGGGAACATCACCTTAACGATTCTATTAGTCACCTGGTGGGCGTTCATCACCATCAGGACCGAGTTAGTTAACATGGCTAAGGCCATCACTAAGCCGAAAAACCAAGGCTGATCCGTGAGCCCCCTCACCTCGATTAGACCCCTAGAGACTAAAAGGAGCACGACAGAGACCACAGAGAGGGGGAAAACCGCGAAAACTACGTTATAAAGCAACATCGTCCCCATTGGGCCTTTCAGGCTCTTCCCCAGCGTGGTGTCGAGAGCGATAAGGGCGTAATAATACGTCATAAACGCCATCCTGGCGAAGTTGGAGAGAGCAAGGATTACAGCGATGACGAGGGAAGCGGTGTACTCGGGCCTAATGTAATAGAGCAAGGGGTAAAGCCCTACGAGGTCGAGCACCAGAACTAGGCTTCCGGCCGAGGCGAGCAACTTCAGGGCGATAGTCAGGTCAGATGGATCCTTCGACTCGGTGAAACGCTTGATCAAGCCGTCCGACAGCGAACTGGCCCAGAAGACCACGTTTGTGACAATCATAGCGGACTCGAAGTAGCTGGCCGGAACCGTGCTCTGGGTCAGCCAGTTGGCCAGCCAGACGAGAGATGCCTCGAGCATGTACTGCAAGTAAGCCACGCTCAGCACCACAGCCGCCTTGAGGCCCTCAATTGTGGCCTGCCTGTCCAAGGAGAAGTTGGCTCTTACGAAGCCGACGTTCACCGCTATTTGAGAGAGGTAGCCGAGGGTGTAAGCCAGGACTACGCCAAGGATTGTCATCTTCAGCATGAAGAAGGCGTAAAGCAGGAAGCCCAGCCTGACAAGCTGAAAGGTTATTGCCGAAACCCCGACGACCGTAGGCGTCCTCCCCCTCGCGACGGCGTTAGACGAGGTCAGCAAGTAGTAAACGAGGAGCATCATCACGGCCAGCTCCACTGCCGAAGGGTCTAGGTTTGAAGACGCCGGGATGAGGTAAGGTTGAAGGAGGACGTATGCGAGCCCGCTTACCCCGCCTATCGCTAGGTTGACCAGGATCAGCCCTCCGACTCCCCTCCCCTCGGCGGCTATCTTCGAAGTGACGTTGCTTATCGAAGTGGCTGGTATCGAGAACAGCCCCGTTATGTAGACGAAGACGCTCTGCCAGAGCCCGAACAATGTCAGGTCGATCCTGCTCAGGTAGTGGGCGACGATGTACGAGAAAGCGAAGGAGATCGGAGCCCCTAAGAGCCTCAACGAGAAGTTTATCAGCCCTACCCTGACCACGCTGGTTCTCTTCTCCTTCATCACTGCTAGCCGAGTTTTGTGGGGGATCAAAATGTAATTAACCGAAGTGACGTGGGGAGGGGCTACCGTGCAACGGTAGAAGGCAGGCTGTCCCCGGAAATCGCCACTGCCTCAGCCTCGTCCCTCCGTCTCCAAAGATGACGACGCTGTCCGCCTACTCAGCCTCGTCTGTGAGAAGCATAACTACTGCCCTTGCGAAGCCCTCTAGAAGAGTCTCGATGTCTCTGAGCTTCCTTAGCTCCCTCCAACTTCTTCTAGGTTCGAATTAACCGTCGATCGCGCTCAGAGCCACGCCTATTGCCCCGATATGGCGAGGAGCTTCTCTATAACCTCAGCTCACTTCCGCAAGCGGTATGGTCGTGTCATTTAAGCTCACAGGAACACATTGAGTTCCGAAGCTGAGTCTCAGACGCATGAAAGTCGGAGGAAGAAAAAATCAGTCTGAGTACTCTCCGGAGAGGAGGTCGTCCAGCGCCCTCGCCAAGTCCCTAATTGAAATGATCCCCTTCAAGTAGCCGTTGTCGTCCACAACGGGCAGGTGCCTTATGTTGAACGTCCTCATTACGCTGAGCGCTCCGGAAATCGGCGTGTCTTCCTTGACCGTGTAGAGCTTCGTCGTCATTATTTTCTCGGCGGGAACATCCAGGCCGTGGCCGTTACCTATGGCCTTTACGATGTCCCTCTCAGTTATGATCCCCACGGGCTTGCCTCCCTCCACAACGACAACTGACCCAGTGTTGTTCTTGGTCATGATCTCGGCGACCTGCTTTAAGGTGGTCGTCTTGTCGGCCGTAACTACGTTCGTCTTCATGTATTCTTTAACCGTGGACTCCGACATTTCAAATTTATTGTTGGTTTAAGAGGTTTTTATTCCTTTCCTATTTTTACCAGACCTAAGGAAAAATTTCTACTCGTATTCTATCGTAGCCGGAGGTTTGGAAGTCACGTCGTACAGTACTTCCTTCACCCCGTCGATCCTGGATATCCTCTCGGCCACGCGGTACAGGACGTCCCTAGGAACCGGGGCGAAGTCGGCGGTCATGAAGTCCTGAGTTATAACCGCCCTTATCGCTACCGAGTACTTACCGTCGGCTCGGCCGTCCTTAACCTTGACGACCACATGCGTTATGTCGTACTTGGTGAGCTTCGCCACGGCTTCCCTCAACGAGTCGTAGTCCAGATCCGAATCTACTCTCGCGATCCTGCCGTAAGCCCTCACGTCGCCCTTAACTCCCGTCGCCCTGGTGTTGTAAACGAACACCTTTGCGTTCACCTCCCTAGACAATGCCTCGTCGTAGTCGCCCGAGCTGTCGAAGGTCACGGCGAAGTACTGGGAATAATTGAGGCCTTTCAGCCCGTTCTCCACTTCCCAATCTGCCATCCTCTCGACCTCCAGCTTTTCCCTAGTGACAAGTCCTACAGTCCTCACCAGGAGCCCGGGCCCTGGAAACGGTTGCCTGAACGCTATCTCGTCAGGCAGGCCCAAGTACTTGGCGAGTACCCTGACCTCGTTCTTATAGAGGTCTACCAGAGGCTCCACTACGGTGAAGCCCCACTCCCTCTCTGGGTCTATGCCGACCTGAACCAGGACGTTGTGCTGCGTCTTTATCCCTCCCTGGGTCTCGACCCAGTCGGCCGCGATCGTGCCCTGGATCAGGTACTTCGCCCCCACCTCCTTCGCCACCTTAGCTAGGACGTCGTAGAAGGTCTTCCTGAACGCCTTCCTCTTCTCCTCGGCGTCGGCCAGACCTTCCACCGCCTTGAGGAACCTCTCGGACTCGTCGACTACCCTCAGCTCCATGACGCCCTTCAGCATTTCCTTAACCCTCTTCGCCTCGTCCAGCCTTAGGAAGCCTGTGTCGATCATCACGGGGACTACCTTCTCTGGGCCCAGGACTTTGTACGCCAGTGCTGCGGCTGTGGTGCTGTCTACGCCTCCGCTGACCGCGGCCAAAGCGACGCCGTCCTTGACGGCTTCCCTCAGCTTCGGCGCTATTTCATCCACGAACTGTGCGGGGTCGAAGGCTAGGCTCACGAAAGGGTCTTACTAGTCTAAGCTAAAAAGCATGGGAGTCATGAGACGCCTAGCCACAACTCCCTTATCTCGTCCAAGTAAACGGTCTCCTTCATTACCCTAACTATCCTCTCCGCGGTCTTCTCAGCTTCCTCCTCTAGGCTTCCTGGGGCGAGCTTGACTCCCGTCATTTCCTCGAAGGCCTTCTTCCCTCCCTCGGAGAAAAGGGAGCCGTGGAGGGACGTAGCGAAGACCTTCCCGTCGTAGTAGCCGTCGGGGATCGAGAGACCCTCACCGTTCCTCTTGATTATCTCCCCGTGGAACTCCTCGCCGACTATCCTCCCCCTCCTTATCTCGTAGCCCTTTAATCGGAAGTTCGAGAGCTTCGCCTCGCTTATCGCTATCACCTTCTCCCTCTTGTAGACGACCTCCTGCGGGATGAGGCCCAGGCCCGAGACTGAAGCAACCGAGCCGAACTCGAGGCCGTACTCGTCGGTCATCCTCCTCGTCAATACCTGGTAGCCGCCACAAACGGCGAATAGTTTCTTCTTCTTGAGGTAGTCCTCGAACATCCTCTCCCTCAGCCACTTGATTGCCTCCAGGGTGTTCTTCGCTCCGGGCAACACGACTAAGTCTGCCTTCGCCAGCTGCTTGGGGCTCCTAACGAACCTGACGGAGACCTCGCTCCCCTTAAGGGCCCATAACTCGTTGAAGTTGCTCACGTAATTGTAAGCCACTACGGCCACTTCGACCTCCCCCTCGCCGAAGTCCCGCAAGTTCATTGAGTCCTCGGGCATTATCGAGAGCTCGTCGGAGTAAGGCAAGTAGCCCAGGTACTTCATGCCGGTCCTCTCTTCGAGCCACCTGACGCCCGACTCGAGGAACTTGGGGTCGCCCCTCAGCTTGTTTATCACGAAACCCTTCAGCCTGTCCCTGAGAGACGGGGGCAGGGCAAGGTAGGCCCCGTAAGCGGAGGTGAAGGCCCCTCCAGGATCTACGTTGAGCACCAGGATCGTGGGGGCTCCCCTCCTCATAATCTCCACGGTCGCCAGGTCGCGCTCCAAGAAGTTCGGCTCTATTCCCCCAGCCCCCTCTACTACCATGTCTTCCCTGAGCCTTATCGACCCCCTGAGCTTGGGAAGTACTGTCTCGTAGTATTCGGAGTAGCTGAACGCGCCTAGGGGGGTTCCGTAGTGGACAACCTCGACCCTCCCGTTCCCCGAGGGCTTCAAGAGGATCGCGTTCATCCCCCTCTCCGGCTCCCTGCCGGAGGCCATGGCCTGGAAGGCCTGAATGAACGCTATCTCGCCGCCGTCCTTTGTCGGGTAGCTGTTGAGCGACATGTTCTGAGCCTTGAAGGGGTACGCGTTGAGGTACCTGACTAGGGCCGAGACTATCGTTGACTTTCCCGAATCGCTCGTCGTCGAAGCTACCAGCAGCAAGCCTGGGAGGCCTTTGTACCCTGAGATGATAAGCTCTATCAGCCGTCCACGATACAGCAAAGAGGCCGTATTCTCTTGAAAGGCCTTAATTCCCAAGTCGAGCACGAAGCTAGCAAAATCTATAAAGATGTTTTGACCGTACGTTCACAGCTAGTGGTGGTCATGAAGGTCTCTACGTCTATCCTGCTCGCCCTAGTGATACTCATGTTGATTCCGGGCTTCGCCCTACTCGCTCTCTTACCGTCCTACGCCCAAAGCTCCGGCACACCACTCAACGAGACAAGCGCCACCATACCTATCTACGGTGCTGTCGCTAGGACGTTGATCCTGTTCAACAACACCGTAATGCCAGGGAACTTCGTACCCAGCCCAATCTCCTACTCGTTGGGCCCAGTAGCCTACAACCCTGTGAACGACGAGATATACGCGGTAGTATCCTCGTCTAATACGGTCAAAGTGATGAGTGCCAAGAACTATACAGTGCTGAAAAATATACACGTAGGGGCCAACCCCTCAGCTATCGCTGTGGATCCGAAGAAGGGCTATGTATACGTCCTCAACCAAGGCAGCGGCACGGTCACGATGATAAGTCCTAATGACACCGTGGTGAACGTTATAGAGACCTACAACTGGCCAAACCTCATGACAATCAACACTAACAACGGCCTAGTATATGTGGCGAATTCTTCCACGGGTCAAATCATTGTCCTCAGCCCCAGTTCGTCAAAGCCACTAGCACAGGCCAAGCTGAACACGTCGTTTTCCGCCCTCTTTTACGTCCACGCGGTGGACAGGTTGATAGCGATTTACATACAGGGGACATATGGCCGTGACGTTGTTCATCTGTACTCAATCAATCCGGACACCTTGAAGGTCGTGAAGTACTCCTCGTTCGGTGCGGCTCTCAGGGTGAACTCGATCGCGGTGAACCCGAACAACGCTGTTATATACTTTCTAGAAGGCAACCTAGTGCAGTACGTTAACGCCAGGAACCTCTCCGTGGTAGCTACCTACAACGTTGGGCCCGTGTATATACCCTACATGAGCGTGTGGAATCCAGCCAACGGCTTCATATACGCAATCGGCTACGGAACCAACTACGCTAGAGTTCTCTACGTAATAAACCCAGCGAACCACACGTTGTTAGCCGCTGTGCCGCTACCCCAGAGCAACGTGAACAGCATCACAGTGAACCCCTCAAAGGGCTACGTTTACATCACGGCCGGACCCCCCAACCCGCTGTTCGTAGTATTCCCGCCGGACAACTACGTCATGGGCGTTTTCGTAGGACAGCTCACCCCTGGGGGGATGGCTTACGACAGCGCGAACAACTGCATTTTCGTGACATTGCCTACAGCTAACTCCGTAGCGGTGATCAACGCGTCCACGATGAAGGTCGTGAAGTACATAGGCACGGGCCTATTGCCTAATGGCATAACGGTCTTGCCCGGCGACGGGATGATATACGTGGCTAACTTCAGGAACTTCACGCTGTCGGCGATTAACCCGACCACCCTCAACGTAACGGCGACGGTTCCCGTGGGCAAGGGACCGACGGCAATGGCCTACGACCCGTTCAACGGGTACTTGTACGTGGCCAACTACATGTCGGACACGGTGTCGGTCGTGAACTTGAGGACGGGACAACTCGTCATGAACATCCAGGCGGGTCTCGGCCCCAACGGAGTGGTGTTCAGCCCATCCACTAACAAGGTCTACGTTTCGAACTACCAGTCCAGCAACATCCTGATCATAGACGCCAGCAACAACCAGGTCGTCGGCACGATAAAACTGAACTTCAACCCGACTTTCCTGACGCTGGGCGATGACAACGCCACGCTGATAGTGGGAGGTCCTAACAAGTTGTTGCTGATAAACGCGAGCAACGTTTCGAACCAGAGGTTGATCCAACTCCCCGCCAGCCCGACGAGCCTCGTCTACGACCCGGTCAACGGGCTCTATTACGTGAGCTTAACCAACAACGTGGTGCTCGCCCTTTACTCGACGAACTTCACGACTGCGGGCCAACTGACGGTCGGAAATAACCCGGTGTTCTTGGCGGTCAACACAAAGAACGGGAGCGTCTACGTCGCGAACCAGAACAGCGGCACCATCAGCGAGATAATCGTAAAACCTTTTAAGACGGTCAAGACGACTGTCACTAACGCGACGACAACCGTCAACTCGACGGCCACTGAAACCACGTCCTCTAGCCCGCAGGCTGTAACAACGACATCGCCAGGAGGGCTCGACGTGATTAGCGTTGTCGTAGTACTGGCAGCCCTCGCTGTCGGAGTGTACGTTTTGATCCTGTTGAGGGGGAGGACGACGTAAGGACGATAGCTTCTGTCTCAACCTCAACGTGCTGGGCAGAAAAGCTGCAATTTCCCATAAAGCCTGAAGTCGCACTGTACAGGCGCGTCCCGTAAACAGCTATGCGGTGCTAACGCGGGAAAGAGCGTAAGACTGGGGGGGGGTAGAAAGGTCGTGGGAGAGCTAGCGACTTTCGCAGTCGATCTAGGCTAATCAATTTAAATCATCGCTTGACTTACTCCAAGTTAGTAATGTCGCAAGACCCCCCTTTTGCCGAGGCGAGAATTAAGGCTGAGGCGCTGTTCAGGGCATATAGGGAAGGTACGGACTTGGCGCCGTTCGAGATTAGGGACCACTGCGAGGCGAGGCTGATCAAGGAGGTCTTCCAGGAGATCCTGGTTAACAACGAGGGCATCGGAGGGTACAAGCTCAGCTTCACTAATTACCCCACGCTAAAGAAGTTCCGGTTGGAGGAGCCGGAGTTCGCGATCCTAACCGGTAGGATGATCACTAAGCAACTACTCATCGAGAGCCCCTTCACGCACACGTACGCCGAGGCGGAGCTAATAGCCGAAGTGGAGAACTGCGACGCGAGCAGGGCTAACGTCTGCGTTAAGACCCTGTGGCTGGGCCTCGAAGTCCCCGCCACCAGGTTCCGCCAGCCGATCAACAGGCTAACGACGTACCACCTCATCGCCGATAACCTTCTCGCCTGGAGGCTCCACCTAGGGGTGCAGATCGATTCCGAGCCGAAGTGGGTGCGCCTGATCGTCAACGAGCGCGAACAGGGGGAGGGTGCGCCCTTCTACGTCTATGGGACTTACAGGTCGATGCTTAAGTGGCTCTCGACGAAGGTGGGCAGGTACAGCGGCTACGTGGCGACCGGGGCTATCGTGGGCCCCGTCCCGGTCAAGAGGGGCGACGTCGTCACGGTGAAGTCCGACAAGGGGGAGTTCACAGTCGGAATCGGCTGAGCCTCGCTCTTTATTTCTGAACCCGCCAGTTTGATTTCGATGAAGGCCGTTCTCATGGAGAACGGGAAAGTGGTAATCAAAGACGTCCCCGTCCCAAAGCTACAACCCGGGGACGTCCTCGTCAAGATGAAGGCCTGCGGGATCTGCGGGACGGACTTGGAGAAGATCCACGGCCAGTACACCGCCTCCATGCCAGTCCTCGGCCACGAGCCGAGCGGGGTAGTGGCCCAGAGCACCGTCGACTGGCTGAAGGAGGGGACGAGGGTCTTCGCCCACCACCACGTGCCTGACTACACGTGCTACTACTGCACCCACGGCTCCCCGACAATGTGCCCGATGTACAGGAAGACGAACCTGGATCCCGGGGGCTTCGCGGAGTACTTCAGGGTTCCCGCGCACAACGTGAGGAACGGGGGGATATTAGTCCTGCCAGACCATGTGACCTTCGAGGAGGGGGCTTTCGTCGAGCCCTTAGGGACTGTCGTCAGGGCCCAGAGGAGGGCTAACCTGAGGGGCGGCGACTCGGTACTCGTGGTGGGGGCGGGGCCCATGGGGCTGTTGCATGTGATGTTAGCGAAGGCCAAGGGAGCCTCCCTAGTGATAACCTCGGACGTCTCCGACTTCAGGGCCGACTTCTCCCTGAAAGTGGGGGCGGACTACGCCCTCAACCCGAAGAGGGACGACGTGCCGAATGAGGTAAGGAAGCTGACCGACGGCAGGGGAGTCGACCTAGCGATCGTGGCCAGCGGCGCCCCTGCGGCCATACTCTCGGCGTTGTACTCCGTCAGGAAAGGGGGGACTGTCCTGCTCTTCGGGGTGCCGTACAAGGGCACTGTCCTGGACTACGACGTCAGCGAGCTGCTGAACAGCGAGATCTCCATAATCCCGAGCAACGCCGCAGTTGAGGAGGACACGAGGGAGGCGCTGAGATTGATAGCCGAGAGGAGGGTCGACGTCGCCAGGTTGGTGACGCACAGGTTCAGGATAGACGAGTTCATGGAGGCAATAAAGGTGGCGGAGAGCGGGGAGGCGATCAAGGTGCTAATAGTGGATTGAAATACGAAAGGATCGCTATCCCAATGAACTCAAGGACGAGGAATAAGATAAGCGAGACCTTGAACAGTTTCAGGGCCTTGAGCACGTCCCCGTCGGCCGGGTAGGGAAAGGCGGAGCCGACGACGTAGTGGCCCTTCTTTTCGAGCCTGACCCTCAGGATCGAGGACACGGCCAGGAACACTACCCTAGCGTTGGGGCTCTCCACGCTCGCGGCCTCTTTCCTCAGCTCCGGGCTGATGCGATGGTCTAGTCCCATGAGTTTCGCTGAGGCGTACAGTAGGAACGCGGTGAGCCTAGCCGGGACGTAGTTGAGCACGGTGTCCACCCTTGCCGAGAACCAGCCCTGCTCCTTCAGCTCCGGCGTCTTGTAGCCCACCATGCTGTCCATCGTGTTCGCGAGCCTCTGCAGGAGGGCCCCAGGCAAGCCCAGGATCAGGAACCAGAAGAGGGGGGACACTATCCCGTCGACGGCACTCTCGAACAGGGACTCGATGGCCGCCGACCTCACCAGCCCAGGCTCCGCCTTCGTCACATCCCTCCTGACCATCTGCTGAACGTAAGCCCTAGACTCGTCCCTGAAGGGCACGCTCCGCCTCACCAGCGAGTACAGCATGGAAATGGAGAAGGAGATCTTCAAGGGATACACTGACAGTAGAGACAGGGGGAAGGGTAGGTACCAGAGTAGAGACAGAGGTACGAGTACTGGGGCGACGCCCGCGAGCCAGAGCACCACACCGTAGGCCTTCGGGGCGAACGGCTTCGTGAGCCTCTCCGCTATTTTCCCCGTCCAGACTACGGGGTGAACCTTCACGGGGGGCTCGCCGAGTGTAAGGTCGACAGCGAGAGCCAGAGCGAGAGCGACAGCGGGGAGAAGCCAAGGCCAGATCTCTCACCGACCTCCTGAGCTATCATTAGGACGGGCGTTGAAAGTGTTATTGCGGCCCCGGAGACGTCCCCGTTCACCCCACCGAGTGTCCTCTCCGAGTAAGCCCTGAACGCGAAGAACATAAAGATGAAAGCGGTCCACTGGAGCGGCGAGCCGAAGAGGGCCACCCATACCAGGACTAAGGGCTTCACGGCGGCCCCCTCCTTGAACGCCCTGCCCATCGAGCTCTCCGGCATGTGCTTTGAGTAATAAACTAATGCTATCCCCAGGGCCCTGGACAAGGACTCGGCGCTGAGGAAAAGTGAGAAGTCCGCCCTAGCCGAGGCCAGAGCGGCGACCGACAGTAATGCATAGACGAGGAGAAGGCCCACGCCGCCGGCGCCCACTTGGACGTCCTTGAGGGCCCTCACCTTGTCCTCCCTAGTCCCCTTAACCATGAGCGCGTCGCCGAAGTCCAGAAGGCCGTCCAAGTGGTTGAAGCCCCTGAACGCCTCCATCACGGCCAGCGTGGCGATTACCGCTAACGGCGACAGCAACGAGAGGGAGTAAAACGACCCGAAGTCCAGTAAGGCCGCGATCGAGCCCACGATAAGGGGAGCGAAGGCCGAGTACCTGACGGCGTCCTCGAACGAGGCCTCGACCTGGATTATCGTGAAGAACGCCAGCTGAGACTTAACGACTTTCAGGAGCGACACGTATCAAAATTCGGCCGTAGCTAAAGTGCGTTCTCAGGAGTAATCTCTTAAGGGTTGGCATGCTCTGCGCGTGGAAGTAGTACTTCCTCCCAATCTAAATATAAGCTTTATTTAGCAACTTTTCGTAACCGTATTCCACATGTATTTGACAATTGTGTGATCAACATGCCGACTAATGACTCTCGGAGAATAGTTAGCGACGAGATATTGCTACCAGTGAGCATAGACTACCTGGCGAGCTTCGTCCTAGACCCCTTCACGGTAGTGGGAGCTACCGGGCACATCCTGCTGATGCACACCATAGACGAAAAGACATTAGCGATACAGCAGGGCATATCATCGATAAAACCTCAAAAAGACTTCTTCTCCCTCCTTCTCGTCCCGCAATTCGATGACCCTATGCAGATGACGATCTTCAAGGGCACGTTTGAGGGACCTGACGTCGACGTCGATGGGGACCGGATTAGCGTAACTTACCGCGGGTTGTGGGACGGCGGGAGGATCTACGTCACCTTAACGTTCGTCCTTTCTAAGAAGGGGAACAAGCTCACAGGCCTCGTTATCAGTCTCGAGTACGTTTCCAAATTGTCCCTTTGGACCAAGCTATCTGTTGTACCCTTAGATAAGTTCTTCTGGAACATGGTTCATAAGTATCTTGTTCCTCACTACCAGTTGTACATCGATACGCTGAAGTTTTCGAATTCGCAGAATAAAACTGAAGACATGATCCCTCTTGTTGAGCCTAGAGTATTGGTCTCTATCAGAGGAAAAGTGAACGAAGTTCTCACAGACGCCTTAAGGGCGGCGAAAAAGGCGCAACATACGATCTTAGTGGTCAAGAGCGAGAACTTGAGGGGGTACATAATTCTAAACCAGGGCTGGGTCACCAGGGCCGTGTTCCAGACGAAGGAAGGCACATTAGAAGGAGACGAAGCGGTGTTGAGAATTATGACGTTAAACTCGCCAGTGGAAGTGACCGTCTATTCCGTGGACGTGACGCAGGCGTTTGAGCGTTGGGCGACGGAATTCGCGACGAGAACCGCTGAGCTCTCGTGAACGCCCCCACTCTAAACGTTAAAGCTTGGTAGAGAGAGGTGGGACGAGCTATGCAGAGGCACGTTATGTCGAAGAAGGACGCGAGGGAGTTCCTCGACGTAATAAAGAGGCTTTACGGCCTGAACCTGACCGGCCAGCTCGAGATAGGGAAGGAGAAGAAGAGCGTTTACTACTTCGTCGACGGGCTCCTCGCTTTCTTCAACGACCCTCCCTTGCCGACCGTGTGCGGGGCGATGAAATACAACGTCAACATGCCCTTCGTGGTCGTAGACGAGGGGGCTGTTAAGGCCATAAGCAACGGGGCTGACCTCTTCGCCCCTGGAATAGTCGAGTACTCCTGCGACTGCAAGGAAGGGGATTACTTCCTGGTCAAGACGAAGACCGGGATACCGGTCGCGGTCATGAGGGCCTTGATGAGCGTTGAACGGGCTAAGGCCGAGAGGAGGGGCAGGTTCGGGGAAAACATTCACCACATAGGTGATGAAATCTGGGAGATGTGCAGGGGAAAGCTCTGACCTCAGTTATACTTTCCCCCTCTCGGCGAACCTCTTCAGCCTCATAACCTCCTGCCTCAACGCCTCCAGCTCCTTCCTGAGGGCGTAAAGCTCGGTGTCGTGGAGCTCGACCACCTTCTTCAGCTTGTCTACGCTCTCCATTCCGTCGGGTTGCTTGAACCTCACTTTGTCCTCCCCGACCTCCTCGACGTAGCCGAGCCTAGCTAAGTCCTTCACGTAAGACTTGGCCGTCTTATAGGAGACCTTCAGCTCGAGGGCGAGATCCGAGATCTCGACCTCTCCGTGCGACTTGATGATCGAGAGAGTCTCCTGCAGGCGGGGGGAGAGCTCCACGCTATTGCCCCTTAACGGTTGTTCAGTTTAAAAACGGAGGAGTCCCGTATTACACCCAGTGCTGATCCTGACGGAATGGGACGTAAAGTCGCTCATGGGCTTCAGGCACGCTTACGAGGCATTAAGGAGGATTTTCCTCCTGGAAGAACAGGGTCTCGCTACGAACACGGAGAGGGTGAGGACGCCTTTCCACGGGTCAGTCCTGACTTACCAGGCAGCGGCAGCCGAGGGCTACTTCGGCTTCAAGGTGTTCGTCTCGGGCTCCTTCATGGGAGTTCTCTTCGACAGGGAGGGCAACGCCGTCATGCTAACGGCCTCGGACTACCTCACTAGGCTGAGGACTGGAGCTTTGGTGGTCTTAGCGTCAGACCTCATGAAAGGTGATTACCAGGAAGTCTGCGTAATAGGACTAGGGAGGCAAGGAACCTTTGCGGTGAAGGCGTTCAACGAGCTAAAAGGGATTGAACCTAGGGCTTCCGCGAGGACTGCCAGCGGTATCGAGAGGGGAGTCAGGAACTTAGAGTCGACCGAAGCGAGGGCCAGGGTAGTAGGGTTCAACGAGTGTGTGAAGGAGGCTGACGTAATAACGACCCTCACGACCTCTAAGGAGCCCTTCCTAAAAGCGGAGAGCCTCAAGGCCGGGGCACACGTGAACGCCATGGGGAGCAACCTCCCCGAGAGGGTCGAGCTGTTCGCCGACGTGATAAAGCGCGCCTCCACCATCGCGGTGGAGTCCGTGGAGCAGGCCATGAAGGAGGCGGGAGACCTAATCCTGGCCAAGAAGCTCGGCATGCTCGAGGAGGGCAAGGTAGTCCCGTTCTCGCGAGTGGTGGCAAAGAAGTGGACGAGGAAAAGTGAAGACGAGCTGACCGTTTTCAAGTCGGTAGGGATCGGACTCCTCGACCTGGGAGTGATGCTTAGGCTCTACGAGCTGGCTAAAAAATATGGGGCCGGGAGAGAATTGCCCCTGGAATTGAGATGGTCTCCAGAATCGGCAGGGAGGTAGAGCTCTCTCCCGTGGAGCTGGGCTCCCAGACCGCCAAGAGGGTCGAGATAAACCTGGCCTCAGGCTCCCCAGACCCCAGGGTAATGCCGATCAGGGAGATCAGGGAGGCCTACAACTACGTGATAGAGAACTACGGCGCCAAGTCTTTGTTCTACCCAGGGGCAGGTGGACAGGAAGTCCTCATTGAGAGGGCCTGGGAGTACGCCGAGTTCCTCGGGGTCAAGCGAAACAAGGGCGACAGGCTGGTAGTCACGAGCGGTGCCCAGCACGCTATCGAGCTCCTCTCGCTCTACTTCCTCGACGGCAATGGGAGGATCGCTGTGGAGAACCCCACATTCGTAGAGACCTTCCAGCCGATGAAGTTGCTGAGCTCAGTAGTTTTCCCCATCACCGTGGACTCCAAGGGGATGAGGATAGAGGAGCTGGAGCAGGTAGTCAAGCTCACGAAGATAGACTTCGTCTACGTCATCCCCAACTGCCACAACCCCGCTGGGGTGAACCTGGACGAGGAGAGGAAAAAATACCTGGTCGAGCTGGCTTCGAAGTACGACTTCTACGTCATCGAGGACGACCCCTACAGGACAATAGCCTGCGACCTGGGGGAGCCGATCAAGAACTACGACAGGGAGGGGAGGGTGATCTACGTTACTACGTTCAGCAAGGTGATAGCCCCCGGCCTGAGGGTTGGGTTCTTCATTGCCAACGAGGAGATCGCGAATAAGGTCGCCCTAATGGAGCAAATGGACTTTTCCACTTCGACGCTCAACCAGTACGTCGTCGCAAGGCTCCTGGAGACCAAAGTCCCCCAGTCCAGGAGGAGGCAACTCTACGAGTACTACGGCAGGAAGATGAAGGTCATGAAGGACGAGCTGGCGTCGAGGGGCCTGAAGGACTACAACGAGCCCAAGTGCGGCTTCTTCCTTCTGCTCGACACTCACAAGAACTCCCAGAGGGTGTTCCAGGAGGCGGTCAAGAGGGGGGTGAGCGTGGTCGACGCGAAGCCCTTCTTCCTTAGGGGAGGCGACACGATGCTGAGGCTGAGCGTGGCCGTCGAGACGGAGGAGAAAATAGCTGAGGGCGTGAGGAGGCTGAAGGAGGGTGTCGACGCGGCGTAGGTTGGAGAGGTTAAGGGAGCTGATGAGGGCTAGAGGCGTAGACCTGGTAGTGCTGTCCACAACATCGAACATGTACTATTTGACTGGGTTCGTCGAGGAGCAGATGGAGAGGCCCCTCCTGTTCTTCGTGACGGAGGAGTCTGAGTTCTTCCTGGCCCCAAAGATGTATGAGGGCATGCTGCCCCCCGGCTTCGAGGCCGTTTACTACCTCGACGGGGAGAACCCGTTCTCTAAGCTGGACTTGAGGGCGAAAGTCCTGGCGGTCGACGACCAGATGTGGTCGCTACACTCTATCCCGATCCTCGAAAGGGTCAGCCCAGAAAGGGTGGTAATGGCGTCGAGCTTGCTGGGCGAGCTGAGGGCGGTGAAGGACGAGGAGGAGGTCGAGGCGATAAGGAAAGCCGGCGAGATCGCGAGAAAAGCCTTCGAGTCGGTGAGGGAGAAGGTAAAGGAGGGAATGAGCGAGGACGAGATCGCTAGGTTTTATGAGGAGGAGGTCAGGTCGTTAGGGGCCCAGGTCGCGTTCGAGACGATAGTGGGTTCAGGGCCGAACTCGGCGTTACCCCACCACAGGCACTCCAATAGGAAGGTCAGGAGGGGCGACGTGATAGTGCTCGACTTCGGGGTCAGGTTGTCTGGTTACAACGTCGACGTAACGAGGCCCCTCTTCGTGGGTCAGCCCGAAAGGGAAGCGATAGAAACCTTCGAGGCAGTTCTGAGGGCACAGTCGAGAGCGGTCGCTGAGGCGAGAGAAGGTAGAGTAGCTAAAGAACTGGACAGAGCCGCGAGGGAAGAACTGGGTGATCTGAGCGAGTTCTTCACGCACAGGCTCGGCCACGGGATAGGCCTGGACGTGCACGAACTGCCTTACATCTCGCCCGACAGCGACTACGAGCTGAGGAAGGGCAACGTCTTCACGGTCGAGCCCGGCGTTTACTTCCCCGGCAAGTTCGGCATTAGGATCGAGGACACATTCGTCTTAAAGGACAAGTTGGAACCCCTTGACAGCGTGCCCAAGAGCCTGGACTACTTGAAGGCGTGAGGGGAAGCGTTCTAAAGATAAAGCCCCTCGAAGAATTCTATCGCGTAATGCCGGAAGTCCCCGTAATCTACGGCCCGATTTACGAGGAGCACAGGGCTCCAGGCCATCACCCCGAGAACCCGGACAGGGTAAGGCTGGTCCTCGAGGCCCTGAGGCCCAAGAACGTAGTCGAACCACAGCCTGTAAGGAAGGAGGACGTCCTCCTCGTTCACGACCCTGACTACGTCGAGCTCGTGGAGAAAGAGAGCAGGTTCGAGTACTCCCACTTGGATCCAGACACTTACGTTAACGACAAGACCTTCACTGCCGCCCTCTACGCCCTCGGAGGGGCTCTCCTAGCTTACGAGCTCCAGGGCTTCGCCCTCGTGAGGCCGCCGGGACACCACTCTGGCGTCGCCGGAAAGGCTCTAGGGGGCCCGACCCTCGGGTTCTGCATATTCAACAACGTGGCTTTCCCGGTCAGGAAGCTGAACCTCAAGAGGGTAGCGATCATAGACTTCGACGTCCACCACGGCAACGGGACTCAGGAGATCTTCTGGAACGACCCGAACGTCCTGCACATAGACGTCCACCAAGACCCCAGGACTCTCTACCCTGGAACCGGCTTCCCAGAAGACGTGGGAGGGAAGGGGGCGGAGGGGACTAAGGTGAACTTAGTCCTCCCTCCTGGGGCAGGGGACGACGCCTACTTGGAGCTTTTCCCCATCATAGAGTCCATACTCGACGACTTCAAGCCTGAAGTCATAGCTTTCTCGGCAGGCTTCGACGCCTTCGAGGGGGACGGGCTCGCGAGGGTCAGGGCCACGGAGCTCACGTTCTACAACTTCGGCAAGCTGGCGAGAAAGGCCAAGAGGTTCTACGCCGTCCTGGAGGGGGGCTACAGCGTGGGGCTCAAGAGGGGTACGAAGGCGTTCTACGACGCCCTCAACGGGGTCGAGATCGAGTACAAGGTCAACGAGAGCCCCGTGGGCTTGATGACCTCCTTCAGGGATTTAGTAGCCTACGAGAAGAGGATCCTCAGGAACTACTGGAAGGTCTAGCACTCGTAATAGCACCTCATTGCGAGGTTTATCGCCGCGTTTAAGTCCCTGTCTATCCTCAGCCCGCACTTGGGGCAGTAGAAGGTGCTACCCGAGAGCTCCCCCTCCCTGTAACCGCAGTTGGAGCAGAGCCTACTGGTCCCGGAGGGGTTCACGAACCTGTATTTTATGCCCCTCCTGTAGAGCTCCCTCTGCAATGCGTCGGTGGCGGCCCTCAGGACTAAAGCTATCCTGTTGTCGAAGTGCTTGAGGTTCTCGAGAACGACTACCTTCGGGTCGAGGTTCTCTATGAAATCCACGGCACTAGTAACGACCGGCTCCACCTTCTTCCTGATCGTGTTGATCTCAGCGAGGCCCTCCGCTGTAGAGACCACCTTGGCGAACTCCTCTGAGATCAGGCCGGTGCCGAAGAACTTCTTCGCTATCACCTTCCTGGACTTGTCTACCGCGACGACCGTTATCAGGTGCCTGACCCCAACGTCGACCCCCACAATGCTCTGCTCGACCGGATAGGCCAGGTAGACCTTCACTTCCCTGCCGACTTCCGCAATAGCGTGCAGAGGTTCCCCCTCGATCGGGGGCTCCACTTCGGCGTTCAGCCCTTTTAGGACATAGTGTTCCCCTTTCTTTACCACTTCGACGGGGCCAATCCTGACCTTATCTGATGACAACGCCTGGTAGAACACCCCTTTGGGCACGTTGATGGGAGGAGGCCCGACGCTTAGGCCCTTACTCTTGAGGCTTGAGACGTACATGTGAGCGAATAGAACCTCGCTCCTTATCCTCTCTAGCTCGCCCAGGCTCACTATCCTAGACTCGAATAACCTCGTTTTCATGAAACAAATAATTACAATTTGACCTAAAAAACTGTTCAAAAGCCTTTGTAGTTCGGTTCAGACCTTGCTTAACCTTGCCAGCACGAAAGTCGCGACCTGTACGGGAAGCCCCTCTAAAGCCTTGACCCTCTCTTGAACTGTGTCCACAGTGCTCACGTTGACCTTCTCCTTGAGCTCCCCGTCGACCTTCTCATAGACCTTCACGACCTTCACTGAGTCCTGCGGTAGGATCGCTTCCGTCACCACGTACTTGGCGTTCTCCCTGCCGACCTCGCTGCCGTACTCGTCGAAGGCCTTCACGAACTTCTCGGGTATTTCCAGCATCATACTCCTCTACCTCTAAGTCTTAATCCGAGCCGTTCTATTTAAACTCGACCGCCGTAGTCTCTATAGATTCAGTTCAAATGTTTAAGCAAGTTTAAACCTGAGGACAGCAGGTTAGTTCTAGGACTTGGCCCTCTTCAACGGGGTTCCCTAACCCCAAGTAGTGCTTAACCGTGGAGGAGAAAACGTAACCGTTGTAGTAATACACCCTGTAATACTCCTCCACCTCCTTAGCCCTCGCCTTGTTGTGGTAGCTCACGAAGTACAGCGACGGGCCCTGTACCTCGTCGTAAGCCAAGAGGGCAGAGTTAAGGCTGGAAGCGTAAGGCTTGAGAGCCTCGGTGACCGACTTGTAGGCCTCGTAGGGGGTCTGCCCCCTCTCGACCTCCCTCACGATCTCCGCGAAGTAGAGGAAGCTGTCCGTTGCGGGGTAGTCGGGCGTTTGGAAGGCCTTCCTGCCTATCGACCCGTTGTGGACGAAGTGGAGGTCGTAGTTCCTGGCCCTCGCGTGGTAGGGGTGATTGTTGGGCAAGGCGTAGAGGAACCTCCTTCCCTTCCTGGCGTGGACTACTCCAGCCGCCCTCTTCCCCTCGATCAAAGAGAACAGGTTATCCAGCGTCTCGTCCTCGAATATCGGGACCTTCGTCTTGTACGCGATTAACCTCCACTGGCCTTTCGAGAAGTAATAAACGGAGGCACCCCACCCGTCGTCGTGGGTGCCCAGAGAGAAGAAGGGGTCGTCCTTAGCCGCCCTCCTGAGGGCGTCAACGAACTTGAAGTCGAAGCTCTCCACGTTGAAGGCCAAAAGCCTACACATTCAGCCTCATCCCGTCGTAGGCCACTCTGGCCCCCTTCGAGTTAGCGTAGATCTCGGCTTCGAGCCACGAGGGGACGTGGGTTATGACGAGCTTGCTCGTGGGAATAAGGCTAAGAAGTTTGGGGAGCTCCGTGTGGCCCCACTGTTCACAGCCAGTAACGCATGAGGCCTCGTGGATCACCAGGTCGGCGTCCCTTGCCTCCTTCAGGATGGGCTCGCAGGGCTCCGAAGTGTCGCCCGAGTACACGACCTTCTTGTTCCCGTCCGTAACTACGTAAGAGACCGCCCGAACGGTGTGGCAAGCCTCAACTGAGTAGATTTCGAGCTCTCCAACCTTCGCCTTGGGAAGGGGGGACTCCTGCACTTCTGCCGAAACCCTGTTGCCGGCCTTCACCACGGCGTCGAGGACTTGGGAGAGCCCTGGAGTGGAATAGACTTTCAGGGTAGGGATCCCCTTCATTTTCCTAATCACCAGGTGGTCGAAGAGGCCCATGAAGTGGTCGACGTGCAAGTGGGTCACGAAAAGGGCGTCGAAGTCCACGAGGTCATAGTCCTCAACCCTGTAGTTGACTCCCGAGCCCATGTCTAAGAGGACTTTCACGCCCTCGTGGATCACGGCTATCCCAGACTTGAACCTCCTGGTGCCCAGGGTTGCACCGGCCCCCGTTCCCAGGAAAAGGATCTCCATTACGACCGCCTCACATGTCGTCCCTCTCGTTTATGTCCGGCAGGTCGCAGAGCCCCGCGCACTCGTGGCCCTCGTGGCTATGGGTCTCCAACCTCAACCTCCTTTTCGACCTCCTCCCACCTGGGGCCGAGCGCTCCATAAGTCTTCACAGAGATCCCGGCTATTATGTTAGCCTTCTTTACCGCCACCTCCAGGTCGTAGCCCCTGTCGAGGAAGACCGCGAGGGCCCCGTTGAACACGTCCCCTGCCCCTGTCTCGTCGACTGGTTCTACCTTAAGCGCCTCGAAGAGCCTCTTTTTCCCGTCCTTCGTGACCAATAGGGCCCCCTTCTCCCCGAGGGTGATCACCACCGCCTTTCTCACCACCTTGGACAGCCTCTCAGCGATCGTGGGTATGTCGTTGGCTTTGGCCAATTGAGACGCCTCTATCTCGTTGGGGGTGATCACGTCAGCGAGCTTGAGTATGGAGTGGTCGCTAAGCGTCGCCGGCGCAGGGTTGAGTATCTTGATGCCGTCGAAGTCCTCCAAAGCCCTCCTGACCGTGTCCTCTGGGATCTCCAGCTGCGTTAGGAGCACTCTCCCTACTTCCAGGGCCCGCTCCAGGTGCTCGGGCCTTAAGTAGGAATTCGCCCCAGGCTCCACGGCTATCATGTTCCTCCCGTTCCTGTCCACGAAAATGATCGCTTTCCCGGTGGGGACTCCCTGGATGACCCTGACGTTCTTGACGTTCACCCCTTCCGACTTCCAGAACTCGACGGCCTTCCTCCCCGAATCGTCATCCCCCACCGCCGCTATTAAAGAGACTTCGCCCCTCAACCTGCTGACGGAGACGGCCTGGTTCGACCCCTTACCGCCGTGGGCTGAGAAGGTCCTGATCGCCCTGACGGTCTCGCCAGGTCGCGGGAGATCCTCTACCAAGACGAAGTAGTCGACGTTGTAGCTACCGACCACGACGATCAAAGCTCTATCCCTCGTACTTTCCTCTCGAGGTCGCCCAGCCTCATCGCGAACACGGTCACAGTACCTTTGTACACCAAAGCGTCGCCGTAGAGCCCGGAAGCCGTCAGCTTGATCCTACCCTGGCTTCCCGCCCTCAAGACCGCCTCGCTGAGGTTCGTAACGAAGCCGTAAGGATAGCCCACCTTCTTCAATGCCTCGACCCCCCTAACGGCCAAGGACTCCACCCCCTTATGTTCGAACCCCTTGTGGGTCAAGTGCACCAAGGCGAACGGGTGCTTGAAGGGCAGGTTGAGGTTCAACCTCTCGTCGAGTCCCATCACTTCTTCCAGGAAGTGGAAGAGGTAAATTTGGGGCCTCTCAATTCCCTTCAGCCTAAGCCCGTATATCGCTCCCGCTATTTCCCACTCGGAGAAGTCGCCCTTAACCGCAAGGCCCCTAAAGCTCACCTGTCCTCCCTCGACGTTGACGCACTGACTCCTCTTGCCGACGCAAAAGGTAAAGCCCTCGCTCTCAATTAGTATTTCTCCCCTTTCCTCCCTGGCCCTACAGTCGCTGTACCCCAGCTCTCTAGCCCACCGGTAGAACTCCTTCGGACAGTCCACAATTTCCGTTGTGTTCCCGGCCTACCTAATTTCGGTTTTCCGTCAGAGGGCCCCCGACCTCTCGGTCTTGACCCAGGCCTTCTTGGCCCCGAAGACCTCCAGCAACACCGCCACGAAGTTGAGGCCTGCAATAACGTTGATGAGCACCGGAGTGAAGACAGCGAAGAACATCCCGACCATGTGCCTCTTGCTCACTAGGAGCGTCGCCGTGAAAGTCATCAGTCCGGCGAGAGAGGCCAGTAGCCACGCGTACAAAATGGCCTGTATGTGCGGGTAGAAAGCGCCTAAAGCCGTCAGAGGTAGGTAAAGTGATACTATTAGAGGACTGACCAAGGTCAAGAAGGAGTCAACCGCCCATGGAGTTAGCCTCCTCCGCAGGGTAGTCCTGATGAGCTCGAGGTTGCCCCTGTACCACCTGAGCCTCTGCTTAACCAGCCAGGAAAGCCTCGGCGGCACCTCCCTCATCACGACCGCGTCGCTCGCGTAGTCCACCCTCATCCCCAAGGAGTAAATCCTCACAGCCAACTCCGCGTCCTCCGTGAGGACGTGCTCGTTTAGGCCTCCCAGGGCTTCTAGCACGTCCCTCCTCACGAAGCTCCCGGTGCCCTCGAGCCTGACGAAGAGCCCCAGCCTCGCCCTCCCAATCAGGGAGTACTCGTACATGAGCTCCTCTACCGAGGCCAGCCTCGAGACGAGGCTCTCCCTCACGTTGTACGGGACGACCTTTGCCTGAACCGCGTGGGCGCCGTTCAGGAACCTCCCTGCCACTACGGACAGCATGTGCAGTGAGGGGACGGAGTCCGCGTCCAGGATCCCTATGACCTCCCCCTTAGCCACCTTAAGGGCCTCGTTTATCGCCCTCGACTTCCCGTTCAGGACGGGTGAAGGGGGGAGCTTCAGACAGCGAATCCGGTCGAACTTCCTAGTGTATTCTTGGCACACCTCGTAAGTGTTGTCCGTCGAGGAGTCCTCGACTACGATCACCTCGTAGCTCGCCCTGTCGTACTGCTGGTGGGCCAGCCTCTCGAGTAGCCTACCGAGCACTTTGCCCTCGTTCTTCGCTGGTACTATCAGGCTGAAAGTGACTCCTGAGTGGGCCCTAGGGCTCCTGTCCCTCGCGGCCAGGCCCAGCAGAACGAGGGAAGCGTTGTAGATGCTCCAGTCCGCGACGATAGCGGTCAGCGTAATTATAAGGTATTCGAGCATGAGTCCCCGTGTATCTCGGGATCAACTCGTTATAATGTTTAGTCGACCGCGAAACCACGGAAAGTACCTGAGTTCTTGGCCCAGGGCGTGATACCCCGACTACCCGCCGTCTCCGAGATAAGCCGTGTACGCCATAGATTTCTTAGGGTCTTCCACATGAGGCACCTGCTGGGGGACTACGAGAAGAAGGGCGAGCTACTGAAGGGCCTGGGAAAGTTCTTCATGTTCTCGCTCGACGACCCGTTCCACCTCACCACATTGACGGGCTTGGGGTTCTACGCCGCGGGGAAGCTTAGGGAGAGGAGTACTAATTACGGGATCAGGATGCTCCTGACCGACTACGCGAAGGGGAAACTGGCGTTGAGGGAGGCATACCTAGACATAATTAGTTCCAAACTCTAACTTTTTCTTCGAACTCAATTGGAGATCACGCCCCTGGGTTTCGAGAGCT
This sequence comes from Thermoprotei archaeon, assembly GCA_049973945.1. GTDB lineage: Archaea > Thermoproteota > Thermoprotei_A > Sulfolobales > Sulfolobaceae > Acd1. The sequence continues at coordinate 40,023 of JBMFJH010000003.1, forward strand.
TGGGAGCCAGGTCGCAGGCCACACTGGTCGAGACCAAGGACGTCAGGGTCCTGATCGATCCCGCGGTGTCCTTGGCCCCCAGGAGGTTCGGCCTCCCCCCGCACCAACTGGAGGTCGACGCCCTGACGGAAATTGCGAAGAGGATCACGGAAACGGCAAAGGACGCCGACGTGATTGTGGTCACGCACTACCACTACGACCACCACGACCCGGGCTGGGTAGTCCCAAAGGAGGTCTACAAGGACAAGGTGGTGATCATCAAGGACCCCCAGAACATGATAAACCCGAGCCAGAAGTTCAGGAGGGCGCCGAGGTTCCTAAAGTCGATTAACGGCCTGCCCAAGAGGATCGAGATAGGAGACGGGAAGGAGTACGCGTTCGGCTCTACCAAGATCAGGATATCCAACGCCGTCCCTCATGGCAACGACGAAAGGCTGGGCTACGTAATTCAAGTGGCAGTAAGCGACAGGGATGGGACAGTCCTCTTCACCTCCGACATAGAGGGAGCCCCGAGGGATCAGCACGTGGAGTTCACTAAGGAAGTCAAGCCGAACTGGCTGATAGTCGACGGGCCGTTGAGCTACCTCCTCGGAAGAGCGCTCAGCGAGGAGGAGTTGGAAAGGGGCATCAAGAACCTCAAGGAGATGATGAGGGAGGGCCTCCAGTGGGCCGTCGTTGACCACCACGTCCTTCGAGACCCGAAATACGAGGAAGTGCTGAGGCCTTTGCAGGAGTACGCGAGGTCTGCGGGAGTCAAGGTGCTGAAGGCCTCCGACCTCCTCGGGGTCGAGCCCAAGTTATTGGAGATGCACAGGAAGGAACTGTTCGAGAGGGACTACAGGCCGGCAAAGATCCCGAGAGGGTTGGCCCAACTCCTCTCCGCGGGGGAGGGGTGATCAAACGACTCCCACGGGGCCGATTATGTAGGACAGGGCGACTCCCACCGCATAGCTAATCCCCAAGGCAACGGCACCCGTACCGACCTGCTCGAAGGCCCCTCTCCACGGCTTGAGCCCTGTGTATTTCGTTGAAAGCACTCCGAACAGCGCTAGAGTCGTCAGGGTTAGGGCAATAGAGACGTAGCTCAGGACTTGGACGCTGTTGTAGTTCAACAGGTAGCCGAAGACGATCGGGGCCGTTGGTATGAAGCCCCCTATTAACATGTAGACGAACATTATGAGGCCTAACTTAGACGGCCTCTCGAAGTCCTCAGGGAAGATCCTAAGCTCGTGCGTCAGCATTTCGTTAAGCACGACCTCTTCGTTCTTGAACAGGGCTTCGGCTATCCTTTTCGCCTCATCCTCGCTGAAGCCCTTGCTAATGTAAAAGGTTTGGAGCTCATATAGCTCCTTCTCGGGGTTGCTCCTGATCTCCCTCCTTTCCTTGTTGACCTCGTTGTCGTAGATCTGCATCCTAACCCTGGTGGATATGAACTCGCCGACCGCCATCGAAATCGCGCTACCGAAGAGGGCGATCAAGGCCGAGATCAGCACCACCCTCAGGTCGCCTGAGCTGAAGCCTGCGGCCCCCATCACGATAGAGGCGACCGTGATCAGGCCGTCCTGTATCGCGAATACTATGGTCCTGAACTTGTCGGCCTCGGAAGTGTAGTGAACCTCGCCGTCCACGCGTAGACAGGAGAGATGGCCTATTAATGGTTGCCTTGGATTACGGAGCTTCGTAACTAAACTATCTTGTAGACCTCCCCTTCCCTTTTCAGGAGCTTGGAGTAGACCCCCCATTCCGTCAAGATTATTTCGAGGTCGTAATACCCGGTCGGCCCGCTGTAGTCGGGGAAACCCTTCTTCTCTAGGGCTTCTTGGAGCTGGTTGACGGTGAAGGACTTCAGCTCCATTGCGGTCTTGAAGGGCTCCACGTACTTCAGGCTCTCCCTAAGCAGTTCCTTCCTCTTCTCTATGTTCCCCCTGAGGAAGTCCATGCCCTTATCGGTTATCGCTACTACTCCGTCTCCCACCGTTACGAAGCCCATAGAGGCTGCAGCGTAGACTATTGGCATTAAGTCGTCGAGGTCTACCTCCAGCTCCTCGTCTAACCTGTAAACGTCCGCGAACCCCCCGAAGACGTTCTCTAGCGTGAGGAGGAGCCCCAAGAGGTCGGCGACCCTCGCCTGGGGGTGAATGATCTGTTCGGGCATTATTGTTCATGATTGACTGTAACGAGAAAAAACTATGCTACTTACCCCTCGACGTTAGGTAGGACACGAAGAAGAGGATCGGGAAGACCCCGAACGCCAGGAACGAGAGGAGATCGAGCGCGGTAATCCACGCGTCTTGGCCGAACCTCTCGTAAGCGCTTACGTGGGCCGGGCTGAAGAGCGTCACAAGGAGCACGGCGTTGAGGATGACAGCGAGGTATTTGAAGAGCCTCCTTGGGTAAAAGTAGGCCGTTACGAGCAACAGGGCTACTTCGACGTAAGTCCCTAAAGTCAACGCGAGGGGGACTACGCCGATCAGCATGAGGCCTCCTATCGCCAGGGCCGTTGAGGAGCCCAACATTGCCAACTTTTCAAACCTCATTGCGCGTTTTATCACGTAGCAGTCCCTAAAGACGTTAAGTTATCCTTTCACGAAGGGGCAATGGCGTTAGGTTTGACTGTTCGGGAGCCTCCTCCGTGAACTTAGTTCGGCTTTTAGATGAAAACTCAGGAACGAAATAGAATAGAACTGTGGTACACTCGCTCTAGACTCGCATTACCCAAAGAGTATAATCCCAAACACATTGAGGCTTTCACCACAATACTTTCAGTAGATTTTTATAGATATTACCCGCGAATTGGTTCGATGACTGATACGACGGTGAAGGATCAAGTTGAGGACTACCTCAGGAAGAGGGAGTGGGCAACCTTGACTCACCTCCTTAGGGCGATTAACGCTCCGGCTCTGGAGATCAACGCCGCCCTGATAGAGCTGATGAAGGAGGGGAAAGTCAAGAGGAGGGGAAAATACTTCTTCTACTCCCGCAACACCTAGGAGCACGCCTATAGGCTCGGATCCTCGTATTCCACCGGATCCTTCAACCCGTTTATCTTGAAGGCCCACTTCCTCATGTAGCAGGGCCCGCACCTGCCACAGTGCTTGTCCCTCCCCTCGTAACAGCTCCAGGTCAGGTGCAAAGGCGCCCCTATCTCGACCCCCAGCCTGACTATCTCGTGCTTGACCAGGTTCCCCACAGGCATTAAGACCTCCACCCTCTTATTTGGGCCAACTGCGTAAGGGGCGACCTTCGAGAGCATCCTCACGAACTCCATCTCGTTGTCTGGGTAAGCCCCCGACTCCTCGAGGTTTATCCCTGAGGCAACCGCGTCGAAGCCGTAAGCTTCAGCTATCGCGATCGCTACGGAGTAGAAGATCAGGTTCCTGGCGGGAACCCACTCGTGGGCGAACTCGGCCCCTTCCTCACCTTTCCTCGCCTTAGTTACTTCCCCAGAGCCCTTCAGGAGGTTGGTGTGGCCGATCATCCTGAACAAATCCGTGTCGATTTCTATCAGCGGGACGTTCAGGTACTCCGCTATTTTCCTCACTGCTTCCCTCTCCCTCTCCTCGGCCTTGTGGTGGTAGTTGAAGTGCAGCAGGGTCACCTCCCACCCCTCCCTAAGGAGCTTGGTGGCCGCGACGGTCGAGTCGAGACCGCCACTCGCGATCACTAGTGCCCTCTTCACCTTCTTTTCGGGGAAGAGGCTGAGCGACCTGACGTTCCTTTGCGAATCGACCTCGACCACGGTGTAGGGGTCGAGCTTGGTCACGTTCCTCGGCTCGTTGGGCTTGACGCCGAAGTACTCGTCAAGGGAAGTGAAGAAAAAGGCCTCGAGCTCGGGGTCGTACATCATGTAGAGGGGCTTGAAGTTCTGGGCGAGGAAGATCCTGTCGGGCCTCTTCTTGTCCGCGATGACCAACGCGAAGCTCCCCCTGACCTCGGAGAGCACCTTCCTCAGGCCCTCAAGCGAGCCGTCCCAGAGATTGTCCAGGAGGGGAGGGAGGACAGCTGAGTCTATCCTCGTGGCCCTCTTCAGCTCGTACTTCCTCTCCAGCTCGCCGTCGTTGGCAATTATCCCGTTGTGGGTAACGACGTACCTCTCGCCCTCGAACGGCTGGACGTCGCTCTCCCTCTTGAACTTCACGTACTCCGTGGTCGGCTCGGCCCTGTTGTTAGCTACGACTACCCTCGAGCTGTCCGTGAGGAGTCCCCTTACTGAGTCCTTCTGGTCGGAGAACTTCCCCACCCTCCTCACGCTCCTGACGCTCCCGTCCTCCTCGATCACGACTACGCCGAAGCTGTCCCTACCCCTGTCCTCGGCCCTGGTTAAGATCTCGATCAGCCTCTCCTCGACCTGCTTGTACTTCTTCGGGTTCAGCAGGAGGGCCCCTGTTACGCTGCACACGTCGTTATTAGTCATGAGGGCTTACTAAAAAGGGAGTTGGACGTACTGGAGCTGGTAAGCGAGAGGCTCAGCTACTTCGGCGCGAAAATAGCGTGGGTTCACAGGGAGACCTCCCTGGACCCTGACCCAGGGCCCGAGGTCTCGGAGCTGAACTTGCACCCCAAGCTGAGAGAGGCCTTGGAGTCCCTGGGCATAATGAGGCTCTACAGGTACCAGGCCGAGGCGTACAAACTGATATCCTCGAGAAGGAACGTCTTGATAGTCTCCGGTACGGGCACCGGGAAGACGGAGGCCTTCCTGATCCCCCTCATGGACTTAGCCTTGAAGGAGGGGGAGAGGAGCGTCCTCGTCTACCCAACGAAGGCTCTGGGGAGGGATCAGCTCCAGAGAATAAGGGCGATCGCCAGGAAGCTCGACGTTTCGGTTGGGGTATTCGACGGTGACACCCCCCAAGAGGAAAGGAGGAAGCTTGCCGAGAGCCCTCCCGAGTTCCTGATAACCACCCCGGACATGCTCCACGTTGGTTTACCCCTGAGCGACAGGTACAGGAGCCTGGTCAGGTCGGCGCAGCACTTCGTCTTCGACGAGGTTCACGTCTACGAGGGGGTTTTGGCCTCCCACCTGAGGGCGCTCTCCGACAGGTTGAGGACGTTCGACGAGGCCCACGTCGTGGGCTCGAGCGCGACGATAGGCGTGACGGAGACGACCTTTTACGAGCTCTTCGGAGAGGACGGGATAGTCCTCAAGGGCTCGCCGAGAAGGAAGGGGATGGCTGTTCACGCCCTGGTCAACATTGGCCCCGCCAGCAGGTGGACGATCGCGAGCTTCCTCACAGCGGTGCTGATCAGAGCCGGTCTGAGGACGATCGTCTTCGTCGACTCCCAGCAGATGGCGGAAGTAGTCGCCAAGATGCTGGAAAGGTATGGCATTGACGTGCCGGTGCACAGGGCCGGGCTCAGGAGCGAGGAGAGGAGGAGCATCGAGGAGGGGCTGAAGTTAGGCACCGTTCCAGGAGTAGTCGCGACCCCCACGCTTGAGCTCGGCATAGACATCGGGGACTTGGACGCAGCGGTGATGGTTACCAACCCGCCCAGCTATTCGAAGTACCTCCAGAGGGCCGGCAGGGTGGGGAGGAGGGACAAGGTAGGTTACGTGTTCACGGTCTTGGGCGACGATCCCATCGACAGCTATTACCTGAGGAACCCCCAGGCCTTCTTTAACAGGGAGCTTCTCCCTCCTAAGGTCGAGACTTCCAACGAGGAAGTGCTTACGGCGCACGCCGCGGCTTACCTCGCGGAAAAGGTCAGGGTGAACCTGAAGTCCCTACCCCCTGAGTGGGTACAGGCGATGAGGAGGTTGGAGAGCCAGGGCTTAGCTAGGATCCAAGGGGAGTACGCGTACCCCACTCCGGCCACGACAGCCTACGTCAGGACATTGAGGCTGAGGGGGACGGGCCCCGTGGTGAGCCTCTACCACGGCGACAGGAAGATAGGGGAGAGGGAACTGCCGGTGGCCCTCTACGACGTTTACCCGAAGGCGATCTACTACTCCAACAAGAAGACTTTCGTGGTCAAGTCTGTCGACCTGGACAAGCTCACGGCTGGGCTTGAAGTCGCCGGCGAAGTGGACTACTACACTAGGCCCATGTATTCGCTACACTTAGAGGAGGTTCACCCGATCATGGAGAGGAAGACCAAGGACGGCCTGAAGATAACCTACGCCAAAGTGAAGGTGAGGGAGGAAGTCCAGGGCTTCTACAAGTACGCCATTGGGGGGAAATCCGAGAAGCCGATGATGGAGGAGATTTACGACGAGCCGCTGACGTTCTCCTACTACACGAAAGGTGTAGTCACGGTCTTCCCCTACCTGGAAGAGTTCAGCGAGATCGACGGGATCGAAGCCTTCCACGCTACCGAGCACGTCCTGATTTCAGCGGCGAGGGTGGCAGCGGGGGCCGGCCAAACCGACCTCATGGGGATAAGCTACCCCTCGGGGCACGTGGCCATAATGGACTCCTCCGTAGGGGGCTCGGGCGTCTCCAAGCTCCTCTACGAGAGGTTCGAGGTAGCCGTGAGGGTGGCCGTGGACATTCTCGCGAAGTGCTCTTGCGAGGACGGGTGCCCCAACTGCGTTTACTCTCCTTATTGCGGTAGCGGCAACAGGTTCCTCTCTAGAAAGAAAGCGTTAAAGCTCCTTACATCTATCAGGGAAGAAGGTATAGAAGAAGAGCCGTGGGGTAATCCGGTGGTCTGACTTGGCCGTTTATACTGACAGCCTGACGAGGTCGTTCTACGCGTTGCTCGCGAGGACGAAAGTGGGGGCGATCCCCAGGAAAGTGGTCGCAGTCAAGGACGGTACTCAGATGAGTGAACCTGGCGTCCCGAGGTTTGAGAACTTCAGGGGGGCGGAGGGCGACGTGGTCTACGACCTGAGGGGGTACAAGGGGGTAGTAGGCTACGACGAGAACGTCGTCACCGTCAAGGCGGCGACTACCTGGGGGGAAGTGTACAAGCGGTTCCCCGACGTCATGGCCTTCTCCGTGCTCGAGGACTTCGCGGTGGGGGGTTCTTTGTATTTCGGCGACCCGTTCTTCGGCCTGAACGAGTTCAGAATGCTGAAGCTAGCTGTTCAGGAAGTTAGGTACTTCAAGGACGGCCAAGTCAGGGTCGGCTTGCCTGAGCCCGGCTCGATCCCGCTGGAGGTCACCCTGAAGAGGAACAAGGCTGAGCTAGTATGGAAAAGGTTCGAGACTAATAACGTAGACGAAATATTGGTCTACCTTAGGCAACTGGCCGCGAGGGGGCTGGTTCCCTTCAGGCACTTCGAGGTGAGGAAGCTTGGGCCCGATTTCGAAGCGATCGCGGTGTACACCAAGCTCAGGGAGGGCCTGGTCAAACCCATCCTGGACCTCTTCGGCGTCTGGGTGCAGACGTCTCCCGAGGGGCCGGTTTCGCTTAAGTCCCTGAATTGGCCCCTCTACATGTACTTCGGGGTGATCGAAGGGAACGACATATTTAGTTTAAAGCCCGTGCTTTCCGACCCTGGCGTAAAGGCCGTAGTCGTTCTCGAGAGGAGCAGGTACTGGGTCTCCCTCTTCTCCAACAGGCCGCTGGGGAATATATCGGGCTTAACTTTGTTGCCGTTCAGCGACGCCCCCGACACCGAGGCCGTTACTAGCGGCTGCGTTCTTTGCGGGAAGTGCGTCGAGGTTTGCCCACACGCCGAGCTCAAGGGGAGCTTCGTTTATTCACCCCTGGGGTTCTTCGCGGATCAGAGCTTTACCGACGTTAGCGAAATAGCTACCTGCGACTTCTGCGGGATATGCGAGGCGGTTTGCCCGGTCAAGCTCCCAATTCTGGACTCCTTCTCTGTCAAGGCCAGGTTCGTCACCGAGGCCCGCGCCTTACAGGAGGAGGGCCAGGTCACGGACAAAGTCCTTCTGATAACGGGCGACGTGAAGGACGCGATGAAGGACGAGATCTCCTACGCCGTAGTTTACCTAACTAACAAGGGAGAGGACGTCTCAACGTACGTTGTTCCCGTCTCGTTGACAGACCTGGTTAGGACGAGAGACCTGCCTCCGGAGATTAGACAGAAGCTACAGAGGGCCGATAAAATCTACGTAATACTCCCCGAGATGTACAGGGCGCTGTCTAGCGTCTTCGACGTCTCGAAGCTCGTTTTCCTAGAGGAAGTGGCCCTGGCCGAGCTGGAGTCCAAAGGGGCTAAGCACAGGGTTCATTGGCCCTGCTACTTGAGGGAGGGAAAAGGCGATTGCTCCCACGCGTTTTACGACTACGCCACGAACTCGAAGACTGACGTGAGGCTCGGCTACGACGTCACCCTGTGCCCGCTGACTTCCGCGAAGCTGGGGATCCCCACCCCGCTCGCCATACTAGGCAAGGTGAGTACAGACTCCTCGCGGCTGCTCGCGTTGGACAGCGAGATTAAGGCGAGATACGCAGACGCCATTACCGACACGCTAAAGGAAGACCTGGATTGGTACGTTGGGCTCTCGGATGAGGCGGTACACGAAATCAAACTTGAGGCCATGCTGATGGCGGTCAAGGGCGTCCCGAAGGAGGACATAGAGAAGCTTAAAAACTTCGTGCAGGTGACCGACTCAAGCAGTGAAACGACTAAGTTGCTGCACAACACCCTGAGAATGTTGTTTTAAATGCCCGCTACCTCGGCGACCTGATGAGGAAAACGAGGTGGCCCGCTTCGGGCAGTATCAGTTTCTCCAAAGCTAGTTTAACAGCGTCTGGAGATCCCGGGAGCAGGTAGATCAGTTTCCCATTTATGACCCCGGCGGAAGCTTTGGTCAGGTAGGCTGCACCGCCTATTTCCCTCTCGCTGTAGAGCCTGAAGAGATCCGAAAAGCCCTCTATGTGTCTGTCGAACAGAGGCCTGATCGTCTCGACGGTCACGTCAGTAGGGCTGTAGCCCGTTCCCCCCGAGCTTATTACAACGTCCACGTCCTCCCTGTCGAGGGCGACGGCGAACGCCTTGAGGATCTTGACCTTGTCGTCAGGGACCAAATCGTACCCGACCACGTTCTGCCCGGCCCTTATCAGCATTTCCTTTATGAGGTCGCCGCTCTCGTCCACTACCGGCTCTTTCCTAACTAACTTTTCGTACCTCGACGTGCTTATCGTGATGACGTAGTAGTTCAGCTTCGCGGGGGCCAGCTCCTTGTGCTTCTTATGAGCACTCAACCCGATCAGCGAGGTCTAAGCTGAGCTCGACAAAATCTTTTTCCCTAACTTGAACCCTGCCTGACACGAGGAGGGTCAATCCCTCGCTAAGCTCGGTGAACCTGATCCTGTAGCTCTTTGCGAACCCGCTCAGGTCTCCCCCGACTTCGTAAATCACCGGCAAGGAATACGGCTTTACGGCCCTCTTGATCGTTACCCTGCCGTTGAACTCGCGCTCCTTCACTACTCTCCCCTCCTCGACGCACTGGACGATCTTGAAGGTGTAGGGCTCGCCCTCGAAGACCCCCTCCAGCACCCTCCTCGCTTTTAGCCTCCTGAAGCAGTCCTCAGTTAGGCCCTCGACTTCTTTGATATTTACCTCCTCCAAGGGGGACGTGACTCCCTCCTCCCTCAGTCTCTTGAGGACGGTGTAGTGTGACGAGTCGAAGCTGAGGAAGTCCATGTCGTTGTGTTCTTCGTCGTAGAGCAGGCTCCCCGTGACTCCGACTTCGCCCGGGAAGAAGTCGAGGAACTTCCTCGCTGTTGGATCCTTGACTTCTGCCTCGAACGGGTCGAGGACTTCGGCCTCTTTTAAGGGCACCATAGGGACGGGGTAGCCGATCACTTCGTCGTGCCTCAGAAGGTCTGGGAACCTCGCCCTGACCAGCGCGAGGGCGTCGGTTAACCTCTTTACCTTGATCCCCCCGCACTTCCTGGGCACAGCTACAGCAAACCCCTCGGGGTGCCTGCAGCCCTTGACCGCCCAAAAGCACCCCTTGTACTTCAGGAAGTAGCCCTCGGCGATCAGGTGAGGTCACTTGAAGGTCGTTATAATCGGGAGCGGGGTATTTGGGTCTTCCCTGTATAGGCTACTGAAAGAGAGGGGAGTGGAGGCCTTAGTCGTAGACAGCGGGGACAGGAAGTTCTACCCTACGCTGATCCATTCCCTGCTCTTGAAAGGGAAGGACGTGGACTTGGCGTTGGAATCGCTGAGGCTCTACAGGAAGTGGGGCGTGAGGGCTTTCGAGTTCCCCTCCTACACTTTCGGCGTTAAGGACAAGAAACAAGCGGACTTCTGGTCTTCGAGGGGTCTCGACGTTAGGGAGACGGAGTTCCTCGGATTCCCCGCGATAATGGGCAGGGGCACCGACAGGTTGGTGAGCATAAACGACCTGAGGAGCCCGGTGCCGAAAGTAAAGGCGAGAGCTTTCCTTGAGGTCAGGGGATCCAAAGGTATAGTCAGGATCGACTCGCATGAGGTTCAGCCCGACCTGGTCTTCCTGACGGCCGGCGCGTGGAACCCGTACTCCACCAACGCCTCTTTGCCTACCAGGTCGTACTACTGTTGGGCTTACGCCGTGACGACCACTTCCCCTCTGTTCGACAGGGTCTTCGTTTACGACTACGAGCTCGGCTTTTACTCCAGGCCGTTGTTCGGTCTCGGCATGAGAGTCGCCATAGTCGGCGACGGAGAGTTCGTGGTCGCAAGACCGGGCGAGAAAGTCGAGCACAGCGTTAGGCCGTTGAAAGAGGTCAGGAAGAGGCTAGGGGAAGTCAGGCCGTTCTACAAGGGAGACGGCTACTGCGAAGGGACTAAGGACTTGAGGCCCGCCGTGGGGAGGGTCGCGGACAACGCCTACTGGGTGGGGGGGCTTAACGGCTACGGGGCTGAAATAGGCCCCGCCCTGGCCGAGATGGCGTTGGAGTTCGCCTTGAGGGGGGAGATCGACAAAGAGTACAGCGCGGAGAGGCTGAACGGAGTGAGGGACTTCGACTGGAGCAAGGAACCCCACGAGTTCTAGGACTTCATGACCTTCAGGTGCTCCTCGACCACCTGGTCTGGACTTAGTTCGTCCTCCTTCCTGAAGACCTCGAAGTGCCTCCTCTGCTTCTCGAGGCAGTTCCTGCACTCGTATATCGCGAACCCCCCGCCGAACTCCGGCTCGTAGCTGGCGAAGCCCTTGAGCCCCAAGTCCCTGACCAGCTTCTTATAGACCTCCTCCTTCGCGGTGGGAATTACCACGTAGCGCTCCATCTTCACGAACCAGGGAGTCAGCTTGGGGCTTTTCCCCCATTCCAGGATCACCGTGCCGATCCCCCAGAACTCGTCGATGTCGCTCACCTTGATCACCTTGATCGTCCCCTCCTCGTCAACGTAAACGCAGGCGTTCGGGTAGTCCTCGAAAACGCTCTCGTAGTAGTCCCAGTCCTTGGCTTTCCTGCCCATCAGCCAGGAAAGCATATTAAAGAATAAGGGTCGAGCTGTATTTAGCACTAGTGATGAAGTGACGGTTTTCCGAGCGGTGAAGAGCGCTTCCCTGACTGATTAAAGCCTCGCGAACGCCAGGAGGAACGCGAAAGTCCCGAAGGTCACGCTAAGGTTGTCGTCGACCAGGTTCAGCACCTCCAGAACTGTCGCGAGTACTCCAGCGAGGAGCCCTACCGGTCCGAAGTAGTAATAACCGATGATCGCGCTGACCACCAGCATCCCGACGCTGCCCCAAAAGCCCTTGACCCTCCTCTTGTAGACGTAGTTCCTTATTATGCCCGTCACCCCGTCGCCGAAGGACATGAAGTAGATGGGGACTAACGCTATGTAGATGTCGTGGGTGTGCCAGTAGTCGGGCTCGATCAGCCACATCAATAACAAGACCGTCCCGTAAGAGAACGTGTAATAGACCTCCCCGAGGCTGTCCCTCTCCATGAACCAGTTCATTTCCTTCCTCTTAACCCTCAAGACTAGCAGGTAAGCCGTCAGTAAGTACGACACGACGATCAGCACGAAGGGCGAGCTGAAGACGAAGGGGGCTAAGACGGCGACCAGCCCTCCCCCGACTATGTGGATTACCTTCCTCGACACGTAAATCGAGGTTAACCTGGCGACCCACTTGCTCAGCTTGAGCACCACGAACGCGACCCAAGCCGTCAGTACTGCCCCCCAAAGGACGTCGCTCAGGGTCGCTATCAAGTCGAAGCGAGTTAACAAGGCGGATTAATATGGTTCCTAGATTGAACTCACCTCGGTAATACCTTGAAAGTGGTAAGAATCAGGGGGAGGAAGGGAGACGCATTCATGGTCAAGCACGGAGGGGTCTTCCTGGTCGACGGGGAGGTAGACGTGGAGTCCTTGGCCCCGAAGAGCTTGCTCGAGAGGGCGAAGACCTTGATGAGGGAGACGGGCGTCGAGATAGACCCTACGCCCTACGCGATTGACGGCGAGATGGGGTTAAGGAAGCTCATGGGGCTGGTCTTCGAGGAGTTCGTCTATAGGATCCTGACCCAGAACTTCGGCAGGGTCGAGAGGAACAAGAAGTCCCTCGAGCCCATAGGGAGAATCGCAGGGAGGAGGGTTCACGCCTACCCCGACTTCGTAGTTGAGGGGAAGGTAGCGGTCGAGGCCAAGGTGGGCGAGTGCTACCCCGACCAAGTTTACGAGTACTCTAGAGTCTTCGGTATAGGGGCTGTAGTCTTCCCTCACTCTGGCTTCTGCAGGGTTCCGAAAGGTTGGCGGTCGATCCCCTGGTTGGTTAAGGATCCGAAACCGTTGGTCGAGTTCGTGAGTAGGGCCATCGGACAGTAAACCGCTCGGATTTGAAGTGCCTTACGATTGACGTCCTCTGTCCGATCAACGCTATGGCTCTCAGCCGAATTTCCCTTAGCGGAGTTCGCATCACTTTAGGGTTGCTCCCTCGCCGAACAGACGGCGCTGAACCCCTTAGCAGGCGGTTCAGGTCGCCCTCGCCCGACAGCGAGTTCCCAACGGGGAGAACGATCGATCGCCAGGCTTGAGACGTCTTAAAGCCTTCAGGCTGGCCTTCTATGGCCTTTAATTTACTTGGTTAAGTAAAAACAAACAACCTTTTAATGGCAGAGGATTTACTCAACCGCGGTAAAAATGCACCTGACTACTCCCTTATTCAAAGGGGCGAGGAAGCTCCTCTGGTTAGGCTCGGGCGAGCTCGGTAAGGAAATGGTGATCGAGGCGCAGAGGTTGGGCGTCGAAACTATCGCGGTGGACAGGTACGACAACGCCCCCGCCATGCAGGTGGCCCACAGGAAGTACGTCATAGACATGATTGACAGGGACGCCGTGATAGCCGTGGTGAAGAGGGAGGAGCCAGACGCGATAATCGCGGAGATAGAGGCCATTAACACCTCAGCCCTGGAGGAGCTCGAGTCCAACGGCTTCAGGGTCGTGCCCAACGCCAAGGCGGTTAAGATAGCCATGAACAGGATAGAGCTCAGGAGGTTCGCCGCGGAGCAGGTGAAGGTCCCGACTACCCTCTACGCTTTCGCCGAGACCCCAGAGGAGGTGAAGAAGGCGTGCAAGGATCTAGGCTACCCCTGCCTCATCAAGCCGGAGATGAGCTCAAGCGGTCACGGTCACACTCTGGTGACAAAGGAGTCGGAGGTCGAGGAGAAGTTTAGGGAGGCCATAGCGCACGCTAGGGGGAAGAGCAGGAGGGTCATAGTGGAGGAATACCTGAAGGTTGACACTGAGCTCACAGTGCTGACCTACCGTTACCCCAACGAGGGAGGGAGCCCCGTGACGAGGGTCATCGAGCCGATCGAGCACCAGAGGCCCGCCGGGGTTTACCACTACATCGAGTCCTGGCACCCCTCGACGGTCAGCGACGAGGTCAAGTCCAGGGCAGTAGAGTACGCCAGGAAGGTAGTGGACGCGTTGGGCGGTTTCGGCATTTTTGGAGTGGAGATCCTCGTCAGCGGGAACAGGGTCCTGTTCAGCGAGGTGGCCCCGAGGCCACACGACACCGGGCTTGTAACCCTCGCGAGCACCGACATATCCGAGTTCGAGGTACACGTGAGGAGCGCCCTGGGACTCCCGACCCCTGAGGTGAAGGTCTTAACCCCTGCCGCTTCCCACGTGATTCTAGCCCCATCGGCGAAGTGGGCCCCCAAGTTCGAGAACGTGGACAAGGCCTTAGCCATCCCAGGAGTCAAGCTCAGGATCTTCGGCAAGCCCTACTCCTACCCTGAGAGGAGGATGGGGGTAATCCTGGCGACTGGATCTACGGTAGCTGAGGCGAGGGAGAAGGCCAGGAAGGCAGCTTCCTTAATCCTCGTCAGTTAAAGGGAGTGGAGCTTTTTCAACTCCTCTATCACCCTAAGCACCTTATCCTTAACGTGGGGCCTCGAGGCCATCATGCAACAGTCGTGTAAGTCCTCGAAGTCCAGCGGATTGAGGTTAGCTATTTCTGATATTACCGTGGCCCAAACCCTGGCCGTGGACTCGTAACTGTAGCCCCCTGCCCCAGTCATAATCAGCCTGCCGTTGGCGAGCTCATGCGCAAGGCTGTGAACCCTCTTAGCGATTTCAAGGTAGCCGAGAGTGGTGAGCTTCAGCTCCACGAGGGGGTCATCGAAGTGTGAGTCCCCTCCCACCACGAAGATTATGAGGTTCGGCTTGAACTGTCTGACCTTAGGAACCACAACCTCGTCGAAGGCCTTTATGTAGAGGTCGTCGCCGGTTCCAGGAGGGAGGGGCACGTTAAGGGTGTAGCCCTCCCCTTCGCCGACCCCTATCTCGTCGTAGTTCCCCGTGCCGGGGAAGAAGTTTGGGTGGTACATGTGCAGGGAGACCTTCAGCACGCTGGGGTCGTCGTAGAGAAGGAACTGGGTTCCGTCGCCGTGGTGGCCGTCTATGTCGATCACCGCGACCCTCCCGTACTTCTTTTCCGCAAGCTTCGCAGTTAGCGCGACGTCGTTGAAGACGCAGAATCCCGAAGCGGCATCCCTCTTAGCGTGGTGGAACCCTCCACCAACGTTCACTGCGTGGTCGTACTTGTCGAGTAGATTGAGGGCAGTCACAGTGCCGCTGACCCTCACCAGGGCCGCCTCGTAAATGCCAGGGAAGGCCGGGGTGTCGAAGTCGTCGAGCATGCCTCGCCCTTTCCGGCTCATCTCCTTCACGAATTCTATGTACTCCTTGGAGTGGACGACCTGCAGCGTCGACTCGTCTATCAGCTCCGGCTCGACCAGGTCTATCTCGTGGAAGGCTCCCTTGGTCTCCAGTATCTTCCTCGTCATGCTCTCCCTGAGGGACTTGAACGGGTGGTCGCCGGGGAAGCTGTACTTCAGGAACTCGTCGCTCCACACGAAGGCCGTCTCGTGAGACAACTGTCCTCGGGAATCCTTCCGATCGGAGTTAATTACTTCATAGTCTACCAAGTCGTAAGGGGACTTTGCCGAAAGCCGAAAAAATCATGAAGGAGCCCAGGAGTCTCGTCAGGGAGAGCGAATCTCTCCTGGAGGCCTTAAGGGTCGCTTCGAGGGAGAACTTGACTAAAGTCCTCGTCGTGAGCGAAGACTCTACACTCTTCGGCTACCTCGACCTCGAGTCCCTCGTGAGGACGTTCATCGACCCTGAGGCCGAGGTGAGGCAGTACGCCAGAAAAGCGAAGAGGCTTGGAATAGGGAAGGACTCAGACGCGTTCGACGCCCTAAGGATCCTTCATAAGTTCGGTCTGGGAGTCGCACCTCTCGTTGATAACGGGAGAGTAGTCGGTGAGGTCAGGAGGCTCGACGTGATCAGGTCTGTCCTGGCGGAAACGGCCGCGACTCCGGCCAACGAAGCGCTGACGGGACTAGCGAGGGACAACGTAGCTGTCGTAGCTCCGGACGACACGCTGGTCAGGGCCCGCCTTCTGATGGCCGTTAACGGCATCTCCGCCATACCTGTAGTGAAGAACGATAGTTTAGTGGGCGTCGTTAGGCTCAACGACCTTCTACTAAAACTGTACGAAAGTTTCAGCAGAGGCTACGACGCTCACGTAGTGAACGGGGCAATCAGCGAGAAGGGTTTGATGAGAGAAGCTTACACTGCTAGCGTCAGGTCGACGCTGTACGAGGTCGTTGCGAAGGAAGGCTTCGCCGTGGCCTGCAGAGCCTTCTTTGAGTCGAACGGCATCAAGGTCTTAACGGCGGGTGACATCATTAGGAAACTGGCCCGGGAGCTCGGGGTGAGCGAGGGCATCGTGCTTACCAGTTTTGCGAACTTCAGCCCAGACCTGACGGAGAGCTTACGCGACCTCGCGCGAACATACGCGGAGAGGCTCAGACGTTTCGCGGGGGTGGACGATCTAACCGTGGACTTAAAGCGAGAGAGGTTTTACTCCGTGAAGATCAGGGCTAGAACCGCCAGAGAAGAGGACGTAGAAACGGAAGCTTCAGAGAGGGATCCCCTCAAGGCGTTGAAGCTGGCCTTCGAACGCCTCGAAGACAAACTGAAGAATTTGAAGGAAATAAAAACTAGAGAACCTAATTCATCAAAGGGTTGAAGCTAGGGATCGTCCAAGCCGGTTCGGTTCAGTCGGCCCTTCAGCTCACGGAGAGAGCCCTGAAAGGAGGGGCCAGGGTTGTTCTTCTACCTAAGGATTGGACTGTCTCAATTGACTTAGTTCCGGTCAGTGAGTTCCAAAAGCTCGCGAAGCTATTCACGGCCCACGTGGTGATTGGGGCCGTGTTCGACGGCGTGTCCATAGTGTCGCCCATTATTACACCCGACGGTAACGTGGTCGGGCTCTCGAAGAAGATTTACGTCAGCGACAAGTCGGTCTTGCCAGGGACTGAGCTGGTAGCGTTCAAGTCGATGGGCAACAAGTTCGGGATCCTGATCGACGACGACCTCCTGTACTCCGAGCTAGTCCTCGCTTACCTAAAGAGCAACGTCGACGTGGTGCTCGTGCCGTCCTCGGTGCCCGCGTCTACGCTAGACTGGTGGAAAGGCCTGCTTAAGGCAAGGGCCATTGAAACGAGGATGACGTTCGTGAACGCCAACCTTTTCGTACCACCCAAAGGTGGCGGGAGATCCTCCATCGCGGAGCCGACGGTCGCCTCAGGCAAGAGCGACGCCGCGTTGATCGAGATCCTGGGGGAGGAGGAGGGATATGCGGTAATTGAAGTCGACACCAACAGAACCCTACAGCTCAGGGCCCTCAGGATGTCGGAGTACAGGGAAGTGGGGGTTAGGTTTCTGGACGATCAGTCCCGGTAGATGCGTTCACCGCATCACCTAAGGGCGTGCTCATCACCCGCTAGAAGGTGCCTCTCACGAAGTATAACGTTATTGTCCCCTACGCGTTATATAAGCGGGTGAACCCGTTCGAGGAGGCCACCGAGTGGGCGAAATCGGTTGGGCTCTACCCCTTAATTTCCCTGTACATCCAGAAGGACTTGGCCAAACCGATCCTGAAAAGGGCTTCCCCCTCCGACGACGTGGACTTCAGGGAGTTCACGTATTACGCTTACCCCGAGGACGAGGTCGTGGTAAACTTCGTGGCCAACAACTGGGTTCCGCCGAGGGTCTTCCTTCTAGAGGGTACTGTGAGACTCTCTTTCATGGCCAGGGGCTACCGCGACCTAAAGGAGGCGGTGTCGAAGAAGGAGGAGGACGACGTGACGGTGACGGCGAAGGAGGGGAAGCTCTACCTGACGAAAAGGAGGGTGTTCTACATGGACTTCCGCTCGGTAAACGAGCTCCAGCAGAACGAGGCGTTGAAGCTCCTCGGCCACACGCTACTGTCTACGCTAAAGATCTCGATAATCGCTAACAACGTCGTCCCAGGGAAGAACAGGGTCAAGCTTTACGTGGACGGGGACGAAGTGGAGTTCCAAGTGATCGAAGGGAAGTTGAACAGAGAGGAAATTGAGGCGGGTAAGTTCCTCACTAGGGCCCAGCTCGAGGCCCTAAAGAAGGACTTGAAGTCCGTGAACCCGGAGGACGTGAAGGCCGCAATACTCGCTAAGTATTCCGTCTAGACTCTACCATGGGAGGGGGTTAATCGTCAAGAACTTGCCCTGAGGGTCGAGGGCCTTACTCAGGAGTTCCAGCGTTCTGCTCTTGAAGCCAAAGCAGTCCTCCCCTCGATGACAGCCCCTGATAACGACGGCCGTGAACCCTCTCCTCCTGAGCTCCTTGACGTCGGGGTTGCACAGCAGGACAGTACCTGAGCCTATGTAGCCTACCCCTCTCCCCAGCCTGCTCAAGTAGTCCGCTTCCAACCCCCTAGGCACTGAGACTGAGGCCAACCTCGTACACGACTCTAGAGCCTCGAGTCTGGGCCTCTCTTCCGTTACCGCTCTCGCCCCCAACTCTCTGACCGCCCTGTCCACCTTCTCCTTCCAGCCCCCGATAACGACGTAAGAGATGAGGCCGTCCAAGTTGATCGCTATCCCTCCGTAGGGCCTGAAGGGTGACTCGAGCGCCTTCTTAGGGTCGCTCACTAAAGCGTAGACCAGACTTTCTGGCTTCGGGAAGACCTTGAACGTCACCTCCAGGTAAGCCCCCAGTAGCCCGAGGGAGCCGGCCAACGCCTTGTAAATCTTGTAGCCGCTGGAGAACTTCGGCGTCTTTGCCCCTGTCCTCACTACTTCCCCTAAACCGGTCACAGTCCTCGCCTCGAGTACCAGGTCGGAGGGGTAGCCGAACCAGAAGGAGAACTCGCTGGGCACGTTCAGGCCCAATGCCCCTCCGACCGTACCGTTGTGGACAATGGGCAGGAAGAGGCCCCTGCTCTCGAGCTCCCTGGACAGCTCGCTTAAGGCCTTCCCCGCCTGAACTGTCACGTAGAGGTCCTCTTGAGAGACCTCGAGAGTGGAGCTGAAGTTCGACAAGCTGACGCAAGTCCCCTCGTGTTGCGTTACCAAGTGCCTCCCCTGGCCTACGAAGAACACCCTCTCGCTGGACTTAACGACCTCAGCGACCCCCGCGAAGTCGGCGGGCCTCTCGCAGGACACGTCGCTAAATTATAACGCCGATTAATAATGAAACGCGTGTCGCTCATCAGGGAGCTGGAGAGCGTCGTCGGCAAGGAGTGGGTGATAACTGACGACCACGTCGAGCTGTACTCGCACGACGCCTTCCTCCTCTACAGGGGTAGGCCCTCCGCAGTGGTGCTGCCCGGCTCAGAAGAGGAAGCGGTGAGGGCAGTCAGGATCCTACTCAAGAACGGGGCCAAGGTGGTCGTGAGGGGGAGCGGTACGAGCCTGAGCGGGGCTTCGACCCCTCTGGGAGGCGAAGTAGTAGTCTCCTTAGCTAGGCTGAACAGGGTCTACAGCGTCGAGGGCTTCGAGGTCGAGGTGGGGCCCGGCATAGCTAACGCCTCGGTGAGCAAGGGCCTGCCTCCCCACCTCTTCTACGCCCCAGACCCCTCCAGCTTTACGGTCTCGAGCATCGGGGGAAACGTGTCCCACGACTCGGGCGGGATAAGGGTTGTCAAGTATGGGCCGACCTACAACAGCGTGTTGGGCCTGAAAGTCCTCTTAACAGACGGCACAGTAGAGGAGGTCAGGACTATCCACGTCCTTAACCACAAGTCGATTTTCGTGGGGGCCGAGGGTACTCTGGGCGTCATATTGAGGGCGAGGCTCAGGACCTTCAGGAGGCCTGAGGGGACTAAGACCCTCGTGGCGCTCTTCGACAGCCTCGAGAAGGCGGGGAGGGCCATTGTCGAGGTCTTCAGGAGGGGCGTCATCCCGAGCGGGTTGGAGCTGATGGACAGGTACTCGATAAGGGCGGTGGAAAACAGCAGGTTCAGGGTAGGTTTACCAGAGGCGGAGGCGTTGCTCCTCGTGGAGCTTGAAGGAATACAGGAGGAGATAAGGAGGGAGGAGGCTATAGTCCTAGAGGCCCTCCACTCCCTCGGGGCGGAGGTAATCGTGCCGAAGGACAAGGCGGAGGAGTCTAGGCTCTGGAGCGCGAGGAAGGGGGCTTTCCCCGCAATGGGCTCGATCTCGCCCGCCTACTTGACCCTGGACTGCAACGTCCTCAGGAGGGACTTGCCCGAGGCCCTGAAGCAAATAAGGGAAATAGCTAGGAAGTACGGCGTTTACGTAGCGAACGTCTTCCACGCGGGGGACGGGAACTTACACCCGCTCATAGCCTTCGACCCGAAAGTCAAGGAGAGCGTCGAGAGGGCCGTAATGGCGGGGAAAGAGATAGAGAGGCTCGTGATAAGGATGGGCGGGGTTCCTTCAGGGGAACACGGCATAGGGATAGAAAAGGTCACGTTCCTCAAGGACTACTACACTTCAACGGAGCTTGAGGTCTTCAGGAGGATAAAGGAGGCGTTCGACCCAGGCTACCAGCTGAACCCCTGTAAGCTAGTACAGAGGGAAGAGTGTAGACCGCCCAGCGAGACCGTGGCGACCCTTTGGGAGGTCGACTAGTGGTTTAAATTCGGTAGAAACTAGCGTAGGCAAAATGACGCTGGAAGACGCTCTGAGGGAGGCCAGCAAGTGCGTCCACTGCGGCTTCTGCTTAGAAGCTTGTCCGACCTACAACGTAACCAGGAACGAGCTCTTCTCCCCCAGGGGGAGGATACTGGCCTTCAACACCGGCAAGAACCTGGACGTCTTCCTCTCCTGCCTCTACTGCAGGAGGTGCGAGACCGTCTGCCCCAGCGGTGTGAACTACTCCGCCATATACGTCGAGGCTATAAAGAGGGTGAGGAGGTTCAGCCCGACGAAATTGGTCGAGTCCCCTAAGGCCCTTACGGTAGCGCTGAAGGTCCTCCGCAAGGCAAAGCCCTACATCCCCGAACCTAGAGAGCCCCTCCACCATAAGGACGAAGGGGCGGAAGTAGTGATCTTCCCGGGTTGCCTGAACTCGGTGCTCTTCAGGAACCTCGTGGAGAAGGCCGTCCAGTACTTCAAGTCCGTGGGGGTAAAGACAGAGGTGATAAACGGTTGCTGTGGGCTCGCCCACCTGCACTCCGGCGACGAGGAGGGGGCGAAGAGGAGCGTCAACGAGCTGAGGGCCAAGGCTGGGAACAGGCCGATAGTTTCCCTCGCCTCTAACTGCACGGCCAGGCTCAAGGAGGAGGGGCTAGAGGTTTACGACTTCGCGGAGTTCGTCGTAAAGAGGGGCTTGCCCGTGAGGGGCAAGGCCGTGAAGGTCACGGTTCACGACTCTTGCCACGCGTCCCACTTCGGGCTCGGGAAGTACAACAGGGAGGTACTCAAGATGATCGGGGCAGACGTAGTCGAAATGGAGGAGCCCAACTACGAGTGCGGTGCGGGAGGTTACTCCTTCATCCTGGGCGAGGGCGTTTCCGAGGCCGTGTCCGAGGTCAAGAAGGGGATGATCCTCAAGACCGGTCTAGAGACTGTAGTCTCGACCAACCCTGTCTGCACTCTGAACTTCCTCAGGAAAGGGTTGAAACCCGTCCACGTGCTAGACCTCATCGAGCCGTGAGTATTACCGGGCCGAACCGTTAATCAGACTCTCGAAACAAGACTCTAGACCGTGATAATCACCGTAGTCAACCAGAAGGGAGGGGTGGGGAAGACCACCACCGCGGTCAACCTGGCCTACTTCCTGGCTCAGACGAAGAACGTGGCGTTGATAGACCTCGACCCGGAGGGAGGCACGACAGCTTCTTTCGGGATAAGGAGGGACAAGAGGGAGCTGAAGCTCGGGGAGAAGAGCGTGAACATATTCAACGTGGAGCTCTACCCTGCCCACGTGGGCTTGCTTAACCTCGAGCTGTCGGGCGAGGTGGACTCTACGGTCGAGACTCTGAAGGAGATCTCCAAGTCCTACGACATCACCGTCATTGACACGCCCCCGAACTTGGGCACACTAGCGGTCTCAGCCATGATAGCGGGTGATAAAATCTTGACTCCCGTGACTCCACAACCCCTCGCCTTGCAGGTGACTAGGAACTTGGGAGAGAGGTTGACCTCCCTGAAGAAGACTGCCTACGCTATAACCAACATGTCGAACAAGCCGGTCAACGTCGAGATCGAGGGGATCAAGAGTCTAGAGATCGCGATACCCCAGAACAGGATATTCGTCGAAGCGTCAAAGCTTGGCGTTCCCGCCCTCAGGTTCGAGGAGTTTAAGACGAGGAGGCCTAGGCTAACCGAGGTCTTCGAGAGGATCGCGAAGGTGGTGCTGAGTTGAGCGACCTGGATCTCCTTCTGAAGAGGAGGAAGAGGGAAGAGAACCCACAGAAGAGTGACGACTCTACAGCGAAGAGGGAAGAGAGAGCGGAGAAGACTGTAGAGCCCAAAACTCAGGTTTCGGAGTCTAGAGGGGAGACCGTAGACCGCAAGAAAGAAGAGGGTAGGGTGCACAGCCTAGAGGCTAAGCAGGAGAGTATGGAGTCTAGAGCGGAAAGTCTGGAGACCAGAGAGAGGGTTTCGGGAAGGGCAGAAACTAGAGTCCCCGTTGAAGAGTCCGCGGTCAGGAGCGACGACTCT
Source organism: Thermoprotei archaeon (assembly GCA_049973945.1). Classification (GTDB taxonomy): domain Archaea; phylum Thermoproteota; class Thermoprotei_A; order Sulfolobales; family Sulfolobaceae; genus Acd1. The sequence continues at coordinate 62,343 of JBMFJH010000003.1, forward strand.
AGAGTCGGGAGTGCGCAAGCCAGTGTAACCGCAGAGGGAAGAGTGGAGAACGCAGAGAGGGTCAAGGCGGTCATGGAAGGGTTCGCAAACAGGGACCCCAAGATAGGGGTGTGGAGCTACCCTGCCTTCCTCGTTTTGCAGTACCTCTTCCATACGGTTCCGGGCTTCAGGATGAGCAGGGTGGCCAAGGAGGCCTTAGAGAGGGGCTTGAGGGAGATGTACCCCGAGCTTTTCTCTATAGCTGAAGAAGTGTCCAGAAAGATCTACGCGCAGAAGGGTATCACGCCCCCTAGCTGATTCGAGGGGCTCTATTCGAGAGGGGAAAGGCGCTTAATCCCCTCGCCTCGGTTTAACTCTCTTCCCCCTGAACGATCCTGATCCTAGACCCCCTCCACACTATTTCCTTCTCTCTCACGGATAGCAACGCCAGGAAGAAGGTCACCGTAGCGCTTACCGGCGACACGATAGCGGGCAGGTAAGGGCCGTCGGCCCGCTTAGCCCTCAAAAAGTTCTTGAAGACCCAAGCGACAGTGGGAGCAACGGCGAGAGGGGATAGCGGGACAAACAAGAGTAGCGCGAGCGTAAAGGCCCACGTCAGTAGGAAGGCCTCGAACCCGCGGGGGCTGTAAAGCTTTACGGTGATTATCTGCCTCTTGAGGAACTTAATTAAATTCGCTTCATCGAAATAATTCTTAGACACCACAGGACAGAACTCTATTTCGTACCCCCTCTTCTTCACCAGATAGGTTAAAGTACAGTCATCACACCAGGCCTCGCTAAGCGCCCCCACGGCCTCTTCGTCGAAGAACTCCCTCCTGAAGGCCATGGAGCCTCCCCAGAGGAACCTGTGCTTCCTCGAGAAGACCGACTCGTAGCCTAGAGTCCAGAACCCAGAGCGGACGAGGTTCCTCAAAGTGACCCTCTCGGGCGAGGGCCAAGAGAAAGTGGTTGGGACAGCCTTGTCCTTAACCAAGGAGAGCATGCACCTCAGCCAACCCTGTGGGTAGACCGTGTCAGAGTCGGCGAAGACCAGATAGTCGCCCTTAGCGTACTTCAAGGCAGTGAGGATCGCGCTCACCTTTCCGCTGCACTTAGCGCAAGGCCACTCGTTCATCACGACCTTGACGGGGAACTTAGTAACTACGGGGTAGGCCGGGTCGTCGGAAGAGTCTAGAACGACGATCACCTCCTTGTCCGCGTAGTCCTGGGCCAGCAAAGACCTGATGGTCTCCTCCAGTCTAGGGTCTAGGCCCTTCACCGGGAGGACGACAGAGGCGAGGCCACCCCTCGGCTCCCCGCACTTCGCGAAGCTCTTACTTTCCATCAAAGCCTGCACTACAAACGCCGTAGAAAGGAGGAAGGAGAGGGCGTTTATTATTAGGACAACCTCAGAGCCGGCGGTACACATCACTTATCAGACAGGCGAGCCTCATCACAGGATAATTTTGTGCCTGTCGTAGACGGACTCGCTGATCTCCTTAAATGGCAACACTATCGTCCCCTCGTTCAGGAGGACGTTGTCGTATATCTCCACTTCGTCGCCCAGGATAGAGGACTCGACCCTGGCCCTCTTACCGATTCTCGACGACTCGCCTATTATCGAGAAGTTCACGAAAGAGTACTTATCCACCCTCACGTTGTCCATGAGGAGGGAGTCCTGGACTCTAGAGCCCTCTCCTACGTACGCCCCCTTCCCTAGGACTGAGTTGTAAACCTCTGCGTTCTCCTTCACCTCTACTTCGTCGGAGAGGTAGTACGGGGGAGTCAGGTTGGCCCTTTCGCTGATTTTGGCGTTAGGGGAGGCGTAACCTTTCGGGTACTTCTTGACTAGGAGTTCGAAGTTCAAGTTGAGGTAGTCCTCCGGCTTCCCTATGTCCGCCCAGATGCCCTTGTACCTGTGGACGCAAACTGCTCTGTCGTTCTTCAACAGGTCAGTAACGAAGTTCCTGGCTATGGACTGACCCTTTATTTCCCTGAAGAGCTCAGACTTGAATACGTAAATGCCCGAGTTGATCATGTTCGTCGGCGGGAACTTGGGCTTCTCGAGTAGCTCCACGACCCTGTCCCCTTCCGTCACCAGGACGCCGAACCTCCTGGGGTCTTCCACTTCGGTGCCGACTATGGTAGCGTCGCACCCCTTGGACTCGTGGAAGTCCACGACCGCCTTAAGGTCGGTCTCGAAATAGACGTCCCCGTTCAGCACTAGCGTGTTCTCGTCGAGCTTGTAGTTTTCGTGTATTAGCTTCAGCGGCCCGGCGTCTCCTAGCCTCTCCTTCTCTATAACGGGGATCACGTTCCTCCCCTCCTTCGTCACGTGGGCCACGATCTTGTTCGCCATTACTCTCAGGGACAGGAAGGTGTTCCTCGGGCTGACCTTTTCCACGGAGTCCAGGATGTAGTCTAGCAAGGGCCTGCCGAGGACGGGAAGCAGCGGCTTCGGCTTGGTTAAGCTCAAAGGCCTTAACCTTGTGGCGTAACCGCCCGCGAGTATAATGGCTGAGACCATGGCCTGGCTCAGGTGAACAAGGAATGGAGGAATAAAAACGCCGAGTTCCCGTTCACGACGCGATACTTCATCACTTGTTATAATACTTCCTCAACCTGTTCTCCGCGTCGTCCCAGTTGACCACGTTCCACCAGGCGTTGATGTAGTCGGCCCTCTTGTTCTTGTACTGCAGGTAGTAGGCGTGCTCGAACTCGTCGACTATGAGGACTATTGGCAGCTCAGCTATGTGGTTCATGAAGTGGTTCTCGAAGGTCATTATCTGCAAGTTCCCCGTCTCCGTGTCGTAGTAGAGGACCGTCCAGCCTGTCCCGGGCAACGAGTTTGCGGTCTCGGTAAAGACCTGCCTGAACCTGTCGAATGAGCCGAACTGCTTGTCAATGAGGTCGGCCAACAGCCCCCCGGGCTTCCCTCCGCCCTTCCCGGCGGGTGCCATGTTCTGCCAGTAAAGGGCGTGGAGCTTGTGGCCGTTTATGTTGAAGACTAGCCCCCTCATTAGTCCCTGGACGTCGTACTGGCCTGGCTGGAGCTCGCCCTTTATTACCTTTTCCATCCTCTCGAGGAATTGGTTCGCGCCGTTGACGTACCCCTTGTGGTGGCCGTTGTAGTGCACGTCAACTATGTCCTTGCTGATGTAGGGCTCGAGGGCGTCTACCCTATAGGGCAGAGGAGGGAGTTCGTACCTCTTGAACAACTCAGGTCACGTTTCGTGGAGTCGATCGGTTAATAATGTTGCGTATATAGTCCTTGAAAGGTTGGAGGGCTCGACACCAGGATAACTCATGAGATCTTGCAAAAATTTCTTTGACTAATTTACCGCTGCGAACACAAGAAAAACTTGCAGACGTATACCCTCTAATGACGGATTTATGAATATGCTCTTATACCAAAAATTATAAGAATCCTGCGACATACGTTTCAAAGTAGTAGATATATGAGTGCTAAAAAAGTCGTGACGGATTTTGGTGACTACCTAATCAGGGTCGGGCTTAGCGTGGCCTTGGGTTTGGTTGTTTACCAGCTTGGCCTATCTTACTTCCAAAACGCTAATGTGGCTCTCGCCCTTATGGCCGCCGCTTTCGTCGCAAACCTGTTCGCACCGGGGATCATCACGGGAGCCGTTATAACTACAGTTGTGGCTGTACTCACCTACAACTTAGTATATGATTATGCAACGGGTCGTAATCTCCCCTACTCGAACCTATTCACTGCAGAGGTGATCTTGATACTCCTGTCCTATGCCATTCCGCTGTACGCTTACGTAAGGACGCGTACAGTGGCGGCGCTAGCTTGGGGCCTTCCACCCTTCTTTGTGGGCGTCGCATTGGTAGCGAATTACGCGTTGATCTCTCTGCCTTCGGGGTCACTGACGCCGTACGACGGTATGATTCTCGGAATAAGGTACATCATCTCGGCGACTATTATGACGGTCTTAGTGACGGTCGCCGTGATGGGACTTACTGGGGTGTCTGTTAACGCCAGGGAAAGGTGGATCCTAATAATTTTCCCTTCCTTCAGCTACCTATCGTTGTTAGGCGTTTCAGGGTTTGTTCCCTACGGCTTCTCGGCCCAGGCCCCGTTCCTAGTCCTAATTGCGATGGTAATGGGTAGCTTGGCCCTGTTTCTAGTAAATCACTACGAGGGCTCTACATACAAGCTATTGTCCCTTATACCCATATCTCTGGCGAATTTCAGCCTGTTCTCGCTGTTTTCGTCGTTGAGCTTGCTGGAAGATGTCTTGAACCCGCTGATTGTGGGCTTGGGTGAAGGCGTCGCTGCCGCGGTTCTAATCGTTCCTGAAGCCGCGTACAAATTGACGAAGGCGAAAGAACAGAGGCACCTCTTCTTCCAAAAAAGAATAAACCTTCTAGAGGAAATAAACAACCTAAATACTCAACTAACGAGCATATTGAAGAATGTTACGACTCTTCAGCAAATGTTGAATTTAGACGAAGCTTATGTTACGGCGCTGAACAACATCAGGGCGAGACTGAACGAGATCTCGAATGGAGCGGTGTCCTGTGAGGCCGGTAATTTGGATTGCCTGACCGAGATCGAGACGAGGTTGCAGAAGACTAAAGAGAGCATAAAGAATATAGTCTCCGACGTATTGTTCGACGCGAGGACGATCAACGCCAACATACTGCTCTTCGCCAGAGACCTAGGAGTACCTGCGGAAAACTTGGTAATTCCTAGAGAAAAGGAGATCATATATGAAAACTTGAGCGAGTTATTGGATGAAGCTGCAAGGCAGATAAGCCAGAACATGTCGAGGATAAAGACCCATCTGATGAACTTAAACAACATATTAATCAACATGTTAGGTTCGAGTCTAGAAATCGAAGGCTTTGAGTTTTACAGCATAAAGGAGCTCGTGAACAAGTTGAAGACCATTAACTTAAACGAAATGGCTAAGGAACTTGGCTCGTGTATTCAAAACGGCAGAATGTCCTTAGACCTCGTCACGGATCCTAGGACGAGGACGGAGCTACTCGATAAGCTCTCTCGAGCGACCCTACTACCGACCTCCTACGCCAAGTTCGAGACGAGCTACAACGTTTTGAAGAAGCTAGCTGACGTCCTAAGTGAAGACCTCGAGAACTTGTTGACGATGCTACAAGAGCTAAAGAAAAGCGTTCAGTTCGCGGAGCTGAGTGAGAGGGAAGCACTAGTTAAACAGGCGATAGCTACCCTCTACCAGAACAAACCTCTCTGCAGGAAATTCAGAGACCTCAACTCCTATAGGTACGAGCTACTAAAGTCCATAGATCTTGTAAAGAACAAGGACACGCTAATAGCGCTCAACAATCTCGTAAATAACATGTTACCGATCCTCAGAGCCAAGAAGACTATGCCTCTCAAGGACTTGGGAGTGAAGGAGGAGTTCATTCCGATTTTCGTCTCAATGTTGAGGTCGAAAGGGCTTACTGTGAGGGTTGAGGGGGAACAGCTGGTCGTCGATTGACTCCGCTTTTGTAACCGAGACAAAAACCGCCTGCCGGCGGCGTTAAATCTCGATTTCCCTCCACGCTTCTCTGCTTTTAGACTCTATCTCCCTCTGTTCTTTGACGACCTTTTCCCAGAGGGCGTCGTAGTTCTGGAAGAGGTAGTTGTAAGCCTCTCTGACCCTCCCCATGACCTCCCGGTCGCTCACTGGGTGTATCCTTAGACCCACTCTGCCCACTGCGCCGCCCCTGACCTGTACCCAGTGGTAAAACACTTCTACGGGATACAGTTGTTTCACCCTTTCTGCGGGGAGCTTCTCCCTGTAGAGCCAGTAGAGCTCCCTCAAGAAGTTGGCGGCTATGACCCTCTTCATCCTCTCCTTCCAGCCCTCGAACAGCTGTTCCTTTGACTTTATCACGTAGTTCCTCAGGTAATTGTAGAGGGTCTCGGCGTTGTCGGAAAGGGCTAGGCCGGTAACCGCGTACACGAAGTCCCTCTGAGCGAGGATCGCGTCGAAGTCGTAGTTCACGTAGAGGTAAGCAGTAGCGGCGAAGGAGTTGACGATGCCCTCCATGAACTTCGCGGCCAACTCCTCCTTGGATACGTTAATTTTAACCTGCTCCCCCTCGAGCAACCTCTCGAGCTCGTCGTAGTCCACAACGCCTGCGAAGACCAGCTTGCCGTCGACGAAGACTGAGGGCGTTGATATGACCCCCCTCTCGAAGGCGAGGAAGGGGTAGAGCTCGGTGTCTATGAGCTTGACTTTGTGCAGGTAGCCCTTCTGCTCGAGCCAGTCGATGAGGATGTTGCACTCGACGCAGTTCTTGTGCGTGAATATCTCTACCCTCACAGCCTGACTTTGCGAGGGTTCAGGCAATTAAGGCTTTTCCTCCACCATATCTCCTCGAACCTCCTGTCGAGGAGCCAGACGTTGGCCTTGTCTCCCGGCCCCCTTATTGCACGCCCAATCGCCTGCCTCACCGCTATCCACGCGTTTATCCTGATGAACTCCCTGACCTCCATGCCTACCTTCGAGGAGAAGTCCTCGGTCAGGTCGTCGACCGGAGGGTAGGGGATCCCGGCTACCGCAACGTCGCTTATCCCGCTCTTTCCCTCCTCGCTCACTATTTCTATCCCTTCGGTCAGTTTCCCCCGGCTCACTGCGCAGATGAGCGTTTTCTCCTTTAAGCTGAGAAGACTCTCGGCCCTAGACTCTTCCGACTCGACGAAGGTCGGCACTTTGAGCTTCGACGACACTGCCTCCATGAACTGGTAGCTTGGGAAGACGGCGAGGACGTGGGCTTTAGCCGCGTAGTAAATCTTCAGGAGGTAGCTGGCGTACTTGCTCGCCATCGACTCCCTCAGCTCGTACTTGGACGTCACGTCCGTAGCTAAGTAGCACTCGTAGGAGCCGTACTCCCCTGGCCTCATGAACCTGGTCGCGTTGAACTCCGCAGTTTCCCTGCCCCCGAAGTCCAGGACTTTGGTCAGGTAAGTCCTGGGAGGGAGGGTGCCGGACATGAGGAGGATCCCCCCAGCCGACTCGGCCAAGCTCCCGAACTCGCTCAACGGCTCGAAGGACCTCGCGTAGAGCTTCCCCATGGCTGAATAAACCCTGTAGTTGGGAGACCTGGTCGCCACCAGGAACTTAACGACGGTGCTCAAGTTGAGCCTCCTGATGCTCCTCGCTTTGATCATCTCCTCCCTCAGGTCCTCGAGCTCGTCGGCCAGAACTCTCAAGTCCTCCTCGCTGACCGGCTTGAAGCCCTGAACCCTGACGTACTTCTCGCCCTGAACCACTGCTTCCTTGAAGCTCATCTCGACCTCGTCCAATATCCTCCTGGACTCGGGGGACTTGACCTCCTTCTTGGCCCTCTCTAGAGTCTGCAGCGACAGCGATCTCTCCGTCAGGTCTGCTGCCTTGTCGAGGTTGTGGGCCTCGTCAATCACCACCAGGCTCTCCTCTAACGGGAGATCCAGGGCCTCCCTGTACCACGGCACCAATAAATAAGGGTAAGTTATCGCTATCACGTCGCTGTCCTCGAGCCTTTCGAGAAGGGTGTAGTACGGGCAGAAGCCCTCGAGTGTCCCCTTCTCTTTAAGCCTCGCAATTACCTCCCCAGGAGAGCCGATTACGTCCTCACTCGAGGGCCTCCTGAAGGGGCAAAGGGAACACTTGATGTCCTCCGAGTCCACGTCTTTCGAGGCGAAGAGACAGGCGTTCGGCTTGCCCACTAGGAAAGAGAAGCGTTTGTTCAGCCTCTTAGCCTCCCTATAGAAAGGGACGAACTCGTTGTGAGTCCTAACTACTGCGATCACCCTGGGGAAAAGCTCGAATCCCACGATGAGGGAGAAAAGAGTCTTCCCGCTCCCAGTAGGGGCATTTAAAAGAACGACCTTCTTTTTCTTCAACTCCTCGACGACATAGTCCTTAAGTTTCGCCTGCCAGTCCCTGAGTTGCAACAAATCAACTGGGTATGACTTCGTCCAGCATAATATAGGAAACGAACGGCTCTTCCGCGATTTTTACTACGTTCTTGGCGCTCCCCCTTACCTTAACCACGTTGAGGAAGCCGAAGACCTTGACGACCTTACCGTACTTGCCCAGCTTCTCAATTACCTCGTCGTCGGGCCTGGATTGGGTCAGCACTATCGCCACTACTTCCACATCGTGAGGGTACGACGCGTAAGTTAAGATCCTGTAGTCGACCTTGTCTGAAAGGCCCTTGAGCTCGTAGACGCTCGACATAATTTGTCAGTACAGATTTCCGCAACGTCTTATTTAAGTCTGTCATATGTAATTTACATAATCGCGTTTGTATACATGTTTGGGTTGTTTATCGACTGTATTACGAGCCCTCTAACTCTAAGGTTAGACGTGTGAAGTCGGACACGGTCGAATATCGTGCTTGCACGATCCTTTAGACGAGACGTCTTAACATAACTTTTTTGTGCGTGGGAATGTAAGTGGGATATGTGAGGAGGGAATACTTACTTACTATCGACGAGAAAGGGAGGATAGTAATACCCAAAGAGGTGAGGGAGGAGTTCAATCTCAACGATCGAGTGAAGCTCGTAGTGGATGACGGCCGAATCGAGATCGTCCCTTACGTCAAGAAGAGCTATAGAGGGCTTTTCAAGGCCAGTCTGAAAGGGAAGGACGTTGACGAGGTATTGAAAGAAGCCTTGGAGGAGAGGAGCAGGAAGTGGTTAAGAGATATTTCGACGTGAACGTTTTCGTATACTACTTAATTGACGATCCAGAATTCGGCGAAGGGCGGAATTTTGGGTGAACGACTCGGACGAAATTTACACCTCGGAAATTACGTTCTACCAGCTCATCGTTATCCTATCGGAGTTGACTCGTGAAAACGAGAGAGACGTCATGAGGAAAGTAGCTGAAGTGCTCGAAGGACTCAACGTCAAGTTCGTCCACTTGGAACCATACGAGTTGAAGAAGGTTCACGAAATCTCAGTGAAAAACGGCTTGGACTTCGAGGACGCTATTCACTATTACTGCTCGAGAAAAGCGAACGCCGAAATGATAAGCAACGACAGAGACCTAAAGAGGCTAGGAGCCAAATTCTGATGTAGTAGGAATACCTTTCGCCACCTGGTCTCGTATTTTTAAGCCCTTTGCGTAAGCTACCGTTAACGTTCCTGATACTCCTTTAATGATGCTGCTCCTCCCACGGCAGACGGGCCCTCGAAAGGTCTTGCGAAGTCCTGTCTCATATAAAACCCTCACCGTCGTTCTTCTCGGATGAATTATGCTCGAAATCCCTAGGGACTTCAAGGTGGGCGAGAAGAGGAAAGTGGTCGTGAACGGCGAGGAAGTCCTCATATTCTACTTGGGGGCGGACAAGTTCGTTGCGGTTTCGAACAGGTGCACCCACCTGAAGTGCGACCTCTCCAAGGTTGGGGCGGTGATAAGGGAGGAGTTAGTCTGCCAGTGTCACTTCACCAGGTTCTCGCTGACCGACGGCAGGGTCTTGAAAGGGCCCGCCAGGTCTCCCCTGAAAGTCTACAGGGTCGAAGTGAGGCCTGACAAGGTAGTCATTTACCCTTGAATTAGGCCCAGACACTTCAGCAATTCCTTAGCTTTCCTGTAGTCCATTTGTCCTGGGGCCGTCTCCATTCCCTCGCCGAGGCTAGCGTAGACCAATTCGGAGCCAAGGACGGCGAAGGCTATCCTCTCTAAGGGGTTTACGGCCATCGGCATCACCGCGAACCCCTTGCCAGCGAACTTGGCCAGCAACTCCTTGTACCCTGGCTTCCCTATGACCGCTATCTTCCTGACCCAAGCCGATTCAAAGCCCCTTAGTGCCTCTTCTACCTCGCTGACTGAGGGAACCCTGTCGAAGTAGTGGACTGACACTATCTCCCCCTCGTGAGGGACGTCACTGAACTTCCTGAGGAACCTGGCCTCGACGTCGTACTTGACCCCCATGTCGTGAAGGCGCTTAAGCGTTCTGGCCTTCCACCCGTCGTCGACCTTCCTCACTCCCCCCTCGCTCGGGTCTCTAATAGTCACTATGACCTTGTCCTTGAACTCTTCGAGGACGGACGGATCGAACGTCTCAGGTTTTTCCAAATAGTCCACCCTGAGCTCGACGAAGTCGGCGTCAATTTCCCTCACTTTCCTCACGTCGTCTAGACTCCTGAGCTGAAGGGCTACTACTAGCTTCACCAAGTCGGTCTGAATTCCACGTCAGGAAGGTTAAGCCTTTCTGAGCCTGACTCCCATTCTGGACAGGTCGTCCCAGAAGTCGGGGTTGCTCTTATTGACGCACTCCGCCCTCCTCACCCTACCTCCTACTTTGGTGGCGATGACTCCGGCCATCATGGCAATCCTGTGGTCGTTCGGGCACTCGACTTCTCCTGGCCTGAGATGTGACGGTTCTATCACGAGCCTCCCCGACTCGTACCTCGCTTTCCCGCCGAACGCGGAGATCGTGTCTATGATCGTGGCTATCCTGTCGCTCTCCTTGATCTTGAGCCTCTCTACACCTTCAATTTCAGTCACGTACTTCCCGAAGGGGGCTATCGTTGCAATCGATACTGCCAGGTCGGGAGCGTCGTCCACGTTCGCCCTAATCCCGCCCCTGGGTTCGCCGTAAACTTCCCAGACCCCGTTGTCGACGTAGCTCGTCACGCCCATAAAGGCCAACAACTCGACGATGCTGTGGTCTCCGAAGTAGCGGGGCGGTGCGTAAAGCCCCGTGATCCTCGCCTTACCCCCCGTTATGGAGGCGGCTATCGCATAGAACGAGGCCAAAGCGAAGTCCCCCCGCACTCTTCCCTCATAAGGCTTAGGACTCCCCCGCTCTACGGTTATTTCCCACTTGTCCCCTATGGACAAGCCGACCCTAACGCCCATGGAGGTCAAGAGGTCCCTCGTCATCATGATGTAGCTCTTGGACGAAATCGGGGGCAAGACGGTTATTCTGCCGTACCCTCTGACGGCGAAGGCTATCATGAACCCGGAAACGTACTGGCTAGACTCCCCTCCCCTTATTTCGACGCTGTCCCCCTCGAACTTCCCCCTGACCTTTAGGGGTAGCCTATCGGAGGAGATTTCTATGCCGTGCTCTTTGGCTACCCTCACGAACTCCGTTATAGGCCTCTTCCTGAGGCTCTCGTCGCCGTCCACTTCCAACTCAACCCCGAGGACGGTCGCAACGGGAAGTAACATCCTCAGCGTGGTAGCAGAACCGCCCACGAAGGCCTTGCCCTCCCTCGACGGCCCCTCGAAAACGAAGGCGTTCCCCTCCCTTCTGACTCCCAAGGCCGTAACCGCGTTGATCGCGGCCTTCACGTCGTCGGACTCCGGAACCTCAACGAGTTTGACTGGTGCGATCAGTGAGTAGAATATTGTCCTAATGCCCCAGCTCTTGGAGTAGGGGGCCCTGACCTCCCCCTCAGCCCTTGAGGGTTCTACCCAGACTTCCATACTTCACCAGCTCTACTACCCTTGTCTCGCCGTGCTTTGAGAACTCCTCGATAATAGGCCCTTCGTCCCCTTCCCTAACTAAGGCGAAGAGGGAGGGCCCGTTGCCCGAAACGCCAGAGGCCAAGGCCCCCAACCTTTCGGCCTTTTCCAGCAACTCCTCCTCGTAACCCATTACCCTGGCGACCAACCTCCCGTTTAGCCTCACCGCCTCGAAGACCCTGCCCTCGTAGGCGAGCTTGAAGGCTTGCAAGAAGCCGTCCCTGTACTTCCTGAACTCCGCCAGGTCTGGGACCCTCGGCCTGTTGCCCCTCATCAGTATTACCGCCCTGACCTCAGGCGGGTCGGCCATCTTCAAGACCTTGAACTCCTTGTTATACGTGAGCGACATCCCGCCATAGTAGCTCGCCGCCGCGTCGTCCAAAGCCCCCGTCATGCTAACTCCAGCCTTTATCGAAAGGATGGCAGAGAGCACCAGGGCGTCGACCTCGATCCCGTACTTCTCGGCTATCTCGCCGATCAGGGCTGTCGAAACGGCGGAGCTACTCTTCAACCCGCTCTTGGGCGGTATCTCAGACTTCACGTGAACCCTCAGGTTGGGGACTCCCCTCGACTTGAAGTACTCCAAGATCTCCTTGATTAGGGGATCGCTCGGCGAATAGCTCTCGTCCTCCTCTATCGTGACCTCCACTCCCAGGTTAACGGCGATCGAGGAGCCGTACCAAGAACCGAGCGCGTTTACTGCTGAGATCCCTCCGAGGGCGCGCATCGCGATTTGTACCTCGCCCACTCGTCCTCTATGAGGTCAACCTGTTCCTTGGTCAGCCTGACCGAAGGGACGACCCCGGCCCTGATGGAGTGGTCGACCAGGACTATGGCTGTCATGCTCTCAGCTACGGCGACTCCCCTTATCGCCACGGCAGGGTCGTGCCTCCCGATCACTGATATTTCCGCAGGCTGTAACGTCCTGAGGTCGACCGTCTTCTGGGGCTTCCTGATGGAACTAGTTGGCTTGAAGGCTATCCTCATCACTATGTCCTCGCCGTTGGAGATCCCGCCCAGGATCCCTCCGGCCTTGTTGTACCTCCACCTGAACCTCCCGCCCTCGTAGACTATCTCGTCGTTGGCCTCGCTCCCCCTCATCTTGGCCGCCTGGAAGCCCAGCCCGTACTCGAAGCCCGTGACCGCTGGGATGGATAGCATGGCTTTAGCTAGGTCAGCCTTCAGCTTGTCGAAGACCGGCTCCCCCAGGCCTATCGGAGGGTTCCTGACTATTATCTCGGCAATCCCTCCCAAACTGTCGCCCTCCTTAGTCACTTTGAGGATCTCGTCCTCGTAGAGCTTCTCCGCCTCCTTGTTCGGGGCCCTCACAGGGGAGTACTTGGAGCACAGGGCCTCCTCGAAGCTCTTGGCTTGAGCCTCTATTTGTCCTAGCGTTCTCAAGTAACCCGCTATCCATGTCTTAGAGATCATTAGCAACTTCTTCGCTATTGCTCCCGCGGCGACCCTCGCCACGGTTTCCCTAGCGCTCGCCCTCCCTCCTCCCCTGTAGTCCCAGTTCTCGAAGCCGTACTTCAGGATGTAAGGCAGGTCGGCGTGTCCCGGCCTGGGCTTGTAGTGGACCTCCTCGTAGAAGCTCGATATCACGTCGGTGTTCTTGAAAAGGACAGCTATCGGGGCCCCAGTAGTCCTCCCCTCGTAAATGCCACTCACTATTTCCGGCTCGTCCTTCTCCCTCCTGCCCGTGACGAAGGCCCTCCCGGGCCTCCTGAACTGGAGCTCGAACTCCAAGTCCTCCTTGCTCAAAGGGAGCCCGGCAGGGACTCCGTCAATTACGACCCCGACGTAAGGGCCGTGGCTCTCGCCGAAAGTGGTGACCTTGAACCTCTCACCGAACGAGTTGCCTGGCACTGAGGTAGCTTAGAACCTCGTCGTCTGATAAGCTTTTACCGAACCAGATCCTGTCGGCCTCCAAAGCCTGCCTCACCAGCACCTGGAGTCCGTTGACGACCTTCATCCCGTTGGCTTCCGCCCTGGCCACGAGGCTGGTCCTCAACGGCTTGTAGACCATCTCCACCGCTACCTTCCCCTTCACGCAATGATCCGGGACGAAGTCGGGGTTTGGAGTGGCGTTGGCGACTACTTCCTGGCTATCGGGGCAGGACTGGGAGACTTTGGCCCTCCCTCCTATCTCTAACACTTTAGCTGCCAAGTCTAAGGCCCTCTCCTTCGTCCTGTTGACTATGAAAACCTCGCAACCCAAGTCGGCGAAGGCCACGGCTATGGCCTTAGCGGCACCTCCAGCTCCGAACACCGTGCAGACCTTTGGGGAGTCGATCAGGGCCGAAACCAACTGCTTGATAGCGATGTAGTCCGTGTTGTAGCCCCACCCCTCCTTCACGGTGTTCACGGCTCCAACCCTTTGCGCGCTCTCCGCCAGTCCGTCCAGGTACGGCATTACATCCTCCTTGTACGGGATGGTTACGTTGAACCCGTAGGCAAGGTTAATCAAACCCTTAATCGTCTCCTTGAACTTCTCCCTCCTGACGTCGAAGGCTAGGTAAACCGCGTCTATTCCTAGGCTCTCGAAGACGTAATTGTGAATGGCTGGGGAAAGCGTGTAGCTTATGTTCTCCCCTAGGACACCCAAAAGCTTGGTAGAGTAGCTTATCTGAGGCATTGCTCCGTCAAGCCCTTGAAGGTGTCTATAGGTATTTCAGCCTTAGTCCAGGCTCCTATCCTCCTGGGCATTGGGACTAGCAGCACGTCGCTCCTCCTCTTCTTGTCCTTCTCTAACGCCTTGAGGGCCTTGTAGGGGTCGGGCCTCGGGTCGAGCTGGTCGACGTTTATCGGGAGGCCGTAGACGTTGAGCAGGCTCACCACGTCCTCCACAACCCCCTCCTCGGCGTAACCCAACTCTTCGGCGAACTTGGACTCGCAGACCATCCCCACTGAAATCGCTAGGCCGTGGTGGATCGCGAAGTTCGTGGCGGACTCTATGGCGTGGCCAACAGTATGGCCGAAGTTGAGGACTATCCTCACGGCTTTGGTCTCTCTCTCGTCCTGCGCGACAACGTCGAGCTTGTTGGAAGCTGACCTGATAATCACCTCCTCGAGGGCGTCGTCCTCCTTTTTCATTATCTCCTCGTAGCTCTCCATAAGGACGCTGTAAAGGGCGGAGTCCAGGACGATGGAGTACTTAATGACCTCCGCCATCCCCCTCCTAAGCTCCTCCTGGGGTAGAGTGTCGAGGAACGAGAGCTCGGCCACAATGAGGCTGGGCTGGTAGAACGTGCCTATTACGTTCTTCACCCCGGCGAAGTTCACCCCCGTTTTCCCGCCTATCGCCGCGTCAACCATCCCTAGGAGGGTAGTGGGGACGTTGACGAGCTTCACCCCCCTCATATAGACTGAGGCCAGGAAGCCTATCGTGTCCGTCACGCTCCCCCCGCCTACAGCTATGATTGTGTCTCCCCTGTCGTAACCCCTGTCGAAGAGCTCCTTAGCGAGAACCAGGACGTTGTTCACGTCCTTGAACCTCTCGCCGTCCTCGACGGGGAAGTACTCCGCTTCGGGCAGAACCTTTCGGATTGGGGTGGGGTCGAGCCAGTGGGGGTGAAAAACCGCTATTTTCCCGGTGAGCTCCCTGAGGACTTCGAGGGCGTTCCTGCCGACCACGAACCTTACGTCGGAGCAGCAGACGCTCTGGGTTATCTCCCTCATGCCGTCCTACCCAGGGCCTCCGCCAAGGCCTTGATCCTCTGCATGAGCAGGGAGAACTGTTCCGGGGTGAGCTGCTGTTCGGAGTCGCTGAGGGCCTTCTCGGGCCTCGGGTGGACCTCGACGATGAGCATGTCGGCCCCCGCCGCTACAGCTGCTAAAGCTAAGGAGTGGACCAGCTCCCTCTTACCTGCAGGGTGGCTCGGGTCTGCACAGACAGGGAGGTGGGTCTGGAGCTTTGCGCTGACCATTCCTCCTATGTCTATCGTGAACCTGGTGGACTTCTCGAAAGTCCTGATGCCCCTCTCGCAGAGGACAACCGAGCCGTTCCCCTCGAGGAGTATGTACTCCGCCGCCAAGAGCCACTCCTCAACAGTGTTGCCCAACCCCCTCTTGAGGAGGACGGGCATCCCCGACTTGCCT
Source organism: Thermoprotei archaeon (assembly GCA_049973945.1). GTDB lineage: Archaea > Thermoproteota > Thermoprotei_A > Sulfolobales > Sulfolobaceae > Acd1. The sequence goes on from JBMFJH010000003.1 coordinate 77,885, forward strand.
GCCTCTTTTAGCAGGTCGAAGTTCTGGGCGTTCCTGGCCCCGATCTGCAACATGTCCGCGTACTTCTTGAAGTACTCCATGTCCCTCTGATCCATTATTTCCGTGACCACGGGGAGCCCGGTCTCCTCTGAGGCCTTCTTGAGGAGCTCTAGGCCCTTCACTCCAAGTCCCTGGAAGCTGTAGGGACTAGTCCTAGGCTTGAAGGCCCCTCCCCTCAGTAGCGAGGCCCCGGCCCTCTTGACCTCCCTCGCTACGGTCATCAACTGCTCCTCGTCCTCTACAGCGCAGGGGCCGGCGGCTACCACGACTTTCCTGTCCCCTATCTTCACCCCCTTCACGTCGACTACTGTTGGGTCGCTCTTCCACTCGTTACTGGCCAGCTGGAAGGGCCTCTTGGGCTTGACCTTGATCTCCACCGAGGGGTCGCTCACGTTCTCAACGAAGTTGTCGGGCCAGGCGACTACGATCTCCTTCCCGTAGAGGTTGAGGTACCTGTAAGAAGCCCCGTTACTGCCTATCTTTTCCTTCAGGGTCGACCAATCCGAGCCTTTCTTGAGGATGAACAGCACGGCCTTCCAACCTCTCGTAAAGCTCTGAAACCGTCTTAATCCCTACCTCTCTCGCTATATAAGCGTAGGGGTTGTTCCTCTGGATTTCCATTGTGACGTCCATCTGCGAGCTCACCCTTTCTATTATTCTAAGGAGCTCTTTGTACGTGACGGTCTGTAGCTTATCCAGCTCCTTTGAGACGCCTAACTCTTTGGAGAGCCTCTCGTAGCTCTCCTTCAAGGCCAGGACGAAGAAGTGGGAAAGCACTTGAACTACCGCCATAGCCCTGTCGTGCGTTTCAGCGTCTGTGATCACCACGCTGAGCCCCGCAGACCTCCACATGTTAGTCACGTCTGTTAGGTCGCCGCTCGTCCTCGAGGGGATAATCACGATGTTCTCCCCTATAGGGTTAGAGAGGGGGCCGAAGAGGGGGTGGGTCGAGACGTATCTGAAGGAGAACTCACGGCTCAACTTCTCTAGGAAGTCGAAGGCACCCCGCTTAACCGACAGGACGTCCATGACCGTCTTACCCTTCAAACGGGGGGCCAAATTCGGAACGAAAGTCCCTGTGATAGCCTCTGGAGGCAACGCAAGTATCACGTAATCCCCCCACTCTAGGGCGTCGTCTAGCGGCATGTAAACGCCTCCCGTCTCCCTGGCGGCCTCCTCGGCCTTCTTTGGATCCCTCCCCGTGATCACCACCTTATTCTCGGCGTTCACTAACAGCCTTGCCAAAGACCTACTCATACCGCCATATCCTACTAACGTGACCCTCTTAGGGGACTCGTTAACTATTTGGACTCTCTTCGAGAAATAAAGGACCTTGCTGACTATTTCCCTAACTAACTCCTCAGGAACCCCGAGCTTCCTCGCGTTCTCGACCCATCTCCTGGTTACTTCAGCTTCCCTGACCTCGTCCTTAATTGAGAGGCCTGACCTGCTCTTTATCTGGCCTATTTTCTTCGATAGGAAAAACCTTTGGGCGAGCAAAGAAATGATCTGATAATCTATTTCGTCGATTTTCGCCCTCAATTCGTCGAGACTCATCTCATTAACTCCATAACCTGGTTTACGACGGACCTCCAGTTGATACCGTAGTAGTCCAACAGCTCCCTCTGGCTCCTGGCAGACCTGCCGAAGGTCGTTGCTCCCACGAACCTCATCGGGACTGGATACCTCCTGACTACGACCTCTGCTATCGCTGAGCCCACTCCTCCGTAAACGCTGTGCTCCTCTATGGTGACTATCCTTCCCGTCTTCCTGGCGTAGTACTCGATCAGCTGCTCGTCGATGGGCTTTATTGACGGGAGGTTTATTACGGCCGCGCTTACCCCCATCTTCTCCAACTCCTCAGCGGCCTTGAGGGCGTCCCACAGAACCACTCCCGCCCCCATTATCGCTATGTCGTCTCCGTCCCTGAGGACGTAACCCTTGCCCAGCTTGAATTGATAGTCCATGCCTTCCGTTATGTTCGGAGAGTACTCCCTTCCCACCCTGAAGTAGACTGGTCCCCTTATTTCCTCGATCACCACGGGAAGGGCCCTTCTTATGTCGGCGGGATCAGCGGGCACTACTACCTTGACGTTCGGGAGAACCCTCATCAGCGCGATGTCCTCGAGGGCCTGGTGGCTCGAGCCGTCGGCGTGGTCGCTGTAGCCGGCGTGAGTCACTACCATTTTAACGTCGAGGTTCATCCTCGCTATGCTGTTCCTTATCTGCTCCCAAGCCCTCATCAGGAACATCGCGAACTCGAAGATGACCGGCTTGTAGCCCGCGATAGACAGTCCGCCGGCGAAGTTTACCATGTCCTGTTCCGAGATGCCTACGTTGAAGTACCTGTCGGGGAACTTCTCCTTGAAATATATGGCCCTGCTGGACTCGCCTACGTCCGCAGTGATCACTACTATGTCTTTGTCCTTCTCCCCCAGCTCTACCATTACCCTGCCGAGAGTGTCACGCATTGACAAGATACTTCCTTGCGTCATCTGGGCTCGACCTCTGCTTCTTCGTGTTCTCTATGGGCGGGAAGCCCTTCCCCCTGACTGTCTTAGCGAATATTACGGCCGGCCTCCCTGCCTTCTGGGCCTCCTCTATGGCCTGAGCCAGGCTGACGAAGTCGTGGCCATCTGCCTCGAAGACGGCCCACCCGACGGCCTCGTAAACTTTAGGCAGGTAGTGCTTCGGCTTCACGCTGTCTACAGAGTCATCAAGCTGGAAGTTGTTGACCTCCACGAAGGCGATGAGGTTGTCCAGCTTCCTGGTGACTGCGTGAGTTATCGCTTCCCAGACCTCGCCCTCGTCGTGCTCGCCGTCCCCCATGTCGACGTAAACTCTTCCCGTGCCTCCCCTCATCTTAATCCCGGTCGCTATCCCTATCCCGAAGCTCAGCCCCTGGCCCAAGCTACCAGTGGCCATGTCGACTCCAGGGATGAAGATCTCAGGGTGGCCCTGCAGGATGCTCGAGATGTCCTGGATCTTCCAGAGCTCGTCGGTCTGTATCAGGCCTTTCTCGGCCATCACCGCGTAAAGTGCGGGGGCTGCGTGGCCCTTACTTAAGATGAAGTAGTCCCTGTTGAGGGGATCCCTGCCGAACCTCAGGTACTTGAACATCAGCAGGGTTATTATCTCGATGCTGCTCAGCGACGAACCCACGTGGAGGGTCTGGTCGTAGAAGAGCATCTTTATGACGTTCTTCCTCGCGTTTTCCGCTATCTCCCTTAACCTGGACAACTCCTCAAGCGTTAATATTGGCGTTGCATCACTCCTCCCTCCCTCTTTCCCCATTGGAACAATATCGAACCCCCGACAGTACTTAGAGATTTAATTAAAAACTTTACGTAACAAGCACGTGGATCGTTATTTAAGGGAACTGCTCGCCATCGGCAGGGAGGCGTTCGAGAGGGTAAGGTCGACAAAAGCCTTAATCGCGGGGTGCGGGGCCTTAGGTTCATCCCTGGTCGAGTCCCTGGCTAGGATAGGAATAGGTAAGCTCGTTCTAATCGACGCGGACGTCGTGGAAATCGGAAACTTGTCTACCACGCACATGTATACGACTGACGACGTCGGGAGACCCAAGGTGGACGTGTGTCGGGACCACGTCTCACGAATCAACCCGGAAGTCGAGGTCGAGGTCCACCACGACATCCTGGACAGGAACAACGTCGAGGACTATGTCTCGAAAGTGGACGTGGTCTTCGACGGTCTGGACAGCCTCTACGTGAGGTTGCTCCTTAACGACGCTTGTGTGAAGCTGGGAAAGCCCTTCTTCTATGCGGGAATCTCGGGGGAGTACGTCACAGTAAAGGCGATCGTTCCTGGCGTCACCTCCTGTTTGTCCTGCTTCCTAGGTTATAGTCCAAACGAAACGAACGCGTGTAACGTCCTGGGCACCACAATAGTCGCGCCCAGCGTCGTCGCAAACCTGCAGGTTCAGCTCTTCCTCAACTACCTGAGGGGGAACGTGAGGGACGAGCTGTACTTGATAGAGCTCGACCGCATGGAGTTCGCGAGGGTTCAACTCTCTAAGAACCCAAAGTGCAAGGCTTGCGGGCTCAGGGAGTTTCCTTATTTAGGGGGGAAAATCTCGCCCTCTCACTGCGAGATAACGAGGATCGAGGGGAGATCAGAGAATTTGACGGTTACAGAGGGGTCGTCTTTCGTAAAGATTTGTTATCCCGAGGGATGTTTCCAGAGAAGAAGGTACTGATGGCCGACAAGAAGCTGATAGCTAGCGCGTTGCTTCCTCCCATCATCGTCATCGCCTACTCGCTGTACTTCAAGGTCGACCCTATAGGGATAATTTACGAATTCCCCCCTTACTTCTTGTTCGCTTTCCTCGGCTCTTATCTGGCTTCGAACGCCGTTGCGAGCTTGAGAGATTACCTGTTAGCTAAGGTGCCCTATAGAGTTGCGCTGAAAGCCAGGCTTTTAGGGAACGCCGTCAGCCTACTGATACCAGGGGCATTAGGGGCAGACCTCACGAGAGCTTTGGTCTACACTGAGGCTACGAGGAAGAGACTAGAGGAATCGTTGGCCGTGAGCACTGTCTCCGCTTTCTACGACGTCGTAATCGGGTCGTTAATGTATTTGGCCCTTCTAATCGTGAGGCCTAGCCTGTTCGACTTAATTTACGCGTTGATAGCTGTAGGGAACGTGCTCTTCTGGTTCGTGGTTATTGGGTACGCGGCAGGCACGGCGAAGCTAGGGCTCAACAGGGTGGAAAGGATGATTTTAGGCCGACTTAAGGATTACCCTGAGGTCGAAGCGGCTTATTTGAGGGCGAAGGAGGTCATAAGGACAAGGAACGCCGGCCCTCTCGTGTTAATCTACTCCCTGCTAACGGTTCTCCAGTTTTTAATCCAAGCCATCCCGCTCGTTTTCGTCTTCAAAAGCTACCTCATAGCGTTAATGGTGAACCAGCTGTACTTCGTCTCCCTCCTCGTCCTCATTCCCGCGGGGGCCATTAGCAGCGAGATCGCCCTTTCTAGCGTGCTCCCCCCGCTCTACGCGATAGGCATCAGAACCTTAGAGCTCATTTCTTACGCTTCCGGCTTCGTCTTTATTAAAGATCTGAACCTGAAACAAATGGAGGAGGAGCTACGGAGATATGGAAAAGTACCTAAGCGAGCCCCCAAAGGAGAAGGTTGACGAGTTCTACGGGCGCGTCCTCAAGTCTGTTAGTTGCGTGAAGGCAACGTACGACATCGACTCGCTCCTCTTCGCATTCATCCTCTCGACGCAGGGCAACAGGCAAACAGCGATAACCTTCGGGAAAGGGGAGAACTGCGAGCTGAGCCTAGTCAAGGGTAAGGACGGAGGGAAAAGGGTTATCCTCGAGGGGGATGAGCTGATACTTGGGAGGTCTTCCTTCTCCTCACTAGTCCCGGTCAACTCCGGCCTCGTCCTTCCGATACTTCTGGGGATGTTCGCCTCCTCTGTTATGGAGAGGAGGCAATTAACCCAGTTGGAGGAGGCGAGACTCGAGGAGGCAACTCAAGCGAGTAGGGACTTGACCGTGGAGGACGGCTTCAAGTTGCCCAACTACAAGCACTTACCGCTCTTCTCGTCGCTCACGCTCTCGATTGACCCCTACTTCCCCGGAATTTCAGGAAACAGACAAGGGGCAGAAGCGGTTCTCAGGGAGCTGAAGATCGACCTGACCGCGAACCTGGAGTCGCTCAGCGATGCCCAGAAGAACTCCCTGGGCTATAGATTAGTGTTAACTGCCCAGAAACACAACCCCACGTTCAGCAATTCCGACCTCTTCGGGAGGAGGGCCTTCCTGAAAGATCTCGACCTACTCGAGCTGACGTTCGCTTCCATGTACGTATTGGATACGCTGGGCCCGGGCTACCTCTTCCAAACAGTGAACGATCCCCACTTCGCGGAGGTTCTTGTCCACATCTTCAGGGACGAGGTGGGCAGGGGGTTCAAGATAGATGCTGTGACCGAGAGGAACAACGCTGTTGTCGTTGAGACCAACTTGAAGTCCCCCCTCTTAGTCAGGCAGATCCTCCTGCAGGCCGGCAAGCTGAGGCCGGACAAAGTCGTCGCGATAAGCGTAGGGAGCGAGGTCTACACTAGCAGGTATTTCACGAACTCGGGCAAGGAGGGTTTGATAAGGATTTGAACGACGAGCCGCTGAAGATCAGGATAGAGATCGAGATCCCTACGGATCACGCCGCCGAGATCGAGAGGTCTGTGAGCGTCGACAACGTGGGTATCCCGGAGGGGATAGAGCTCAAGGTCTATCGCGGTGACCGGGTGCTTTACATCGTAGCAGAATGTACTTGCGTCGAACCTAGGAAGATCCTCACGCTCAGGAACACGGTCGACGACTTACTCGTGAACGTCAACGCGGTGTTGAGGGTGTTAGAAACCGTTAAATAATCTGGTATGAGGATTAGCCTAGGGTCTAGAATGCCCCTGAGACCTGGAAGGTGCTACAGGCACTTCTCGGGACCTGCTTATACGAGGAAGGAGTACATCCCAGGAGTTCCGATGCCGAAGATAACTAAGTTCACGGCTGGTAACTCGAAGGGCGACTTCGACTTCGAGCTGAGGCTAGTAGCTACAGAAGTCGGCCAGATCAGGCACAACGCCCTAGAGGCGGCGCGTGTTAACGCCCTCAAGTTCCTCAGCAGAAAGACGGGAGGCGAGACCGAGTTCTGGCTGTGGGTGCTGAAGTACCCTCACCACGTGCTCAGGGAGAACAAGATGATGGCCTTCGCCGGAGCGGACAGGCTTCAGGACGGGATGAGGCTGTCCTTCGGCAAGCCCATCGGGACTGCCGCGAGGGTGAACAAGCAGGGAGAGGTAATCATGGTACTGAGAGTCCCTGCGAAGCACCTGGAAGTGGCCAAGCAGGCCCTCGAAATAGCGAAGTCGAAAATGCCGCTGAAAATGAGGATAGAGATAGTTCCCCTCAAGAAGGAGGCACCAGCTCAGTGAGTTATGACTTCGACTTAACGAAGGTTTTTCATGAGCTCGAACGAAGGAACCCCAAGAGGGTTCTCCTCCAGTTCCCTGAAGGGTTAAGGCATTACTCCGTCAAGGTTCTAGACGAGCTAAGAGGACACTTCCCCGACGTGGAGTTCCTCGTGAGCGCAGAGCCTTCCTGGGGAGCCTGTGACCTGGCTGACGACGAAGCGCAATTAGTCAAGGCCGACGTGATAGTTCATTTCGGTCACACGCCCTACCCCTGGTACTCGCATAAGATCCCAACAGTTTACGTCCCGGTTTTCAGCAAGCTCGACCTCAGCGACGAAGTGCTTCTCGAGTTAGCCAGGGAACTTACAGCTATCGGAGCGAAGAGGGTCAACGTCAGTGCCGTGTTACAGCACGTCCACCTCGTTCCGAAGGTGAAGGAGTTCCTCAGGGCCAAAGGCTTCGAAGCGTTCTCTGGGTTCGCAAGGCCACCCTTCATGCTGGAGGGTCAAGTGCTCGGGTGCGACTACTATGCTGTCAGGGACGACGCCGAAGCTTACGTTAACGTCTCGGGTGGGCTCTTCCACAGCCTGGGGGTCGCGTTGACAACTATGAAGCCGACCTTCAAGCTCGATCCATACGAGGGGAGAGTCGTAGACGTCACGAGGGAAGCGTATAGAGTCCTCAAGGTCAGGATGGCGAAAGTCTTCGAGGCAAGGGACAAGGGGGTCTGGGGGATCATCCAAGGGATGAAACTCGGTCAGAACAGGCCGACCCTCGTGGAACTACTGAGGAGGGGCCTAGAGAAGAAAGGGAAGAGGGTTTACGTGTTCACCAACAGGGTCACGACCAAGGACGCACTGAGGAACTTGCCACCAGAAATCGAAGTCTTCGTGGTGACTTCCTGTCCTAGGGTCCCAACAGACGACCTGTACGACTTCGAGAAACCCGTGCTCACGCCCGGAGAGGCGAAAATGATAATTAACGATGACCTGAATAACTACATATTCCCGTGGTGAGCTTTGAGGAGCCAGTCGGACTTCGCCCTACCAGGAGAGGAGATCGGGGTCATTGAGGAGCTGTTGCCCGGAGAGGGGACCTACGAGGACGACGGAACCGTTAGGGCCGCGGTTGTGGGGAGAGTCTTCATCGACATGATAAACCGGAAGGGGAACGTGACGACCTCGAAGAGGCCGGGGATGCTCTCGATCAGGAAGGCCAAGTACGTATACTTCCTAGTGGAGCAGGTGAAGGAGGACCTCGCCATCGGTACCATTGTAGGGATAGAGGACAGGCCCGTGAACTCCCACCTCAGCGCCTATATCCACATCTCGCAAGTCGCCAACAAAAGGATCGAGAGGCTGACGGACTACTTGAAGGCTGGGGACATAGTTAAGGCAAGGCCTTTAGGGAGCGCATTGCCAATTCCACTGACCATAAAGCAACAGGACTTAGGCGTGGTTCTGGCCAAGTGTTCGGTCTGTGGCGGCGATATGGTTCAGGTTGACGAAGAGCATTTAAGATGCGTGGTCTGTAAGAACGTTGAGTCTAGGAAACTGCCTGAGGTGAGAAGACGTGGAAGTTGAGGTGACGAGGTCTGGCAAGGACTACGCCGAGATCAAGGTGAAGGGGGAGGAACACACGCTCGGGAACCTGGTTGCCCAGTACTTGCTGAGGGTTCCAGGCGTCAAGTTCGCGAGTTACTCGATGCCTCACCCCTTAATCAACGAGATCCTAATCAGGGTTATGACCGACGGGAGTACTTCGCCCTATGAGGCCTTCAAGAAGGCCGTGGAAATGATTCAGAACGACCTGGGCAGGTTCGAGGAAGAGTTGAACAGGGCTTGAAGAGGGAGGCAAGGAGGGCAGTCATTTATGAAGGCAGAGTCGCGGTTATCTGCGTTTATAGAGGCGAAATAATTGAGCACGTTTTCATAGGACGTAACAGGGAAGAAGCACTTAGACTGTTCGGCGAGTCCACCGTTAGAGAAGAGGTGAAGGAATTCGTCGAAGACCCCACGTTGCTGGAGCAGTGCGCCGTTGTCGGCCAGGCTATCGAAGATAAAGCTAAAAGGAATTCCATGGGAAGGATTGAGCATTGAGCTCCATGAAGTTCTGCCCTAAGGACAAGAGCTTGATGGTTCCCCGGAAGGTCGGTGGGAAGACGGTTTACAGATGCCCAGTCTGTGGCTACGAGGAGGAAGCCTCGCCCGGAGGCTCGAAGCTCACCCAGACAATAAAGCACAGCGAGAAGGAGAAAACGCTCATTATCGATCAAGAGGTTCCAGCCGGTGCCCAGAAGATCAAGGGGGTCGTTTGCCCCTCTTGCGGGAACGACGAGGCCTACTTCTGGATCCTACAAACCAGGAGGGCGGACGAACCTCCTACGAGGTTTTACAAGTGCACCAAGTGTGGCAGGGTCTGGAGAGAATACGAGTGAGCCTAAGTGTAGCGGACCCGGGGGGATTCGAACCCCCGACCACCGGCTCCCTCCCGGCCCAATAGAAGGCCGGCGCTCTGTCCTGGCTGAGCTACGGGTCCAATGTGCTGATCTCCTTGTCTCTTAATAACATTAATTTCCCTACAACGGGAGGCCGACGACGAGGCTCACGACGTAACCTATTAGGAAGAACGGGATTACGGGGACTCCCCAGGCGACCCAGATCTCGGTGTCCTCGCGCACTACGCCCCTCCTCAACAACACTTCGAACCTCTTCCTCCAGTAGGCGTCGTCCTCCTCCACCTTGAAGTGCGTCCTGAGCCTTACGTTGCCCGACTCGTCTATTTCGGTAAGGGGGAAGTAGAACCTTGATTTAAGGAACTCCCCCACCGTCATTTTCTTCCCAGAGAAGGCTATCACCCACTTACTGCCCCCGCTTAGGCTAGAGACGTCCCTTGCATTCCTCAACGCGTTAACGAGGCCCCATAGCACGATTGACACGGATGTGTAGATCACCACAGTGATCGCCTCCCCTCCCAAGAGAGAAAGTCTAGGGAAGAGAGGGGGGAGCACTATCGGGTTACCTAGGCCGAGAAGTAAGATGAGCACCACGTCAGCCCCTCCCATCAGGCCCGCCTTGGCCATGACTAACAGGAGGACGACTGACACCGCGACGCTGTAGACGAACACGATGGGGTTCACGTAGGGCCACTCGAGGTAAGTGAATATGGCTAAGGGGAGGAACGGTATCCAGAGCTTGTTAGGAACCTCCCTGTACTTTATGTCGAAAACCGAAGTGACTACCAGCATCACCAGCGTGTAGGCTATTTGGACGGGGTATATCAAGAAGAGATCCACGGCAGGAAGCCCTCCTCATCCCGCCCGCTACGGGGCCGTTGGAAGGCTAGATACCCCCAGCAATAATAAGCTCGCGCGAGGAATATATTGCTTGCTGAAACCCGAGGGCCCGGCACCATATGCTTAAAATGCTTATACCTCATTAAATCGTGCCATGAGCTTCACGCTGTCTAAAGAGCTCGAGGAGTACCAGGCGAAGATAAGGGAGTACGCCCAGAAGACCGTGAGGGAGTACGCGAAGTACATGGACGAGACTAACGACGGAGGAGACAAGATAGTCAAGGACTTGGCGAACATGGGCCTCTTAGGGATGAAACAGCCGAGGAAGTTCGGCGGCCTGGAACTAGGAGAGAGAGCCTTCGCTATCGCGACTGAGGAGTTGGGCGCTGAAAGCGGAGGCGCCTCCCACAGCCTCCACACGCAACAGAACGCGTTGCAGTTGCTCTACAGCGTCGGAGGGGACTCCGCGGCTGAGTGGATCGAGAGGGGGATCAAAGGCCAGGAGATCTACGCCGTCGCGTTAACCGAGCCTCAGGCGGGTTCCGATTTGGGCGCCCTCCAGACGACCGCGAAGCCCGAAGGCAACGAGCTTGTGATCAACGGCGAGAAGATCTTCACCAGCGGCGCAACTTACGCCACTAAAATGGTTGTTCTCGCGAGGACGAGCGGGAACCCCGGCGACAGGCAGGGAATTTCGTTGCTCTTGGTAGACGCCAAGACCCCAGGCATAAAGGTGCAGAAGCTCGACCTCATGGGAATTAGGGGTGCAGGGATCGGCTACGTGAAGTTCGAGAACGTGAGGGTTCCGAAGGACAGCATAATCGGCAAGGAGGGCGACGCGTACAGGGGGGCCCTCAAGGGCTTGATGATCTCCAGGAACGGTTACGCAGGGATAGCCCTCGGAATAGCGAGGGGAGCGTTAGAGGAGGCCATAGTAAGGGCTCAGACCAGGAAGCAGTTTGGCAAACCCATCATTGAACAGGAGTGGATAGGCTTCAACCTGGCCGACGCCTACATCAAGGTGGAAGCTACCAGGCTCCTCATACACAGGGCAGCCGACCTCCTCGACAGGGGAGTCGAAGCGACTGTAGAGGCTTCGATGGCCAAGTACTTCGCCGCCGTCACAGCTGTCGAGGTAACTAGGTTAGCCTTGCACATATTCGGCGGCCACGGCCTCAACAGGGGCTCTAAGGTGGAGAGGCTCTACAGGGACGCTAAGATCATGGAGATAGCGGAGGGCACCAACGAGATGCAGTTGCTCGCCGTCACAAGGCTCTTCCAACCAAAGAAATGAAGGCGTAATAGATAACGAAGTTAACTAGGAGAACCGGAACGGAATATTTCATGAACTCCCAATAGTCGAGTTTTTTCCCCTCCCCTAATTTCTGACGCCCTCGAAACTATCAGGTTGCTCGCCGCCCCTAGTAACGTGAAATTGCCCGCTATCGTGCTGCCAGCAGCTAGGGCTATGAGGAGAGGGACGCTGTTATTGGACGACGACACGTAAGGTAAAAGGAGAGCGACCAGAGGCACATTGCTAATGACCTGGCTCAGTAAGACGCTTACAATCATCACGCCGAAGACCGTGTTGAGTCCAGGCAATACGGCGAGAATCGAGTCAACCACTCCGCCCTGCTTCAACCCTCCAACGAACATGAAGAGGCCGAGGAACAGGACTAACGTGGGGTAGTCGACCCCAATTATCACGGCCTCCCTCTTCCTCGTAAGCACCAGGAGTATTACCGCCCCTATCAGGAAAGCGAAGACCATGTCGTATCCCAGGGAGGACGCGACCGCCCCGGCCACTACTGTCAGTATTAGCAACGCCAAAGCCAGCCTGGCCAGGCCTTTGTCCTTCAAGGGCGGTAACTCGGCGAACGGGGGATCTGTCACTTTAACGGGCAGAAGTCCCCTGAACTCGAGGGACATTAAGTAAGGCGTTACAACGAGGTTAATCGCGGTTGGGACTGCCAAGACTAGGAAGGTTAGGAAGGGGTTCGGCATGTTCCCCTCTAGGGCCACGAGCACGTTCTGCGGGTTGCCTATTGGGGTCATCACACTCCCCACGGTGACGCCGAAGGCAACTGCATATAGGAAGGGCCTCTCGTCCACATTGAGAACCCTGGCCACGTTGAGGAGAATGGGGGTGAATGACGCAGCTATCGCGTCGTTGCTCGCCACGGAGCTCGGGAGGCCGGAGACTAAGAAGCTCACCGACATGATTTTCCTTGGATCCCTGTACTTCGCGACAATCCTGTAAGCGGCGTACTCGAAGAAGCCAGAAACCTCAAGAGCAGAAGTGAACACGAAGAGGGCCAGGAGGAAAAGTATCACGTTAAGGTCTATGCTCGCTATCGCCTCCTCTGGGCTCTCTACCCCTAGGGCCACCATTAAAGTCCCACCTAACAGGAGGGCGAGCCAGGGCGGAATACCGAGCCTGCCCCTAAGGGCTAAGAGGGTTGATCGTAACCAGGCCAACCGCAAGGGCTACGTAGTTCAAAGCTCTTCAGACACCGCTAGGAACTCTCCTAATCAAAGTCTTCCGTCAGGGCGATGTGGTTGACTATTAAAAGTGAGCGGACATGAGGATGAGGTTTACCTCTAATAAGACCATGCAGGGGTTAGCGATTATTTCGTGAGGTATTACCTAGGACAGCTACTGGCCAACTCGGCCTACACGATAATTACGCTCTATTACTCCCTGAAATACTACGAACAGACCGGTTCCACGTTCGACCTTAGCTTAATGATCACTTACTATAGCGTCATGAACGCGTTGGGGTCGTACTTCTGGGGGTGGGTCGTAGACAACACAAGGGTCAGGAAACCGCTCTTCGTAATATACGTCGTCTCGGGCGTCCCCCTTTCCTTCGCCCTGTCCACTGGGCTTTACCCTTACTTCTATGGCCTCGTGGGCTTCGCCTCAGCGTTGGGAGGCCCGCTCTACTCGACGTTCATGTTGGAGAGGTTCGATGTGGAGAATTTACCGAAACAGAACGCGCTCCTTTCGATTGCGAGCTTGGGCGGTAACGTGATCGGGAGCGTAATAGTCGTTCACTCGCCGTTGAGGGCGGAGCTCATCGTTACCCTCTTCTTAGCGGCGACCTTGACTAACGCAACTTTAATCCCTAGCTACTCTGGCGAAGTCAGGGCAGACAAGGCCGAGAGGGTGCAGGACTTCCGGGACGCTCTAATTCCAATATTGATCTTCTTTGCCTTTAATTCCTCTACCGAGGTCTTCTATATACTCTATATCCCTCTATTGAAGGAGAAGGGGATACCCACAGACTACTATTTCATGAGCTACACCGGGCTGTATTTATTGGAAATAGCGATGTTCTACATCGCCCCTAAGATAGTCAGAGGACTTGAGGGGTTCACGGCGGGTTTGTCGATCCTTGGGAGATCATTAGTCCTTTATTGGATCCTGTCTGACTTGCCGGTCAACGAGTTTTCAGTTCTGGTCCTCTTCTTGAGCTTCGGTTCGTTATGGTCGATCTTCAGTACTTCCTACTTCTCGCTGGTACTGAGCAACCTCAAGAAGAACAGAGGGCAGGTCGTCGGCCTCATAAACGCGTTCGGGGACATAGGGTCTAGCCTGGGATCGTTCGTCCCTTCGATTTTAAGCGGTTTCCCGTTGGAGGCCAGCTATCAAGTCTCCTTCGTAGGTTTCGTGATAAGCGGGGCCCTGTGGGTCACTTACGTAAGAGCCCTAAAGACTCCCTCCTCTTTAAGGCCTCTTGGTAGAGCCTCTTCTCAGCCTCGGTTGAAGGCACGTATTCCGGCATTTCTGATGGCCTCCCACTCTCATCGATCTTGACGTAGGAGAAGACGGCAGTAGCGACGTGTTCCCTGACTCCAGACCTTGGGTCTTCCTTCACGACTTTAAGGAGGACGTCGTCGCTCTTCTTCCCCACGTATATTAGCCCTGCGTAAACCGTCACTATGTCCCCAACCTTAATCGGGGAGTAGAAGCTGAACCCGTTGACTCCGACAGTGACAACGGTCGGGCCCGTCTTGGAGCCCTTGTAGCCCAGGTAGTTGAGGGACACAGTCCCGCCCAAGTCGTCCATGATCTTCAACAGCTTCCCTGCACTCATTATTCTCCCGTCGTAGGAGAGCTCGGGGCTCACGTAGAAGGTTGAGGAGAGCCTGTACCTGAGCCCCTCAGTCGGGTCGGATACGTCGTACCTCCTGTCCTTCCTGTCCGCTATCCTCCCGAGCCTCCTCTCCCTCCTCGCCTTGGCTGAGAAGTACCTCTCCTCTTCGTCTCCTCCGCTCGGCTTCAGTTCCGAGGTGATCACGGTCGGCCTAAGGAACTCGTCCACGTGGACGTAAGCTCCCGTAGCTTCGACGACCACCTCACCGTTCCTCACGGCCCTCATGGTAACTTCCATTGAGGAGTGAGCAACGTAGTCCACTTCGGCTTCCAAAACTATGACGTCGCCTAGGTTGACGGGCTTCCTGAAGGACACGTCGTCGAGGAAGGCGAGTAGCGCAGTGCCCCTGGAGAACCTCGAGGCAGATAAGAATCCAACGTCGGTGAGGAACTCCAGCATGTCGCCGCCGTGAAGCCTCCCCATGAAGTTAGTCTGCTCGTAGTGGACGATCTTGACAGTACTTACTAGGGTGTCAGAGATTCTGAAGGACAACGCCGTTCACTTCCTCTACGAGCTTGTAATACTCCTTGTGCCTCTTCGCGTACTCCATGAGGGAGTCCAAGAGCTCTCTCAGAATCCTTTTGTAGTCCTGCCTAGCCTGCTTTAACACGTCCTCTGGAACCTTGTCCGGCTCCACCCTGATCTCCTTTGAGGAAAGGTATGGAAGGTACTCGTCCTCCGAGAGCAGGATAACGGAAAAGCCCTTGTGATCTACGTAATACTCCTGCTTCCCCCTTTTCCCAATCTGTATGCCGAAGTCCGTCGAGGGGGGCATTAAGCTGGAAACCGCTAGGAGGAATTCCCTCACCGCCTCGGGCTTCCCTTGCCTTATCTTCGTCAAAGAGATCCTCAGCTTCTCGACGGCGTCAGCTCCTTGATAGGTCATAGTGTCCTACTGGTGGCGGTATCGGCACCCTAATCTTTATCTTTGACTCCCTGAGCCAGGGCGAGATGTAGTAGGCAACACCGTTAGCCTCCCTGGAGAGGGTCATGGCCTCGGCCTTGGAAAGCCCGAACGACTCTGCCACCTCTGCCTTAATCCTGAACAGGAACTTGTTGTTCGCTAGCTGTACAATGATGTCGCTCAGGTCGTTGGGGTTGTGAGTGGCGAAAACGAACCCCAGCCTCCTCCTTCTCCCCAACCTCATCATCAACGCTATCTTCCCCGCTACCCTCCTGACGTAGTTCGTGTCCTCCTCAGAGCCCTTAGCCGAGGGGAAGAACTTGTGGGCCTCGTCTATGATTATGAGGGCCCTGCTGTCGAGCGAGCCAGCCTTGAGTTGTTTCTCCCTGAACTCGAAGATCTTGTCCAGAACGTAGTAAATCATGATCTTCTGGGCGAAGTCGTCCAGGTTGGAGTTGTAGAAGTCGAAGATCGTTAACCTCAAGTCGGAGTCAAGGACGTCTTTCACCCTGACCCTGTCGGAACCGACGTTGAAGAGCCCTGTGTTTTCGAGTAGGTAGAGGCCCCTGATGATGTTCTCCTTAGTGCTTTTGTGGATCTTCAGCTGTTCGCTCACGTCCCCCTCGAGGATCTCGACTAAGTCCTCGAAGTCCCTAACCTCGTCCTTGTATTTCCTGATGAGGATCTTTAGGAAGTGGGACGCCTGCTCGCTGAAGTAGGGGTTCAGCTTGTGCAACAGCCCCTTAACTGCGCTGAACTTGAAGTAGAAGGGCAATATCCTGGCCTCCGCAGTCCACTCCGAGTTGGAGACCCTTATCGAATTTCCAGTGACGCTGACGTAGAGCTTGAGCCCCTTCTTCTCTAAGTATTCCAAGATAGGCCTGACGTAGTTGTTGTAGTAAGCCGCCGTGATGGAGGCGACGTCCTTGTTGCCGTTGGCGTAGTACTTCAACCACGTCCTAGTCACGGGGAAAACGATGTCCGCCTTCAGCCCGTTGACCTTCCCCACGAGCTTCGTGAACGCCTTGAAGCTCTCCCTCGCGATCGGGCTGGAGAAGTCCGGTGGAAGGAATATGTGGTAGTAATCTCCGGTGGTGTCTAGGACGTAGATCCTCGACTTCTCGTCGAGCAGGTAAGCCGTCGCTATGAGGTTCTTTATGAACGAGGTCTTCCCAGTGCCGGTCGTTCCCACGATGAGCGTGTGGTAGTTCATGTCCTCGAAAGAGGCTGAAACCCTGACCTCCTGGGAGGAGTCCAGGTAGCCCAGCCTGAGCAGGCCCCTGTTGAGATCTAAGGCCTTCTCTATTACCTCTCCTCTAGGAATGATCACTGGGCTCTGGGGCTCCACCACTATGTCCGCCGCCTCTACCGGGCCGCCGTTAAACACGTCGTATTTCGTGAGCATCTCGCACTTGATTAGGACGTTCGTCATCAGCCCTCCTGGCTCGTCCTCATAGGTCTCGGCCGTGTTCACGAGGGAAGTGTCGGAGTAAAGGACGGAAGCGGCGTCTGCCCTCTCGTAGCCTACAGCCCTTAAAAGGACGAAGTACAGCGTCTTTATGTCTACGACGCCCAAAAGCGTGCCGACCCTCCCGAGGGACTTGTGCTTGTAATAAACGTCCGGAGGAACGAGGACATTCACGGTCATCTCGTCCGATGTGACCTTGGAAGGGAGGCCCCTCACGACCTTACCTATTACCTCCCCTAAGGTTACTGCTAAAGCCCTCGCCCGTTCCACGTTGTCCTTTATCGAGGAGTACAAGTCCTCGGATGAGGTCAACTCGTCATCACCGCCATGTTTCCGGCGTAGCTGACCCCGACCCCGTGCGACTCCAAGTAAGCTTTGAGGGCCTTCACAAGGCCTCCTCTGACCTCCCTGGCTACCTTGTCCGCATAGGAAATGGGATACGGAACGCCCTGCGAGGACAGGGGGAGGGACGCGACCTCGTCGAGCACGGAGGATCTCGCGCTCAGCGTCTCCACTCTTATGATGGAAAACTTCCTCACGTAAGGGTGCAGGGGCAGGGCTAGATAATACGAGTGAACCCTATAGCCGTGGGGCTCGTAAATTATCGGGCCGACCGCAATCGGCTTGTAGGGAGGCACGGTCACTTTCTTCACTAAAAAGCTAACCAGGGCCTCGTCGCTCAGGAAGGCCGTGCTCTCGAGGTCGAACTTCTCCCTAACCTCCCTAGAGTAAGGCCTCAAGGACTCGACCAATAACTTAGACCTGTCTATCCTCTTCACTACGCCCACAGCGTCCTTGGGGAGCCTGGAGTACCTCCTTCTACTTAGCTCCCTCCTAACGTCGTTCGGCAACGAGGAGAAACTGGGGAGCAAAGGCCCGTCGAGCAAGGGCCTCCCGTCGACTGCAGAGAGCGCCTCGGTCTCCAGGTTGGCCCTGAGCTCCGTCTCCACCCTCGATACCCCGAAGGTGGCGTCGAAGGGCACACCTGTGATTGACCTCAGCATCACCGAATCCAAAGACGCGGCGAGGATCTCGCTCTTGGACTTAGTCGACGGGGCTAAGGCGATGAAAGGAGCGCTTAAGTTCAGCCCCTTAACCCCTGTGAGCTTTGGGTACACGCCCTTTATGGGTTCTGCCTTTCCAGTAACCGCGACGCTAGCTACGCTGATTATGCCCCCGGCCGAGACAAGGCTCTTACTGCTCCCGTCAACAGCGACGAAGTCAGCCCTCTTCGGCGAAGGGTAGAACACCATGTCTTCGGGCTTCACTCCCAGGACGGGAAAGGGTTCGTAATAGGAAGCCTCTTCCTCAGCCTCGACGAAAGGGCCAGACTCGCCAATGAAAAGGGAGACAAGCTTGACTATGATAGAGAGAGAATCGTGAAATTTGTCCATTCTTGATACTTGTGTACGAATTGGCTATATTTAAAATCTAACGTATTACCGAAACTATTTTCAATTTATCACTCGGCCTTCATCAGTTGCCTTATGGCGACTATCAGCGGATCCCAGACTCTCGATATGGCGGGCAAGTAGCCCATCTCGACGAAGAACGCCTCCTCTACTGTCATCCCCTTCTGGATCATAGCCGCTACCGCGTCTATCCTGCCCAACACCTCTTCCCCGCCTATGATTTGGCCACCCAACAGCCTGCCCGTTGCCTCGTCCATGACGAGTCTGATGAAGATGTCCTTAGCCCCTGGGTAATACCTCGCTCTGGTCTTGCTTTCTATTGTCGCGGCGAACGGCTTGAACCCGTGCTCCCTCGCTTCTCTCTCGGTGAGCCCAGTCTTTGCGACGAAGTAGTCGTTGAACTTCGTTATCACGGTGCCGACGACGCCGGGGAACCTCATTTCGTGACCACCTATATTGGAGCCCGCGACGAAGCCCATTTTGTTAGCTACAGGAGCGAATGGTTGCCAGTCCGGTTTTCCAGTTATGACGTTGAAGGACTGGGCCACGTCCCCTGCAGCGTATACTTCCCTGAAGTTCGTCCTCATGTGGTGGTCGGTCTCTATAGCCCCAGTTGGGCCCAGCTTTATGTAGTCCTTGAAGAGGTCCACGTTTGGCCTGATCCCGACGGCGACTATGGTGCCGTCCACCTCGTACTTTCCCTTATCAGTAACTACGATTCTCCCTCCCTCTTCAGCTCTCTCGAAGGCCTCGTTTGGCCTGAACTCAACGCTCTGTGAAACCTTAGTTGCTAGTATCTTGCCCATGTCCTCGTCGAGGTATTTGTTGAGGGGGTACGGCTCCCTGTGAATCAGGATCACTTTCTTACCCCTGGCGGCGAGGGCCTCGGCCATCTCTAAGCCAGTGATCCCAGCCCCAACTACGGCGATCCTGTTGAGCGACCACAGCTTCTCCCTTAGCTCCTTGGCCTCGGCGGGGTGATGGACGTAGAACACCCTGTCGCCCTTCGCCGTATCTAGAATTTTGGGCGAGGCCCCAGTGGCTATCACGAGGTAGTCATACTCCGCGACGTACTTTTGGCCCTTCCCTTCTGCCCTCACCACCCTCGACTTCAGGTCTACCTCCGTTACCCTCGTCTCGGTAACTACGTTGATCCTCCTCTTAGTCCTGAAGAACTCGGGCGTGTACGTCATGAAGAGGTTCTCGTCGTCGAAGAGCCCCTCGACGTAATACGGGATCCCGCACGGGGCGTGGCTGACCATCTTCGTCGACTCGAAGACAGTTATTTCCGCACTCTCGTCCAGCCTCCTCACCCTGGAGGACGCGCTCATCCCAGCTGCTCCGCCGCCGATTACGACGACCCTTTTCATACTCCTCCTGTATATGCGGGAAGGTTAAGCAATATAATCGTTATATCACGACTATTTCTAATGGAGGCCTACAAGAAGCTGATAGAGGTCACGAACAAGGTAAAGGGCATGAGCGAGGCCGGGTTGAGCTATAACGAAACAGAGGCGCTTAAGTTCCTCAAACAGGAGGCGGACTCCCTCGGCAAGTTGGCGGAAGAGGTGAACACTTCGCTGTCCTCAAACGACACGAAGGGCGCTTTGATCTCCTTAGTAAAGTTCGTGGCCAGGGTTAACCTCCTGGGTAACCTGCTGTTGCAACCGGCGGTTATATCGTCCCTCGGGAACCAAACGATTAGACAGTCGTTGGCGTCTTTAATCGAGAGTTGCATCTCCTTTGCCCTCGAGTCTTACCTCGAAGTGGCGAAGAAGAAAGGGGATCTCGGCCTGAAGTCTATCAACTTGAGCCTCTCAGCAAACCCGATCGCAATGAGCCTGAGCCTGGGGGCTGAGTGAGTTGAGCATAGTTTACGAAATGTGGCCCGAGTTCTACGAGAGGGCCTTAAGCTTAGACATGCCCGACGTGAAGGCCGAGAAGCTCGTTTACCTTGGCATTGGGGGTAGCGGGATTCCAGGAAGGTTGCTCGAAATGATGGACTTACCGTTCGAGTACAGGCTGTTCAGGGGCTACAAGGCCTGGGCAGATAGCAAGACTCTGGCCCTGAGCGTGTCGTACAGCGGCACAACTACTGAGACGTTGGTAGCAACAAAGAAAGTGCACGAAATGGGAGCTAAGGTCGTAGTGATAACTTCGGGAGGGGACTTGCTGAAATGGGCCCAGGAGAAGGGCGTACCGTACGTTAGGATTCCTTCGGGCCTGCAGACCAGGTTCTCTTTCCCGTACGTGTTCCTTCCAATCGTTAAGATCCTCAAGGTTCTCGGAGCCAACTACAACCCAATGGAGTTGGTCGAGGCTACGCACGAGTACCTTCAAGAGGCCAAAAGCAAGGGCAAGGAGTTGGCAGAGAAGATCAAGGGAAGAACCCCAGTGTTTTACGCGTCTAAGTACTTGCCTATAGCCGAGAGGTTCAAGCAGGAGGTGAACGAGAACGCGAAGTACCCCGCCTTTTACGGCGAAATCCCAGAAGTGAACCACAACGAGATCGAGCTCTACTCGAGGTGGAAGGACTACTTGCCCATAGTGATCAAGTCCGACGATCCGATTGACGACACCACGATAAAGGTGCTGAACGCCGAAGTGCTCACTCCTCCTTCTAGCAGTTTACTAAAGGTAATAGCGTACTTCTTCCTGTTGGCGGGATTCGCCAGCGTTTATCTGGGCGAAAGTTTGGGAGTAAAGGCCGACGTTTTGTATAACATCCCTAAAGTCAGGGAGTTGACGAGGAAGGTGTTGCTAGGTGAGTGAGATCAAGCTGTTCAACACCTTCGGGAGGAAGCTTGAGCCGTTCCAGCCCCTCAGCCCTCACACAGTGAAGATGTACGTTTGTGGCCCAACCGTCTACGATTACGTCCACATAGGCCACGGGAGGACTTTCGTCGCCTTCGACGCTATAGTGAGGTACTTGAGGCTGAGGGGTTACAACGTCATAAGGGTTCAGAACATAACCGACATAGACGACAAGATAATCAACAGGGCCAAGGAGACCGGGAAGGACTGGAGGGAAATAGTCGACTTCTACACGAAAGATTACCTGGAGGGGGTCTCGGCCCTCAAGGTCAAGATAGACGCCCACCCTAAGGTCACCGAGCACATCCAGGAAATAATCCAGTTCATCCAGGGGCTAATAGACAAGGGCCACGCCTACGTCGCCCCGAGTGGGAGCGTGTACTTCGACGTTGACTCCTTCCCCAACTACGGCCTGCTTTCCAACACGAAGAAGGAGCAGTGGAACCAGGGAGAGGAGTTCGTGAAGGAGAAGAAGAACCCGTACGACTTCGCCCTATGGAAGGCGTGGAAGCCGGGAGAGCCCTACTGGGAGTCGCCCTGGGGTAAGGGGAGGCCAGGCTGGCACATTGAGTGCTCCACCATGTCCACCAGGTTCTTGGGGGAGAGGTTCGACATCCACGGGGGCGGGATAGACCTTGTATTCCCCCACCACGAGAACGAGATAGCTCAGAGCGAGGCCTACTTCGGGCACAAATGGGTCAACTACTGGCTACACGTGGCCTACCTCACAATAAAGAAGGAGAAGATGAGTAAGTCCCTCAAGAACATCATTCCCCTCAAAGACGCCCTCAAGACCTGGGGCCCCAACGTGCTCAGGTACTGGTACTTATCCGCCCACTACAGGTCTGAGCTGGACTACTCCGACGAGGCTTTGGAGAGCGCTAAGAGGGGGTTACAGAGGCTGAAGGACGCCGTGGCCGTCCTGAGGGGGATCGTCTCCCAAGGGCCTAAGCACAGGTCGAGCGACGAGGCAATAAAGGCGCAGAGGGAGGCTGTAGAACTTATCGAGGAGTTCCACAGGGCAATGAGCCTGGACTTCAATACTGCTGAGGCCCTCAATGTTGCCCACAGGATGGCCGACCTCGTCTTCACTAAGGTACAGCACCAGGAGGACTTCACTTCAGCCGTTATCCTCCTGGACGGCTTCAGGGCTTTCAACGAGGTCTTCAGGGTCATGGACGAGGAGTTCGAGGCGAGCATGGAGAGGCTAGCGAAAGTCCTCGACGCCGTCCTAGAGGTGAGGAACCAGCTAAGGGCGAAGAAGATGTACGACCTGAGCGATCAGATAAGGGCGATCCTGGAGGGCGCGGGCGTCAAGGTACTCGACTCTAAGGACAGATCGACGTGGCGGTTAGAGTGAGTCAATCCCTTGAGGTTACAATTAGGGGCAACCTATCACCCTTTTTCCACCTCTCCAGCATCTCGTAAGTTGAAGGGGACATCGAACTCCTTATCTCCTCTAATTCGTTCAGGTCGACCCAGACTAGCTCAGAGGCGTCACTACTGGCCCTTTCCACTCCCCCGACCTTCCTACACAGGAAGTCGACGATCACGTAGTGGAACCCCTCCTTTATCACCTGAACTATCGCGAGGACGTCAACTACTTCTACGTCCAAGTTAGTCTCCTCCTTCATTTCCCTCGTTACTGCTTTCTCTAAAGTTTCGCCGAACTCCACCTTTCCGCCTGGTACTGCTAGCAGTCCGGCGTTCGGGGGCTTCTTCCTCCTTACGAGCAACACTTTGTTGCCTTCCGAAACTAGACAACCTACAGCTACAAGTGGCCGGCCAGACACATTCCTCCCAATAACGTTTTTTATTAAACGCGTTTCAGCTCTCCGATGAATCGGACTCTGACGGTAGCCCTGCTTGTCGCGTTCATAGCATCAACACTAGCGTTCTCTTTGGGATCCATCGGTCAAGGGGGTTCTTACGGGGCGAGCTTGGGCGAGATCACCATATACAAAGTCCTCGTCTACAAGGGAACTTACGTGAAAACCGTCACGTTAACCACTAAGTCTAGCGAGAGTAACGCTACGACCAAAACCACGACAGAGACGTATAACTTTACCTTAATCTATACAGTAGAAAAGGTGCAGGGACTAACCCTGGTAGTTAACGTCCAAGGGAATATCCCCCCGAACCTAACGATCGTTTCCAACGGGACACACGTAGTTAATTTGCTCTCCCCCCTCTCGCCCTACTACCCTTATATACCTCCTCAGTTCCTGGCTCCCATAAACATCACGAACATCACCGCGATCGAATCCCTCTACACTAATATGGGAGTCCTGATAAGTGGGACGAACTCGACCTCGCTACTAGTCACGCCGTTTTATAACAACAGCGAACTCCACGCCGCGTTAATTGACGCTAGGTGGGGAGGGAACGTGAACGTAGTCGTTAACGCGCAGGGCTACCTGAAGTCGTTATTTGGTCAAGGGCCTTCACAGGCCCTGTCTTTAGAGTTAGTAAATTACTCTGGACCGATAACGATTAACGTCAATTCAAGTAAGGCACTTCAATTGGCGTCCTCTCAGCCCTTGCTTTACGCTGTTAAGACCTATAATCCCTTCTCGCAGTCCTTAACGGTAACAGGCTACCTCCAGATATTCGCGCCCTTCACCATGTACAACGACACTTACGTTATGGCCTACTATTCCATAAGGCCAATACAGAACAACTACGTCGCGAGCCCCCAGGGTGTGTTCGGATATCCGACTTTCCTATTCATAAAAATAGTCAACGCGAGCACTGATCCGTCGCTGATCTTCCCCTTTGTCGGGGAGAAAAGCGTCGCTTGGGGGAACACAACAGTGTTCTTAATAGACCAACAGCAGGTCAGCGTGCTAGGTAACCACTACAACACCTACGTCTATACAGGTATCGAAAACAGGACGCAGAACGTAACCCTATGGGTTACACCGCAAGGAGTCGTTGTGAAGGAGCTCGTGACTTCTGTTACGCAAAACGTTCCGCTCCTGGAGTTGGAGCTAGTTAAACCCATGCTGTTACCAGCTACTCAGACCTATCCGCCAGTCGTACAGACGGAAGGCCCTACAACATTGCCGTATCAAGTGGTTCATCCGAAGGAGTCCTTCATCGCAGCTGTAGCGTTCTCGTTAATCATTGTAATCCTCGCCGTCCTATTCAGGTTAAGATAAACCGAAGTTCTTTCCTTTTGGAAATAACGATATTAATGTAGCCACACACAACAAGAGTACAATGGCGACCCCATTCGAAGAGGTAATGTCTTCTAGCCTCTTGACCCAACAGCTCAAAAGGCTTTACGCGACCGGCCAGATCTTGGGCCTGGACGACGACTCTATTCAGGCGCTGGCTACCCCTGAGAGAGTCCTCGAGGTGAAGATGTCGATAAGGACCAAAGACGGAAGAGTGAAGACGTTCGTCGGTTGGAGGTCTCAGCACA
This sequence comes from Thermoprotei archaeon, assembly GCA_049973945.1. Lineage (GTDB taxonomy): Archaea > Thermoproteota > Thermoprotei_A > Sulfolobales > Sulfolobaceae > Acd1. The sequence goes on from JBMFJH010000003.1 coordinate 102,343, forward strand.
ACAGCGCATTAGGCCCCTATAAGGGGGGAGTTAGGTACCACCCCATGGTGAATAAGGACGAGGTAGTTGCGCTCTCAATGATGATGACCTGGAAGAACTCACTACTGCTCTTGCCCTTCGGCGGGGGCAAAGGCGGCGTGAAGGTCGACCCTAAGACATTAACCAAGGAGGAGCTCGAACTGCTCTCCAGGGAGTACATCGACCAGATATACAAATACATCGGGAGCGATATAGACATCCCGGCCCCAGACGTAAATACGGACGCCCAGGTGATGGCCTGGTTCCTGGACGAGTACACGAAGGTCTCGGGAAGGCGGGACCCGGGAGCCTTTACTGGGAAGCCCGTGGAAATAGGGGGCATAGCGGTGAGGGAGTACAGCACGGGATTGGGCGTCGCCACGATAGCTAGGATGGCGGCGGAGAAGTTCCTGGGAGGCATAGAGGGCAAAAGGGTGATAGTCCAAGGCTTCGGCAACGTGGGAAGCTACACGGTCAAGTTCCTGACTGAGATGGGAGCCAAGGTAATAGGCGTGAGCGACACCAAAGGGGGAGTGATAGACCCCAACGGCCTGGATTACGAGGAACTAGTCAAGGTGAAGAAGGCTACAGGCTCGGTCGTCAACTACCCGAGAGGTAAGAAGGTGACGAACGACGAGCTGTTGACCAGCGAGTGCGACATTTTGATCCCAGCGGCTATAGAGAACGTAATACACAAGGGCAACGCTGACAAAGTTAAGGCTAAACTGATAGTTGAGGCGGCCAACGGCCCCCTCACGGCTGACGCCGACCCAATAATGAGAAACAAGGGAATAGTCGTTGTGCCCGACATTCTAGCGAACGCAGGCGGAGTAGTAGGGAGCTACGTAGAGTGGGCCAACAACAAGATGGGGGAGATCCTGGACGAGGAGCAGCAACGCAGTCTAATAGTGAACAGGATGAGCAAGGCGTTCGAGGCGGTTTACTCCAAGTACCAGAAGCTAGGAGACCAGGACATGAGGACAGCCGCAATGGTTCTTGCTGTAGAGAGAGTGTATAAAGCCATGAAAGTCATGGGCCAAGTGTGATTTTTGGAGTTATTTTCAATACCCAAAGTTTAGATAAGGACGAGGGTTATCAGTAGAGCTATCATTATCGCGAGGAGCACGAGAGAGACCTTCACCATGTCCTTGGAATTCCCAAAAACGATAGGGAAGGGCCCGATCAGTATTACCCCTCCGACTTTCGTCTCTCCCTTCTGCTGAGAGTCCGCCTGCTTTAGGTTCCTCATGATCTCGTAAATTAGGCCTACGATCAGTACGATTAGCCCTACGAAGGTTACTACGATTCCTATATCAAAAAGGGTGACGTTCATGCGATTTCCTGGATAGACTTAATCTTGTTCGCTAAAATCTCTATCTCCTTTGGCAGCTCTGCGGTATCGTTGCTACTCATGATGTCTCCCAAGGAAGTCCTAATCCTCTCGTAGTCGACTCCCCTCTTCCTCGTAACTTGGTTGAGCCACGACGTCACGTCCGACTTGTAGAGATCCCTCACCTCCTTGTCCTCGAGGTGAATCCCTAAGGACTTGAGCACCGTTGGTAAGACGTCCCTGCTGAAGAACTCCTCCACGTTCCTGTTGAAGGGCACACACCAGTCCTTCTCCTCCCCCGTAACCAGGTCGCACAACCCGACGTACACGGTGGTCAGCTTCAGCCTTTCTATTACCCTCCTCCAGAGGCCGAACTCGTACTCGTTGTTGACCTTGAAAGCCGCTATCCCGAGCTCGTCCACCGGTATGCCGACCCTCCTGAGCCAGTTTAGCATTACTACCGGCTCGACCTGTGGTCCGGTGAGTATAACCACCCTGTTGAAGAGGAGGTCGGTGAGCCTAACCCTCAATATGCTGAGCAGTAGCTCGAGGGTGCTGTCCAGGTTCACCTGGATCGCCGTGGAGCTGGCGTCCCTCCTCTTCATAAGTATTACCGACTCGACGACCTTGGCGGAGACGAAGTAGGGCGAGTGGGAAGTTATGAACACCTGGAAGTTAGACCTCTTCGACCACTCCTTGATAAGTTTGATGATCCTGGCCTGAAGGCTTGGGTGCATGTTGACCTCGGGCTCCTCAATAAGCATGACCTTGTTGCCGCTGGCCCATATCACGAAGAGCATCAGTATCGCCCTCTGGAAGCCCGATGCCGCTAGGTCGACGTATACGGGGAGGTTCTGGACGTTGAGCACCAGCTTATTACCCTCCCAGATCTCCAAGCCCTTCACTTCGGGTATAGTCGAGCTCACTAAGTTCGCGAAGTCGTACCAGAGCTTTTTCAGGTGCAGGGGAGACTTGTAAAGCTCCATCATCCTCTTCAAGGACTCGTCGAAGTAGTTCGCGTCGTAAATTGGCACGTACTCCACTAGGTTCGCCGCGTAGCTGAATAGCTGTTTCACATCTCTCAGCGTGTCGGAATCGATGGGGGACGAGTTGACGAGGAGCCTTTCAACGCTCCAGGTAATCGTCTTCCTGTCGTACTGAACCTTGTTGACCACCTCAACCCTATAGGCAGTTCTCTTCCCTAGCACCTTGGCCACTTCGTCCTCACTGAAGTAGACCGTACCCCCTAGGTAGATCGGCTTCGAGACATCGTAGGTGTGCCAAAGTACAGCGTAGCTCCCCTCCGGGTCGTCGATCGTCTTCCTCTCTATGCCGGAGCTAAGGTTCCTGACGAACGTGAAAATTGCGGAGAGCAGGTTAGTCTTCCCGTTGCCGTTGTAACCAACTACGAGGTTTACTCCTCCCAGGTCGGAAAGCCTCACCTCTTTGAGGCTCCTGAAGTTAGCGACGTAGAAGTCGGTAATCCTCACTACGTATCACTCAAAGGTAATACTCAGACACGGCGTTTTATAACGGGTAAGGCCCGAGACAGCCGGTGAAAGTGAGGCAAAAAGCCAGGAGTCGCGTTAAGAGATCAACGCTCTTTCCATGTCGGTATTACGGAAATGCGTTAAAACGAGGTCTTGATCAGCCCGCCGTCGACGGGAATAAGGGCGCCAGTCACGTAAGTGGCCAGGTTAGAGGCGAGGAAGACTACGACGTTCGCCACTTCCTCAGGGTCGGCGAACCTCTTCAGCGGTACGTCCTTGACGAACTCCCTCTCGACCTCTTTCGGGTCCTTGTTGAGGGCTTTCGACCTCGTCTCGATGAGCTGCTTCATCCTGTCGGTCATGGTGTAGCCGGGCATGATGCCGTTTACGAGGATCCCCTTCTCGGCCAGCTGGTTGCTCGCGGTCTTTATGAGGCCTACTAAGGACGTCCTGATGACGTTCGACAAGTCGAGGTTGTCGATGGGTTGCTTGACCGTGGTCGACGTGCTTATTATGATCCTCCCTCCCGGCCCCATGTACTTGCTCGCCTCCTTGACCATCAAGACAGGAGTTATCATCAGGGAGTTAGCTGCGCTCATCCAGTCCTGCTTTTCGAGGTTGAACACAGTCCCGGGCCTAGGCGGTGGGGGCACGTAAACGAGTACGTCGAGGCCTCCGAGGAGCTCCACCCCCTTCCTCACAAGCTCGACTCCCTGGTCTGGATCGTAAAGGTCGGCCTTCACGGCGTAAACTCTGCCGATTTTCTCTAACCTGGCCTTCGCCTCGCTCAAGTTCCTCTCGTTGCGTGACGATATCACTACGTGAGCCCCTTCCTCGAGGAACCTCTTAGCAATCGCGAACCCGATGCCCTTACTCGACGACGTCACTATCGCCCTTTTCCCTTCCAGCCCTAGGCCCATTTAGGAAGTCAAGTATCGTGGGCCTTTTATCTTTGCCTTTCGTGAGCCCGGCGAGCCTAGCGAGCTTCCTGAAGTCCTCCTCGAAGAGCTCCCTGAGCCTCGGGTTGTACAACACGGCCGCGGGGTGTAACGTGGGGAACACCGTCACACTACCATAGCCGAAGTCGACCTCGAACGGCTGACCCCTGACCGCCAAGATCGACCGGAACCTCCTCCCGAACCTCTCCATCAAGTACCTCGTGGAGTGTCTGCCTAACGTCACGATTATTTTGGGCTTGATCGACGCTATCTGCCTCTCTAAATACGGAGAGCAGGCCGCAATTTCGTCGTCCTCGGGATCCCTGTTGTTCGGTGGCCTGCACTTAACAACGTTAGTTATGAACACGTCGCTCCTCCTTAGACCGAGAATTTCCTCTATCGCTTTAGTAAGGACGCTTCCCGCCGCTCCCACAAAAGGCCTACCCTGCAAGTCCTCGTTCTCGCCCGGAGCTTCCCCTATGAACATGACAGTAGCCTTGGGGTTGCCCTCACCAGGAACTGCGTTAGTCCTAGTCAAGTGCAACCTGCACTTCGTACAAGCCCTTACCTCCTCGGCGATTTTCTCGAGCTCGGACATCAGGAAATCGACCCCTCTTCACTAGTCCGTTTATGTCGGCCTCATCACCCCGAATGTGCCCCACCCTGCTGAGGGCCCTCATCGATCCCCTAGGGCACTCTGGCCCCGATGGGTGGTGGGGCTCACCGATTTAACTACGCTTAGCCACTATTAAACGGAATTGAGCAAGGACAAGCTCTTCTACCAGCTCCAGGACTACATGCTCTTGAGAACCTCGCTGGAGAAGGTCAAAATTAAGCTCGAGGGTACGAGGTCTCCTCCTTGGGGGCTGATCGAGGAGGAACTCCAGGGCCTCTTTGCGAAGGGGAAGAACGACCCCCACCTTACTAGCGTCGTGGAACCTCTGAGACAGGCCGTGGACGAGAGGGATAAGGATGAGGCGTTAAAGGCGGTCAACGAGGCTATAACCTCGATTGACAAGAAAATCAGGGAAATTTATTCAATGCTGAGAGCCTAAAACTAGGAGCTCGTAAAAACTGTACGCGTTCTTATACACAATGTATATCGCCACGGCGATTATGATGACCGCGAAGACCTTTCTCAAGACGCCCCTCGGGAGGCTCGAGGCCACCTTCGCTCCGAGATAACCCCCGACCACGCCTCCCAAGAGGTAGAGCACGCTCACGACTGGGTCGACTAGGCCTTCAATCATGTAAGTGCCTGCCGTTACCACGCCGAAAGTCCCCACCGAAATCAGAGACGTTCCGACAGCCTTCAGCATGCATACTCCGGTACTGAAGAGAAGCCCAGGAACGATGAGGAAGCCTCCCCCTATGCCAAATAAGCCTGAGGCGAAACCAACGGCGAAGCTCGTCGGTACTAACCTAGGCCATTTCAACTTCCCGCAGTCCTTGCTTGATGTCGCGACTGGATCGTTACCCAACGACCTCGTCTTAGTCCTAGAGCCTCCCTTCCAAACGTGAATTGCTATCACTATCATCAGAACACCGAAAAGGAATAACAGAAGCGCTCCGTGAACCAGTAAACCGACCTTAGCACCGACGAAGCTTCCTAGCGCACCTAACGTCGCGAACGTAATTCCCTCTTTCACCTTTACGTTGCCCTTACGCCAATGCATGTAGGCGTTTACGTAGGCGTTTAGGCCTACCGCTAGAGCCGTCGTCCCTATGACCAAGTGAGCTACGTAGTTTTCCGAGTGTCGAGTGTCGTAAGCTAGACCGACGAAGTATAAAAGTAAAGGAATCGCCAGTATTGAGCCGCCTCCTCCGATGAGTCCCAGAGAGAAGCCTACCAGGAAGCCACTGATCACCGTTAGGACGTACTGAAACGAAGAGAGCTCAATCACGTACTGGATTTTGACTTTCGAAAGTTAAAAGTTCTTTTACTCAACGATATGTGTTCTAAATTTTCATCACGTTGAATAAATCATGGTATAGGGTTTCCGTGGGGGCACGCCTTAGGCTCGCCGAGGTACTTGTACAACGCTTCGATGACCTCTTCTGGGACACTTACGTCAAACTGAGCTGACAGTTCGCAGGCCCTGTCTGGGCTTACCCCCGCCTTGACCAACAAGAGCTCTAATACCCTATGGGCCTTCTTGTACTGTTCCAACGCGTCCCTCCCCTTATCCGTCAGTTTGACGGCTTTCCCGCTCCTCTCCACGTATCCCTTCTCCTTTAGGTGCGAAATCTCCTCATATACCGACGGAACGCTGACGTTGAGGTACTCCGCTAAAGCGGTTAGCGTCACTCTGGGACTACTCTTCTCAAGAGTAGCGATTGCCTCTAGGTACTCGATCTCCCTTTTCGAGACGTCCATGGGTCGCTGTAAGTTTTTCACATTAATGACTAATAACCTAACTGGCCTTCAGTGACTCCTTCACGCAACTGGCCAGTCCCTCCAGGATCCTCGAGACTATGGGGTTCAGCACTCTGGACGCCAGAGAGGCTAGGACGCCAGAAAGCTTAACGTCAGTGTCGTAGTCCAGTTTCGATCCTGCCACCTTCAGGTTCGTGACGAGCTCGACCACGCTGTTCATCCCTTTACCCTTGGCGTTGAACGAGATCGTTTTCGTAGCCTGGTCGATCTTGGTGAAGAGGACCTCAGCGTTGTACTCCCCCTTTATTAAGCCGACGGAGATTTGGCCGGTGACCTTGTAAGTGTTTTCGCTGACCTTTTCAATGCTCTTTAGCCCAGGAAAACACCTCGATACTTTATCGATGTCTGAAACGAAGCGCCATATAGCGTCTTCCGAGAGCGGGGACAAGTCGACTGATCCTTGGACTTTCATTCAGGGCACTCGGGTTATGTTAGGCCTGGGGTCTATAACCTTGTGTCGCTGAGCGACGAACGTTTATAGCGGATGGAAACACTACTGTGCGATGAAAGGAATAATAGTGGCTACGGTCACTCCGTTCAAGGACGATGGATCAATTAACTTCTCGATCGTTTCCGATTATATTAACTATTTGAAACGGGAGGGGGCCGACGGGTTCTTTATTAACGGCACTACTGGGGAAGTAAGTCTGCTCACGTATCAAGAAAAGCTGGAAATCGCAATGAAGTTCCTCGAGATAGCACCCAAAGAGACCATAGTTGGAATACACGAGAACTATACGGAAAGGGCTGTCCATCTGGCCAAAGAAGTCGTCGACAGAGGAGCATACTATATTGCGAGTCTGCCCCCCGTTTACCTAAGGCCGTCCGATAAAGGCATTATTCAGTACTACGAAAGTCTGTCGAGATTGGGCGTACCGGTCTTCGCGTATTATTACCCCTCAAAGCTCGGCTACACCATAAGCCTAGAGACCTTCCGAAGGATGGTAGAAGAGGGGATAATCGCGGGGATGAAATTCACCACCTCTAATGCGTCAGAGTTTTACACCTATATGACTGCGCTGAAATCCGTCAATAAGGACTTCGTGATGCTGAATGGGGACGACTGGCTGTTGCTCTACGGCCTATCCATGGGAGCGGACGGCGTAGTGAGCGGGGTAGCTAACGTGTCCCCCGCGTTGGTGAAGTCCCTCCATACGGCGGTACAGAGCGGCGACCTAAGGAAGGCTGTAGAACTTCAAAGGGCTATAAACGAGTTGCTCTCCGCGATCGGGAAGGCGGACTATCCAGCAGGGATAAAGGAAGCCCTAAAATACAGGGGAGTGTTCGTGGGAACCGTGAGGAAACCGTTGGAAAGCAATTTAGAGTCCGGGTCGCTTATATATGGTCTGCTGAAGAAACTTGGGCTGTGATGAGGGTCGATGTGAGGACATACATGACTGAAATATCCCCGTCTGAGACAGCCTCACGGCTTGATGTCTATCACGTAAATGAACAAGGTGGAGTCGTTCAAGACGGTTGGAAGGACTACGATCGTTTCGTGGTCAACGTTGCCGGCCGTGTACACTAAGTTAAAGTACTTGGAGCCATTGTATACCGTAATGGTGTAGTTCTTTAGTTGCAACACTCCGAGTACTGAGAAGGCTGTCACGTTGGTACCTTGAGTAACGTTTAACGCGATATCTATCAGCGAACCTTTGGGCACTATGATGTATGTAACTGCTTTGGCCTCCGAGATAAGCTTCCTCCAGCTTATCGAGTCGTACTCGGGATAGATCACAGTTATCTTAGAGTAGATTATTGTCGTGCCCCCTATCGAAATGCTACCCTCCCATTCTTCCTTATTGAATACGAACAATTCATTGCCCTGTAAAGATGCGGTGTAGAAATGAACCTTATAGGCTGGGCTACTGTCTAAAATAAAATATGAGGACGCGAGGGGCTGCGCACTTCCGTTATTGGCACTCGCCACGATTCCGGGAATTATGCTGACGTGTTCCGCCTTGACAACTCCGTGCTCGTCGATTTCTACTCTTTTGATTTTAGAGACCCATCCTACGACCATGTCATTGTCGGCGACTAGGTAGGTCACGAAACCCAGCATTATGGCTAACAGTACCCCTACCACGAAGGCTATGGCGACCTTGTCTAGGTTCACTTACACCCTGAGACGTTTTTGGACACCTCACTGTATTTAACGATAATCGAAACTACCGACGAACGTATGTAAGTAAGGTTTTTGATTTAGGTACTTCTAATGTGCGTTGAATTGGGGCTCAGGTTCAGGTCAGAGACGTCGAGGAGGATTTACGCGTACATGTTGAGGGCCGGAAAGCCTGTCAGATTGAGTGACATTAGGAGGGACCTTAACCTTGGGAGTTCGGCGTTGGTAAAACATCACATAGACAACTTAATAGCGGAAGGCTTAGTCGAGAGGGTCGATGAGGGGCTCTACGTTGCGAAGCCACCTAAAGGTTACGTAAAGCTGTTGAAGTTCGCCGTGCCCGGCAAAGTCCTCCTCGGCTCAATGCTAGTCGCCAGCGTCCCGGTTGAGGCCTCGCTCTACTCCCTCAATACCACCGCATTGTTCCTGTACTCCATGATAATTTCAATAGTTTCGGGTGTAGCGATGTTTTACGAAGGCTACAAATCGTACGAAGAGCTGACGAGAATTGATAACCCAGGTGAGAGAAGAACAGAAGAGGAAGAGGGTTAGCGGTCTCGTTCCCGCCAGGTGTTATACGAGACCTCTGAAGGTCGAAATAGTGATAGAAGGTCTTAATCTACTGGACAGCCATTGCGAGTGCGGGGAAACGTTTTGTAGGCACGCCAGAATCCTCTATTTGGAGTACATCGCTTCTACCGTGAAGGAAATCCGTAAGCGGTAGGCCCTAGACCGCTCCCGATTCCTTTTCGAACTGGGACGCGCGAGTTTATTCCGAGGCCGTTTGCATCCTTATTAACGGCCCTCCACTCTCCTAACCTGTGAAGTACACAGAAACGGCTCCTAGGCTCTTCCTTAACACTGGTACCAAGTTTCCGAGGAGAATAATTTGGGCCATGGGTCTGATCAAGTACTCCGCCGCCAAAATCAACTCGGAGCTCGGCCTCCTCGACGCCAAGATAGCCGAGGCGATCATGACCGTCGCCAGAGAGGTGATGGAGGGCAAACACGACGACAAGGTCGTGCTGGACGTGTTCCAAACTGGTTCGGGCACAGGCCTCAACATGAACGTAAACGAGCTGATCGCCGAGGAGGCGAGCAGGAGGTTCGGCCTGAAGATCCACCCGAACGACCACGTGAACATGGGGCAGTCCTCCAACGACACCGTTCCCACGGCGATAAGGATCGCTGCGGTCGCTGAAGTAGAGGAGAAGCTCATCCCTGCCATGAGGAAGATGATTGGCACGCTGAACAAGAAGTCGGAGGAGTTCAAGGACGTCGTTAAGGCGGGGAGAACCCATCTGAGAGATGCGATGCCCGTGACCTTGGGCCAGGAACTATCGGCCTTCGAGGACGCCTTCTCCCACGACTTGCGCCTCCTGAACCAGACTTTGGACTACGTCAGGGAGTTGCCCATCGGCGGCACTGCCGTTGGCACTGGGATAAACGCGCACCCCGAGTTCCAGGCCAGGATGATAGCTGTATTTAACGAGGTCACCAAGCTGAACTTCACTCCGGCGAACAAGTTCAGGGGGCTCAGGCTTTTGACGGACTTACTCGCCCTGAGCGGCGTTCTCAGGAACATCGCGGTCGACCTCTACAGGCTCTCTCAAGACGTGAGGCTGATGTTCTCGGGGCCCATGACGGGCCTGAACGAAATCGACCTGCCTACTCAGGAGGAGATCGCCGGTAGCTCGATAATGCCCGGAAAGACGAACCCTGTGACGGTGGAAGCTGCCCTGCTGGCCTTCTCTCAGGTTACTGGACTTGACGAAGCGAACGTTAAGGCAGCGATGCTGGGCGAGTTCGAGCTGGCCATGGGCGTTCCGCTCATGGGTTACAACGTAGTGACCCAAATCAACGTCCTTTCTGAGGCCTTGAACAAGATGGCTGACTTAGTCATAGCGGGGATGATACCCAACGTCGAGAAGATGAAACATTACGCCGAGAGCAGCCCGTCGCTAATAACGGTGCTGTCACCGAAAATCGGCTACGATATGGCCACTAAGATCGGCAAGGAGCTGGCTAGGGGCAAGAGCATAAGGCAGGCCCTGAAAGAGCTGGGCTTCTCCGACAGGGATATCGATGAAATCTTAAACCTCAAAGAGTTAACCAAGCCCGGCTTGCACGCGAAATGAGTACATGTGTTTCTGTTATTTTCAGAGGCGAGGCCTTTCTTCTGATCTTCAAGAGACGAGGCCTAGGGAAAGGAGGGTACAACTTCCCAGGAGGTAAGATGGAACAGGGAGAGTCGCCAATCGAGTGCACGCGGAGAGAGACGCTCGAAGAGGTTGGCGTAAAGCTGAACGAGGCTCATCTGTTAGGTATAGTCACGTTCGTTCACGGCGTGGAGGAGAAGATGTTCGTAGTGGTATCTCGGGACTTCAACGGGATTCCGAGCGAGAGCGACGAGGCCTTTCCGTTCTGGGTCAAAGAACTCCCTCAAGAGGGCACGTGGCCCGACGACGTAGTCTGGTTCGACTACGTGAGGAGGGGCCAGCCCTTCGAATGCGTTTTTAGGTTCAGCGAGGACTGGAGCGAGTATTACGGAGGCTACTGCGAGGCGAAGTGAATGGAGGTTCTGGAACTGTTCACGCTGGCGCTGGTGGTGGCGACCATTTCAGGGGTCGCGCTACAGTACTTCAGAGTGTCCCCTGTGATCGCCTACATACTGGCCGGGGCTTTGCTGAACTTCTTCGGCGTCGACCTGAACTCACAGGTGTTCCAGTTCTTAGCCACACTTGCCGTCCAGCTCTTGGCCTTCAGGATAGGACTGACGTTCGACGCCTCTACGGTTAGGCAGGTCTTCGGTCGAGCCTCGATCATCGTTCTGGTCGAG
>JBMFJH010000004.1:0-98803 GCA_049973945.1 Thermoprotei archaeon
GTCCAGGCGATGTTTGTACTATGCCCGTTGAAGTATTACTGTTTACCACACTTTTGTGTCGCTCGTAGATTTTATAAGGATGTTGATCGCAACGGAAATTCAATTTTTTCCATTAAACCTGTATTAACCGACCTACCTCTTCATGAAAAAGCTGTTCTTACACGTCGGACAAATAGGGCGATTCACCAACTTTAGGCAGAAATTAGGAAAAGTTCGGGTTCGCATGACGCCTTTTCCAGCGCGTCACACTCGAATATCTCGCACGAGCGAGGACTTTTGCCGCCCCAGGTAGGAACACGTCAATTGACGGTAAAACCTGACGTGTTGCCAAAGTTTATAAACGGCCTTTGGCAACCGCAAATCGAAGCGTAAAAATGACGCGGGAAAAGACGCGTTACAAATACGGCGACGTGATAATAAGGGAAAGGAAAGGGCGGTATTACGTCTACATCTTGGAACGTTCGAACGGTGAGACAAGGGAACGTTACGTCGGTCCCTTAATTGACGTCGTCGAGACTTACCTTAGGCTCAAAAATAGAAGTGGGGGTGGCGAACCCCCCGCAGTGCGGCCGCCGGGATTTGAACCCGGGACCTCCGGCGTGGCAGGCCGGCGTCCTGATCCAGGCTAGACTACGGCCGCGAGTTTATCTCTTCCACTAATTCCTTTAAATCTTATCCGCTCACAGGGTCACGTTGTAAAAGCCGTAACCCACTAATAGACTTCCTTCGTAGATCGTGAAGTTCAGTCCGAACTGGTTCTGCGTGGTCGCTATCGGAATTGTGACGGTCTTCCCTGGAACAAGGGTGACCTTCATTTGAGGGGCTGTCGTTGTGCTGAACGCTATCGTAGAAGTGCCGTTTATCGCTATCCCTCCGTTCTGGAACGGGTAGAACTCCAAGCTAAGGGCGTAAACCTTCGTGCCGTTCGGGTAATAAGTGACGTTCTTCAGGAACACAGAGAACGTGTAGTACATGGGGTACCGCACTTGAGTTTGCTGAACGTAACCTCCCTTGAGATTCGGTGGGTTCAACCCTTGAACCCCTTGAATGAAGGAGTTCTGAAGCGACAAGACCAAATCAGTGAAGTCCTTAGAGAAGCTGTAATCGTAAACTCCTCGACCGCTCACGTGTATGCCAGAGATCGACAGGTTGAGTGGGACGGCTATGATGACGCTCTGAGACTGCCCGCCTCCCACGTTCACGCTTACGTTCTTGTAGAGCTGATGGGTCTGGTAACTAACCTGGATAAAATAGTTGCCAGAGAACGGGAGTAAGCCGCCGTTATGGACGGTGAAGTTCAAGTAGGCGTAACTCGGCGAGTTGAACCCGACCACGATTTTGGTGACGCTCATGGAGACCCTAACGTTGGAGACAGTCTGGTACATTAACACGCCGACTACGACTATCAGAACCAGGAAAACTAATGCGATAACCGTTGTCTTAGACAAGGCTACTTAGCCATGAGAGGGCCGTTTTTAAAAGTCTCTCCAGTTACCCTTTGAATCCGGCTGGTAGGATCCTCCCGTGCTCTACTTTCGATTTGGGCGATATCAAGGCCCCCAGCTTCGCCTCCTTTCCTCTAACTGGCCTTCCTGGATAGCTCACGGTTATTACTGAGGCTCCTACCTCTGCTTCGTCTCCGACAACCGTGTAGCTCAGGTACACTCTCGACCCGACCTTGGCCTTCCTGCCAACGAGCGAGTGGGCTATTTCAGCATAAGCCCCCACGTGAGAGCCCTCTTCAAGCGAAGAGAAGCTCCTCACTAGGGCGAAGTCGCCGACGTACGCGTTCCTCCCTACGTAGGAGTTCTTGATTACGGCGTAGTTTTCTATCTCGGTGCCCTCTTCTATTACGCTGTTCTTGATTACGACGCCCTGACCTAGCCTCGCGTCCTTGCTTATCACGCTGTCCTTACCTTCTAACAGCTCCTGGATAGCGACTACCAGGTCTTCGGGGAAGCCAATGTCCAGCCAGACCCCCGACCACACGAAGAACTCGACCCTTCCCTCCCTCGACAGCTGCTCGAAGAAGGAGTAAATGTTGTCGAACTCGACCCTCGGTAAAACGTAAGCCCCACCTAAGGCCAACTGCGACCTACCTATCCTGATTTGCCCTCCCTCTACAGTGACGGTTCCATAGGTCTGTTCTCCCTTGACTACAGGAACTAAGGAGACGACCGCGTCTTTCCCTGTCGAGAGGGCGTTGATTAACCCCCTGTAGAACTCCTTGGGGGCGACTATGTCTCCGAAGGCTAGGACGTACTGATCGCCCGAGACCTTCTTGAGACCGTCCTTCACTGCCCCCTCCAGCCCAGGGGACTTCTGAACTACTAACTCGTATGAAACGTCGAGCTCTTCGAGCGCCTCCTCTACTTGGGAGGCCCTTTCGTTCACGACTACTACGAACTCCGAGACCCCGGCCTCCTTCAGACCTACGACGGGGAAACTTACGATCGCCCTACCAGTTATCCTTATTGCCTCCTTTTGGACGTGAAGAGTGTAAGGAAGTAAGCCCTCACCTCTTCCTGCGGCTAAGAGCAAAGCCTGCATAGGCTACCACTGCGACTATGATTACCGCTATTGCGTAATATATAACGGAATTAAGCGAGTCTGTACTCGAGTTGGAAGCCGAAGTTGTCGTGAGAGTGAGGAACGACGTCGAGTTGGGGTACTTGAACCCGACTAAAGCCAAAATGTTGCTTCCCGAGTTAGGATAAACGGTCGTCTCGCTCGGAACCTGGAAACGTCCGTGTCCCTTCGTCGCCACCGTTAAGAACTGTTGCCCGTCGGGATAAGCGAAGTATACGACCCAGTAGCCGTCAAGGTAATTGAGTCCAAGCAACCTCAACGGCGAGTTCCACGAGAGGTTTAGGACGGTCGAGTAACCTTTGAGAGTCAAGGCCTGTAGCACGAGGCTCGTGTTGGTGGATCTCAACTGAATGGGGTCACCCACATTGAAGGTGGCTGAACTGCCGAAAGGCTCTACTACAGTAGTCCGGTTCTGCAGTATCCCGTAAATGAGGATGCTCTTGTGGTAGAACACCCTTAACGTCCCGTTGAGCTCGAATTTAAACGCAGTTCCGTTAGCGAAGACCAGGGAATACGTAGACTTGTCGACTTGAACGACGTAAAAGGGCGTAGAGTAGCTGACTACGAGCACGGGAAGTCCTTTGACTAGGTGGAGCGCGCCGTTGAAGAAAACCACCGTTTCATTGGTCGTAATGTTATAGCCCATGAAGTATGGCTTCCCGCCCAGGAAGCCGTAGACCACTGGGACCTTGTAATTCGTGTAAACGTGGTAGAAGCGATTACTGCTCAAGTTCAACGGGCGGTTCAGATCGCCTTTCGCAAACGTGAAGAAGTACTCTCGATAATAGGGTGAGTTGACGTGTGTCACGAGAAGATAGTTTAGGCTACCGTTGACAAAGGCCGTGAAGTTGTTGAAGAAGAGCACGTCCTTCGGTATACCGTACACCTGAACCGTGTGGTGAGACTCAGGAGTCCATACCATGACGGATCCGTTCTTGAGTACCGCCCAGACGTAGCCGTTGTAGGCTCCTCCACCGACAAAGAGGCCGGTGCTCTGCATGACCGGGGTACTATTAACGTAGTAGTAGTAGCTACTCCCAGTCACTAGCCCTAAAGACGAGGGATAGACCCCGAGGAATTTCGAGCCGGAGACCAGATCCTGTCCGTTGGGCTTGAACACGGTGAAGTTGTCCCCCGCAAACACCAGGAAATAGGGCGTGTCGTTCACGATCTGGACAATGTAGAAGCCCTCCAGGACATAAACGCCGTCAGAAGAGTAGTGCGGAACAGTGAACATCGACGACTCCACGTTGATGTTCACGGAGAGGAAGGACGCTGTAACGAGAACCAAGAGCGTGAGCACTCTCATGAACTTTGTTCTCACGCCGTTCACTCTACGGTCACCGTCTTAGCTAAGTTCCTCGGCTTATCTGGGTCGTGGCCCCTGGCTAGGGCCGCGTAATAGCTGACTAGCTGGATTATAGGGGCGACTCCGAACGGCGCTAGGAACTCCGTCAGGTCGAGGATTATTTCGTGATCTGCTCCCAGCCTCATATTCGCGCTCACCGCGTAGGTCTCCGCGCCCCTGGCCTTCATTTCCGACAGGTTGTTCAGGAGCAGGTCACCCCTGTCCACGTTGATGAAGAAGACGGGAAAGCCCTGGGTCACCAAAGCTATCGGGCCGTGCTTGCTCTCGCCGGCTGGATAAGCCTCAGCGTGTATATAAGCGATCTCCTTAATTTTCAGGGCTCCTTCCATCGCCAAGGGAACACCTAAGCCCCTGCTAAGGTAGTATGCGCTGTCCTTCCTCGCTAACGCTTCGCCCCATTCCTTAGTTAGACCCTCGTATGCCTCTATCGACCTCTCTATGGTAGACCTGATCTTCGGTATCTCGTCTCTCATAGCACCCGTTAGTTCGGAGAAAATCAGCGCGAACGAGGCGAGCTGGGAGGTGAAGGTCTTAGTCGCCGCGACGCCGATTTCGGGGCCAGCTCGCATATAAAGCGCTATGTCGCTCTCCCTGGCCAACGCGCTCCCTATGACGTTCGTCAAGGATATGACCTTAGCCCCCTTAGCCTTGAACGTCTTCACGGCCTGAATGACGTCCAAAGTCTCGCCACTCTGGCTCACGGCAACGACCACGTCAGAGGGGGAGGCCTTGACCGTGTAGTACTCCGAAGCGATCAGGGCGAGCGAGTTGAACCCTTCGGACAACAACAGCTCGTGAAAGTACAGCCCGGCGTGAAAGCTCGTCCCCGAGGCCACTACAATTATCCTTCTGGCGTCGCTCAGTGTCTTCACGGCCTTTCGCAGGACTTCCCTGTCGCTCCTCAGGCCGTTAATCGTGTCCTCAGCCGCGACGGGCGACTCGTGTATCTCCTTGAGCATGTAGTGGGGGTAACCGCCTTTGGACACGCTTTCCGATCTCCAATTGACGGTCAGGACTCTGGACTTCGCGTCCACCGGCTCGCCGTCGAGGGTCTCTATGTAGACGTCCTCGGGAGTAACGTAGCCCAACTCTCCGTCCTTCAGGACGATGACCCTGTTGGTCGCGTCGAGGAAAGCGGGTATGTCGCTGGCGACGAAGTTCATCCCGTTGCCAAGTCCTATCACGAGGGGATTGTCCTTCTTGGCGAAGAAGATCCTTTTCTCCCCCTTGAATACAGCAAGGACGGCGTAGCTCCCCTGGATCGCTCTTACGGCGGCCTTGAAGGCTTCAAAGGGATTCATCCCCCTCTTCATGAACTCCTCAATGAGGTGGGGGATCACTTCGGTGTCGGTCTCGCTCGAGAACCTGTGACCTAGAGACTCGAGCTCTTCCCTCAACTCCCTGTAGTTCTTTATGGTTCCGTTGTGTACTACGGCCACTTCCCCTTTACAGTCGGAATGGGGGTGAGCGTTCCTATCGCTAGGAGGGCCGTGCGTGGCCCACCTAGTGTGGCCCAGCATGATGTAACCGCTGAGCTCAGGAATTCTCTTCGACCTAACTACTTCCTCCACTTTCCCCTTGGCCTTCCTAATCTCGATCCCAGAGGAGCTGACGGCGGCGACTCCAACGCTATCGTATCCCCTGTACTCGAGCTTCCTGAGAGCGTTTACAGTGATCTCAGCAAGTTTCTTAGACTCCTGCAGGGCCACGACACCGATGATGCCACACATGTCGGGGAAGACCTGAAGCCCTATTTGTCCGTCATATCAGAAAAATGTTATCGGAAACTGGAGCCTCGTAAAAGCGGTTAACTTTCAAGTACTCTGACCCCTTCGTCAGTCGGCCTGGCGTTGACTAATGAGGCCCCGAACGCCCTCAACAGGCTCTCGGCTTTCTCGTCCTTAGTACACACGGTCAGCCCGCCTCCCCCGCCCCCGCTCACTTTGCATCCCTTGACGCCCAGCTCCCTGGCTCTGGACACTAACTCGTCCTGAACAGCTGTGCTGACCCCTATGGCCGTGAGGAGGGAGTGGTTCAGGTACATGAGCTCGCCCAACGAATCGGCGTCGCAACTGGTCAGGGCCCTGAGCCCCTCGTCGGTAATCTCGCCTATGAGGTCGAACACCTTCTCGACGAAGGACTTCCTCCTGTCCATAAGGGCCTTTACCAGCTTGAGTGTTTCGGCGGTAGTCCTTACCCTCCTGAAGTAACCAGCGGCGAACTCAATGCCGCAAGGCTCGACCCTCCGAACTTCGCCGTTCCTCCCGAAATAGACGAAACCCCCAAGGGATTCGGTCGTTGTGTCCATTCTGCTGCCGAGTCCTTGCACCCTCAGCTCGACTTCGTGAGCTATCCTCGCTATTTCCTCGTTGCTCAGCTTCTTCCCCAAAAGCCGCGAGTAAGCCGCTACAGTCCCTACCACTACCCCCGCGCTCGTCCCCAAACCCACGGAAGGCTCGACGGGCGACTCTATCTCGACCTTCACAGGAACCTCCGCGCCGAAGTACTTCAGCGCCTCCTCAACGTAGCGTAGAACCCTCCTCGCCTCTTCGCTGTAGACAGTGTAGCTGTCCAGGGAGACCCTAACGCCCTTGATCACCAGGTTCTTAGAGATGACCTCGAACCTTTCAGACCTCTCGACCTTCACCCTCATCTTTTCCGATATGGTAAAGGCAATCGCTGGTCTCCCATACACGACGGCGTGTTCGCCGAAGAGCGTCGCTTTGAGCGGGACTTCTGCCACTATCATTTCTGCAACCTCGAGCTCACCCTGACTGGTATGGGGGAAGGCGAGAGGGGCTCGTTGACCTTCAGAAGGCCGAGGAGCTCATCCAAAGTCATTTGTCTTTGCTCGTTCTTCTCCCTTATCTTTACCGTTAGGTTGCCCGTCTCGATTTCCCTTTCCCCTAGAAGCACGACGAAGGGAACCCACTCGGTTCCCGCCCTCGCGACCTTTTTACCAAGCCCCTCCTTGGTGTCGTCCACGTCGACCCTATATGGGAACAACTTGGAGGCGAGCTCTAGGGCCTTGTCAACGAACATTTCCTTGACCGGAACGATCCTCACCTGGATTGGGGACAGCCAAAGTGGGAGCGTCGGCGGGTTCCTTCTCTGTGCTTCCAGCAAGTAATGGTAAATCAGTGCGTTGACATTGATCTCATAGGAGCCGTCCCTAGAGGTCAGGAGGTACACCTCGTTCTTCGAGTCCTTCACTACCTCGGGTAACCCCTCAGGTTTGCGCTTTGTTCTAACGAGAATTACGGGATCCTCATTGAGACAGGGGACTCTCCTACCCTTGGGGTTAGCGTAGATTATCCTCAAAGTCCTCTCGTCGAGGTCCCCGTCCCCTTCCGCTTCTAGCTCGTGGGGAATGAGTTTCCTAAGGTAGTCGATCGCGGCCCTCTTCATCGCGGTAGCTAAGGGTGACCCAGGGAACCCGAACTTCTCGCACACCTGCATTTCGTCCGCTTTCTGGAATTCTGGCTCGTTCCTTATCCTCCTCGAGAGCTCGCTCAGCGGGTGACCGTAACACGAGACCGTGAAGCTCTTGTACCAGCCGAACGGGGCCCTCACGGTTTGCACGCGTTTCGAGAGCGACTCGGCGAAAGCGTCGAGGATTTTAACGGCCTCTGTGGGTGAGGCCAAGTTGTCTGAGAGGTGAGCGTAAGGGTAAACCACGACGGACGAAGTCTTCACGTTCGATAAGACGTTCAGGACGTCGTTTACAGCCCTTTCGACTACTTTCTCGTCGTCCCCCTTCTCTACCGTCGTGAACACGACCAGAACGTTCTGACCCTCGAATTCGGGAACCTTCGGCTCCTCTGGGTTCTTTACTGCAGGCTCCTTGACCCTATAAGAAAACCTCTCGGCGTGAATTAGTAACGTTATCATAACTTGATCTCTTGACCGCTCTGGGGTATAATAACGTCCACTCCTGTCTCCTCCTTTATCTCCTTGCCGAAGCCCATGAGGCTGTCGGGAGAGCCGTGAACCAAGATCAACTTCTCCAGCTTCTCGGCGCTCTTAACGATCTTCTTCAGCTCCTTCTTCCCGGCGTGACTCGAGAAGTCGAACATCTCGAGCCTCGCTTTCAGTAAGGGAGAGTACTCGTCGAATTTACCGGTCTCGAGAATCCTCCTTCCCGGCGTGTTCTCTGCCTGGTAGCTGACCAGGAAGACGGCGTTCTTCGGGTTGGACGATATCTTCCTGAAGTACCAGACCGCCGGCCCTCCCTTCAGCATTCCAGCACTCGAGATGATCACTCCTTTTTCCTTGACGGCCTTGCTCCTCTCCTCCCAAGTGCTGACATAAGTGAACTCGTCATAGGCCTTCTTCAGGGAGTTCCAGTCGTTGATGCTCTCCTTATGTTTGATCATTAAGTCCATGATCTCCCTGACCATCCCGTCGTAGAAGACCGGGTACTCGAAGCCGTACTTGGCTAAAACGGCCAAGAGCTCCTGGCTCCTTGCGAGGCTGAAGGCCGGCACTAGGACTGTCCCTCCGGACTCCACTACTTCCCTCGCAGTCTCCACGAACGCCCTCTCCGTCTGCTCCCTCGCCGGGTGGTTGAACCTTCCGTACGTCGTTTCCATCACTAGGACGTTAACGTCCCTCAGCGAGTTGAGGTCGGCCGGCTTAGTCAAGGCGGTGTTCATTAGGTTTATGTCCCCGGTGTAAGCAACCGTGTGAGTCGAAGTGTGAACCTTGATGATCGAGCTTCCTGGTATGTGGCCCGCGTTGCTCAACTCCACCTTGAAGTTGTCGACCTCGAATGTCTCGTAGAGCCTCTTGGGCTTCCAGTTGTCGATGACCTTCTTGACCTCGACCCACTCGAAGGGCACTTTGGAGCCGGAGAGCTTCAGGAAGTCCTTGAGCATGAGCTCGGCGATCTCCCTGGTCACTTCAGTCCCATAAACCGGTATGTCCGTTGAGACCTGGTAGAGGGGCAAAGCACCGACGTGATCGAGGTGAGCGTGAGAAGCCACGAAACCCTTCACTAGACTCGGAGTCTCCTGGAGGGGGAGCACAGGGTTATCGTTCTGGTCGAAGTTAACGCCGTAGTCCAGAATCACAGCCTCGTTCCTGTCAAAGACCTCGATAGCAGCCCTGCCTACTTCCATACCGCCGCCTAGTACCTTTACTGATGTCATATGCGAACCTGGGTACAAAACTATTAAGCGTTAGATCCTAGAGAGCCTTGTGAAAATAGACCAGAAAGCCTTCTCTAAGATGCTCGAAAGGATGGGCGTAAGGAACGAGCAGTTGAACGCGGTAAGGGTAATAATTGAACTCCCGGACAGGCAACTCGTCTTCGACACGCCCGTCGTCACTAGGACGTTCTTCCAGAACCAGGAGTTCTTTACCGTAATGGGCAAGTACTCGGAGGTCAAGAAGGAGGAAAAGCCTCAGGGGCCTGAAATAAGGGAGGAAGACGTGAAATTCGTCGCGGAGCAGACAGGCAAGAGCCTCGAGGAGGCGAGAGAGGCCTTAGTTAAATCTAACGGGGACGTGGCAAAGGCTATCCTGTTGCTGACCGAAGGCCAAGGGACTTGAGGGACTCGATAAGTTCTTTCACGGACTTCTTCGTCGATACTATGAGCGGGACTCCCGACTTGATGGTCAGAATAAGCGAGAGCTGATCGAGGCTCCTCGGCCTGTGGACTATGACGGCTCCAGGCTTCAGGGGGGTCAAAGTCACGCCAACCCTGAGGGCTATAATGGGGGAACGGCCTGTGCTGACGTTGGTAAACACCAGGAGTTTACCTACGGAGTTTGAAAGCAGCTGATAATACTCGGGCCCTTCGAGGGAGAGGATCGCCTTAATGCTATCGATCACCAACCAACCGTAGACATAGGTATTGGGCACCTCCACGTCCAGCGTGTACCCCACGTTCCTGATAACCTCGTCCAGCCTAACGGGAAACGAGAACTCACCCACGGCAATCATGTAAGGGGCTAAGTTCGTTAAACCCCTAGAGAGGTTCTTGACTATAGGGAAACCCCTAGAAGCGTCTATCTCGATTAAGGCCCTGACCATCCTCTTGAGGAAGTCCACGCCGGGTTTCCTCTTTCCCCTCTCGTAATCAGCTATGACCGACTGATGGACGCCCATCTGTTTGCCCAGCTGTGCCTGGGATACGTTGAACGCCTCCCTCCATCGCCTAATTTCTTGTCCTGGGTTCTGGCTCCACACCAGATCGACTAGGATCCTCTTACTCACCGTCTCGATCACGTAGTCGTCTACCATAGCTCAACGCACCCCCTACGTTCGCTAAGGCCACTCCTCCGATGACTAAAGCGGAACCAATGACCTGAAAGTATGTGGGGACTACCCCTAAAATTAAGTAGGTGAAGACGTAAGACATGGGAGGAACTAATAACCCTAAATTACTCATAGCGAATGGACCTAAGGCCTCGACTCCCTTGAACCAGGCGACGTAACCGACGACTTGGGCCAGAACACCCGAAAGGACTGCGTAAAATATGCCGATTGGGCTTACCTCGAACTTGTGGTCGAAGATTAACAGGGGGCTGTCAATAAGCGCGGACGAGAGAGCGTAGAAGACGTTAAGTTTCAGCAAGTCGTCTTTAGCCAAGTACTTCCTATGGTAAAGAGTCCCCAGAGCCCACACGAACCCACCAGCGATGGAGACCAGCGACCCTAGGTCGAAGTTGACGCTCCCCGCCGAAACGAGCGCCCCTAGTAAGGCTATCGCTGTTCCAAAAGCCACGATGCCATTAACTCTCTCTCCGAAAAGGACGCTCAGCACTATCACGAAAGCCGGTTGAGTGTAAATAAGAACAGCAGAGAGGGCAGGATTCTCGGAGAGCTGAACCCCGAGGTTGAGCAGGACGAGGAAAAGGGCTACGTTAAGTAGAGCCGAAACGGTCTCCTTTTTCCCGGCCGCGAAACCCTTGGCCAAGGCTAAGAGGATTAATCCTCCCGCAACGAGGCGTATCTCTAGCAACGGTACCGGTCCCATGTAGTTCAGGGCCAGTTTGATTATGGGGTAGGAAACGCTCCACGCTAGTATCGTTGTTAGAGGCCAGACGAAGTCCCTGTTCACGCTTCACCTAAAGGTTTTACTCGGCTAATCAATCCGAGGTCGAACCGAAATGTGGTACACTGGTGCAGGCGATCAAGGCAAGACCAAGATCCCCTCAAAGGGACAGGTCTGGAAAGACGACCCTTTGCTTGAAACCTTGGGCGACCTCGATGAACTCAACTCAGTTCTCGGTATAGTGGGCTCTGCCTACCCTCCCTTGTTCGACATCGTGAAGAAAGTCCAGGACGACATCTTCGTCATTTCTTCCGAGCTGGCGGGCTTCGACATGGGGTTCAGCGAAGATAGGACTAAGTGGCTAGAGGAGAAGATAGCCGAGTTCGCGAGGGAAGTAGAGCCCCCTAGAGCTTTCGTCCTGCCCGGAGGGCACATAGCATCAGCCTACCTTCAGTTCGCCAGGGCAGTTGCGAGGAGGGCAGAAAGGAGGCTGGTCGCCCTGTTAAGGGAAGGCCTAGCCAAGGCCTCACACGAGAGCTACATGAACAGGCTGTCCTCGCTCCTGTTCCTCTTGGCGCTTTACGTCAACAAAAAGGAGGGCGTTAGGAACGTGTTATGGAAAGGGAAGCTCGGTCCCCAGACCGAGCCTTAAGGCCTCCTTGTAAGCGTAGAGGGCGGAGAAGTTGTCCTGGGCCGAAGTCCCTACTGACTTGAAGATTGAGGGCCTCTCTACCTTGATGCCTCTTGCGATTACCTCCCCGAGCTCATAGACCTGAGGGAGGATCCCCTTCTTCTTGGGCTCTATGTAGTCGCCAGCCTCCTCGGAAACGGCCTCAACCGAGTCAACCAGGTAAGTCCTGGCCCTTTTAATGACGTCGTCGTCGAGCTCTCTCGCGTCAGAAGTGTGGGCCCCGATGCTGGACACGTGGAAGTCTTCTTTAAGCAACTCGCCCAGGACTACGGGCTCCTTGGAGGTCGTCGTCGCGTAGATCACGTCGGAGCTCCTGAGGAGGGTCTCCAAGTCGACCGCTTCAGCCCCGAACTCTTTGGCCAGAGCGTAGTGGCTCTTCCTCGCCGCTATCAGCACTTTCCCGACCTTTAGGTACTTCAGGGCCACCTTCAAGTGGTACCTCGCCTCTGTGCCCGCTCCTATGACTCCTAAGACCTCTACGTTCCTGCCGTAAGCTATTTCCGTCGACAACACGCTCGCCGCGGCCGTCCTTATCGCGGTCAAAGTAGAGCCTTCCAAAAGTGCAAGTGGAGAGCCGTCGATGGGATCCATTAGTACGACCACGGCGTTCACGACCGGCTTGTTCCTGGCAACGTTCCTCGGAATTACGTTCACGACCTTCGTTACAAAGGCGTTATCCGACGCCGACTGCATTACCGCCCACCAGTCCCCTTTGACGGTCATGACTGTCCTCTTCGGTTGCTGAATCCGCTTCGTCGACAAGGCCACAAACGCTTCCTTTACCGCTTGGACTGCAACTTCCGGCCTCAAGGCTTTCTCCACGTCGTGAGCCCTGAGGACTAGCATAGGCGTAATGGTCTCAATCTCCAAAAATAAAGCAATGAAACCTCAGATCTTCCCAATCTTGACGAGCGTGACGACGCCAATCGCTAGGGCTATCAAGACGACTATAACGATGAAAAGTCCTCCTGGCTCTGGTCCAGGCTGAGTGGGTGGAGTGTATGATGCCTGGAGCTGGGCGATTACTTTAACCCCGTTCGACGACCCGCTGTAGTTGTAGAGTATTCCCTGTTGATTGTAATACATAGTTACAGGGATCGTTAGACCATTGTATCGGAAAACGCCCTCGTAAACGGAGTAATTACCGACTTTGGCGACGTAAGTTACGTTTGTGACTCCGAAAGCGGAACCGTTGAGTGGAAATAGTCCTGGGTTGGAAACGGGAACGGTCTCTGTGATTGTCGTTTGAGTAGTTCCCGGCCCGCTGAGGCTTAACCTGAAGGCAAGGCTGGCGGAGGTGACATTGACTACCGTGAAGTTGTAATAATAGATCTGAACCTGACTGCCCTCCTGAATCGTCAGCGTGTAAAAGAACCAGGATCCTGGGAGAAGAGCAATCAACGCAAGTAGGACTAGGTCAATCGTCATAGCTTCGCAAGCTTATTACGTGACGCCAGGAAAAAAGCTAGACATGAGCGAGGGCGTAGAGAAGTTCTTCGAGTCGGACCTCTACGTTCACGAAATGCTGAAGCTGTGGGACGAGGGCAGAGAGTGGGCTGAATGGATTGACGCTCTCGCGAGGAAGACCGGAGCCGGAAAGGAGGTCCTCGACGTCCCTTGTGGCATTGGGAGGGTGAGCCACTTCCTTGGCGAAATGGGTTACTCGGTGGTCGGGGTTGACATTTCGGAAAGACTCCTGAAGGAAGCTAGGGCGAGATCTCCTAAGGTTACCTTCCTCAAGGGCGATATGAGAAGGCTGAAGGACGTGATCGGCGAGAGGAAGTTCGATATAGTGATAAACATTTTCAACAGCTTGGGGTATTATACTGAGGAAGAGGACCTGGAAATTTTACGGAATTTGAAGGAGTCTTCGAGAAAGTTAGTCGTCGTAAACATCGATAACAGGGACTTCGTCATATTCAACCTCCCTAACGTGAGGCACATCTACATTCCTCCTTATCTCGTCGTCGACGTGAACGAGTTCGACCCGACGACCTCCAGGATTCACGTGAGGAGGACGTACTACCTCAACGGGAAGGAAGTGGAGAGGTTCGAGTTCGCACAAAGGCTGTACTCCCTGCACGAGATAGTTAAAGAACTTAAGAGGTTGGGCCTAACTATTATAGGAGTATACAGCGGACACAGCTGGAAGCAGTTCGACGTGATGGATCCGCAGATGACGATCGTGGCGAGGACGTGATGAAATTGGTCTTTGAGGGAATCGATGCCTGATGCACGTCAGGCTGATCAAGGCTTATAGTGGTGACAAACCCCTGATTATCCCGTGAGGAACCTCAAGGAAAGGTCAAACCTGGTTTACGGAGGGTACGAGAAGGCACCTAACAGGGCTTTCCTTAAGGCTGTAGGGCTCAGCGACTCCGACATCAGTAAGCCCCTCATAGGGGTGGCAACGACCTGGGGAGAGATGGGGCCGTGCAACATACACACGTTGGCATTAGGCAACGTAGCGAAGGAGGGGGTGAGGGCAGCGGGAGGGACTCCCAGGCTCTTCGCGATACCCTTAGTAATTGACGGGATCGCCATGGGAAGCGAGGGCATGAAGTACTCCCTGGTCAGCAGAGAGGTGATAGCTAACAGCGTGGAGATGGTAGTAAACGCCCACGGTTATGACGGCATCGTCGCGATCTCGGGATGCGATAAGACCACTCCTGGGCTCCTGATGGCCCTCGCGAGGATCAACATACCCTCTGCGATAATGTATTCCGGAACCACTCTCCCCGGCAACTTCAAGGGCAAACCCATCACGATCCAGGACGTTTACGAGGCCGTCGGGGCCTACAGCAAGGGCAAAATAACGGCGGAAGACCTGAGGCTCATGGAGGACAACGCGATTCCCACAGCGGGCACTTGCGGAGGTCTTTACACCGCCAATACCATGGGCATGATAACGGAAGCGTTAGGAATGGCCCTCTTAGGGAGCTCTGCTCCTCCCGCCGTCGACGGGTCGAGGACGAACTTCGCCTACGAAACGGGCAGGGCGGCCATGAGGGCCCTCGAGCTCGGGATAAAGCCGAGGGACGTAATGACGTTCGAGGCCTTCGAGAACGCGATAACTTTGCTCATGGCCTCAGGAGGTTCCACAAACGGCGTGCTTCACCTCCTAGCGATCGCCTACGAGGCGGGCGTTAAGCTGACGCTGGACGATTTCGAGAGGATAGGAAGGAAGACTCCAGAGATAGTCAACATGAAGCCGGGCGGCGAATACACAATGTACGACCTGTACAAGGTAGGCGGTGCTCCCCTCATCTTGAAGAAGTTAGCCGACGCGGGACTGCTTCACCTCGACGTGCTCACCGTCACGGGGAGAACCCTAGGTCAAGAACTGAAGGAGTACAAGCTCCCGGACGTGCCACACGATCACATCGTGAAGGATCCCAAGAATCCGAGGCTTCCCTATGGGGGGATCAAGATCCTTAAGGGCACCTTAGCCCCCGAGGGCGCGGTCATAAAGGTCTCGGCAACTTCTGTGAGGAAGCACAGGGGGCCGGCCAGGGTCTTCGATTCCGAGGAGGAGGCGTTCAAGGCCGTGACTTCCGGAAAGATCGTCGAGGGAGACGTCGTAATAATTAGGTACGAAGGCCCTAAGGGAGGCCCTGGGATGAGGGAGATGCTAGCGGTCACCGCTGCGATAAGCGGACAGGGATTGGGAGAGAAAGTGGCTCTGGTGACTGACGGCAGGTTCTCCGGCGCGACTAGAGGGATAAGCGTGGGTCACGTGGCTCCCGAAGCAGCTGTAGGGGGGCCGATCGCGCTAGCCCAGGACGGGGACATCATAAACATAGACGTGGACGCCGGCAGGATTGACCTGGAGGTGAGCGAGGAGGAGCTGAAGAGGAGGGCTAAGGACTGGAAGCCCAAGCCCCCCAAGTACACATCTGGATTGCTCGCACAGTATGCGTCTCTAGTCTCGAGCGCGTCCGAGGGTGCAGTCCTGAAGCCAAGGCTTTGAATTTCTTCCTTTTTCTCGTGTAATACTTTAAAAATTCGAAAGCATAAACAGTTAAAATAAGCTTATATTTCCCTTCCCCCAAAATCCCCCGTCATGAGGAGAACCCTTAAGGCCGCAATCTTCGGTGCTACGGGACTGGTCGGAATCGAATACGTCAGAATGTTAAGCCAGCACCCTTACATTAAGCCAGCCTATCTCGCGGGCAAGGGTTCCGTTGGGAAGCCCTACGGCGAGATCGTCAGGTGGCAGACGATCGGTCAAGTGCCTAAAGAAGTGGCAGACATGCCGGTGATGCCGACCGACGTAAACGAGATAAAGAAGGCGGACGTCGACATCATCTTCTCCCCATTACCTCAGGGAGCCGCAGGCCCCGTCGAGGAGGAGTTCGCTAAGGCCGGGTTCCCCGTGATAAGCAACTCTCCCGACCACAGGTTCGACCCGGACGTCCCCCTGTTAATCCCCGAAGTGAACGGCCACACGGTATCCCTCATCGACGAGCAGAAGAAGAGGAGGGACTGGACCGGGTTCATAGTCACCACTCCCTTATGCACTGCGCAGGGCATAGCGATACCGTTGGCCCCAATCTATAGGGACTTCAAGGTCGACTCGGTGTTCATCACCACGATGCAGTCGCTGAGCGGCGAGGGCTATCCGGGAGTTGCTTCCCTGGACGTAGTAGACAACATAAAGGTCCTGGGCGACGCTTACGACGCCAAGACCGTAAAGGAGGTAACCAGGATCCTGAGCGAGGTCAAGAGGAACGTCCCTGGGACGATTGACGAGGTCACGCTGAGCGCAACTACGCACAGAATCGCCACCATTCATGGGCACTACGAAGTTTTATACATAACTTTCAAGGAGGACGTCAAGGTAGAGAAAATCAAGGAAACGCTGGCAAACTTTAAGGGAGAGCCCCAGGAGATGAAGTTGCCGACCGCTCCGTCCAAGCCGATATTAATCACCGAGCTCGACAACAGGCCACAGCCGTACTTCGACAGATGGGCCGGAGACATCCCTGGGATGAGCGTTGTCGTCGGAAGGCTAAAGCAGGTGAACAACAGGACAATAAGGCTGGTGTCGTTGATACACAATACTGTGAGAGGAGCCGCCGGTGGCGGTATCCTGGCCGCGGAGTACTTGATAGAGAAAGGCTACATACCGAAGTAAAACTGTTGCATTTCTCCTCGAGTAAACTTTATCTTTTTCTCCTGCGAGTCGCAAACCTATTTACTATCCAACCAGTATTATCAAGCGTAGCTGATGGTAGACTTCGTCTCGCTCGCCACTTCATTAGGATATGACGAGGCCATGGTAATAACCGCCTACAAAGCGGTGAACGGCGGATATTTTCAGGAGATTTACTACGCTAAGCCGCCATGCTTGGCGAGATTGGATAAGTGGCCCAAGAAGTACGCGTCTCCAAAAGTCGAGAGCCTGTTAACCGGCAACCCCCGCTTCGCGGATCTGATATCCTTGTTCATCACGTTCGACTTAATAGGACTCCACTCGATGTCTGCCATCGTCCTCTCGAAGCCCATTAACATGGATCAGATAGTAAGAGACTACGAGGACACGAGGGCAACCCTGCTCAGGGCTTTCTCGAGCCCCGTAGACTTGGGCGATCTGAAGGGAATTCAGGAGACCAAAGTACTCGAACTGGGTAAGGAGTTAAGCGAGAGACGGAAACTGATCCTGAGGTCAGACCTTACGGTCGTATTGAACGACTTAGCCTATGACAGCAAGACCTTTGAGGAAGCCAAAGGGGAGAAGCCATGGCTCAGGGGGGTTAGGAGGGAAAACGCACTAAAGGCAATAGCGTTGGCCGGTCTTGCTGAGGCCTTCCTCAAGGAGAAGTCGTTGGAACTGAAGTACTTGGCTTTCGAGATAACAGCGGAGTTCGATGAGTTCTTGCTTGGAAGGGGTCTGTTGAAGACTCTAGAGGCAGTGAGGAACTTGGACTCTGAGGTAGCTAAGGCGAAGTTCGAAGAGATAGTAAGGCTTGTTAAAGACGCAGGCGACTATTTCTAATGCGGGTCAGCTGGCTTAACTCCCCAGTTAATACCTAGCCAGAACCCTTTTATCGCTTCCTTCAGGCCAAGTTTTCCAAACGTGAAGGCCCGGACGAGGAGCAAATCCGCTCAGGCGAAGGAGAGCATCGCCGCCTTCAAGAGGGAGCTCCTCGCACTCACCTTCGAGCCTATCTACGGGTCGAGCTTCAAGGACGTCCTCACGAGGCTGACGGTTAAGATCCAGGAGTTGGCGTCGTCCTACGGCTACGAAGTGGAGTTCGCCAACCGGGCCACTAAAGTCAGCGAGGGCGACGGCTACTACTTCGAGTACCCCTTGAAGGTCAAGAAGGGCAGTATGTCGAGGAAGCTGAGGCTGGGCGTCCAATACCTGTTTTACGAGGACGGTAAGTGGGTAGGAATGCTGGTCGACGTAAAGCCTTAACCTTTTAGTTAACTAACCCGATAACCTAATTTTCTCGACTAGTTCTGATAGCCTGATGCTCTACAAGGAGCCCGATGACGGTCAACCCATTAAGTTCGAGAACGGCAAGTGGATAGTCCCCAAGAAACCCGTCGTGCTGTATATAGAGGGTGACGGGATAGGGCCGGAGATCACCAACGCTGCGATCAAAGTGATCAACGCCGCCGTCGAGAAGGCCTACAAGAGCGACAGGGAGATAAAGTGGATGGAAGTTTACGCCGGAGAGAAGGCCGAGAGGCTGACGGGGAACAGGTTCCCTGAGGAAACTCAGAAGATGCTTCTTAAGTACAGGATGGTCCTGAAAGGTCCCCTAGAGACGCCGATCGGAAAGGGCTGGAAGAGCGTCAACGTCGCAATTAGGATGATGCTCGACCTCTACGCCAACATAAGGCCTGTGAAGTACATTCCTGGGATCGAGAGCCCCATAAAGAACCCCGAAGCCGTGGACATGATCATCTTCAGGGAGAACACCGACGACCTCTACAGAGGGATCGAGTACCCCTTCGACAGCGAGCAGGCCAAGAAGATCAGGAAGTTCCTGAAAGAGGAGCTGGGAGTCGAGGTAGAGGACGACACAGGTATAGGGATCAAGGTGATGAGCAAGTACAAGACCCAGAGGATAACCAGGATGGCCATCAAATACGCCATTGAACACGGAAGGAAGAGGATCACGGTAATGCACAAGGGCAACGTGCTCAAGTACACCGAGGGAGCGTTCAGGGAGTGGGCCTTCGAGACCGCCCTGAAGGAGTACAGGGACTACATAGTGACCGAAGAGGAGGTGAACACGGTTTACGGCGGTAAGATTCCCGAGGGGAAAATACTACTGAACGACAGGATAGCAGATAACATGTTCCAGCAGATCATTATCAGGCCGGCAGAGTACGACATAATCCTCGCCCCCAACCTCAACGGGGACTACATCTCCGACGCTGCCGGTGCCTTGGTGGGCAACATTGGTATGCTGGGAGGAGCGAACGTAGGCGACACCGGAGGGATGTTCGAGGCGATCCACGGAACGGCCCCGAAGTACGCCGGAAAGAACGTCGCTAACCCTACTGGAATAATCAAAGGAGGTGAGCTCATGCTGAGGTTTATGGGCTGGAACGAGGCCGCTGACCTAATAGAGAAGGCGATCGCCGAGGCGATAAGGCTGAAGAAGGTCACTCAGGACATAGCGAGGTTCATGAACGTCCCAGCCCTCAGTACCACGGAGTACACGCAGAGCCTCATAGACATCATAAATTCGATGTGAAATCGTTACAGTATATTTCGTTCGTTTCAACCGGCTTTCTTCCCTAACGTGAAGTCACAGTCAGCTTGTTTCAAACGTTCATCATTACGACCCATTAAACCGGTTGCGTAACTCGTGCGCAGGTGGTCGAGAATGAAGGTGTCCGTTATACAAACCAGAGTGAGTAATCGGTATGTGATGAAATTGGGTAAACGTAGGAAAATTACAGTGTCTCCGAAACGCTCGGATAATACGCGTCCAGTCTGTAACACCGCGACGCTGGTGAATAACAACGTATTCTTACTATAGGATTATTATTTTGATATTAGAATTTTAGGGGATATAGGCTGAGAGAAACGGAGGAAAAGCACTGCAACGTAATTAGGGAATAGACCCCTCATGAAACGTATGAAAAATACGGTATAACCCTGAAGCCGAGAATACGACTCGTTTCTCCCGCAACGGTAACACCCAAGTCAACGCAGAAAACGGACTATTACGGCGAAAACGGTGGAAACGAACGTAAAATGATTAGAGAGGCGTTACTAGGTGGAAGGGGCGAGGTAATCAAGAACCCCAGAGTGTTCATGGATCCCCTTTCCTTCTTCAAGGACATACCCTTCAGGGAGGACATCCTGAGAGAGGTCGCGATAAGCATTCGATATTTCGTCAAGAACAACGTGAAGTTCTCCACTCTGTTCTTGGGGCTTACGGGCACCGGGAAGACCTTGGTAGCTAAGTACGTTTTGAACGAGATCGAGAGCGTGAAGACGGAGGACCCGAGCTACTCCCAGGTAGTTCAGGCTTACGTGAACTGTCGTGAGGTAGGGGGAACCCCTCAGGCTGTCCTCTCTGCCTTAACCGAAAAGTTAACCGGCAAGGAAGTCCCAAAGCACGGGATCAATTTAGGTGAGTATGTGGAGGCGATCAAGGAGGGGTTAGGAGGCAGGAAGGCCCTGGTCTACTTGGACGAGGTGGACACTTTGGTTAAGAGGAGGGGAGGCGACATCGTCCTTTATCAGTTGCTCAGGACCGACGCGGACATCTCTACTATCATGATAAGCAACGACATAAACGTGAGGGACTACATGGAGCCAAGGATAGTCTCCTCCTTGGGCCCCACGGTAGTCTTCAAGCCCTACGACGCGGAGCAACTGATGAAAATCCTCGAAATCTACGCAGACATAGGCCTTTATAAGGGCACTTACGACAGCGAGGTGCTTTCCTACATAGCAGCGATATCAGCTAAAGAACACGGGGACGCCAGGAAAGCCGTGAACCTGCTGTTCAGGGCGGCGCAATTGGCTTCGGGAACGGGCAGAATAACCAAGGATCACGTGGACCGGGCGATCGTGGAATATGAGCAGGAGAAGTTGCTTGAAGCCGTTAAAGCACTGCCGTTCCACTACAAGCTCGCCTTAATGGCCGTCATTCAGTCGGAAGACCTAATAGGGGCCCACAAGGTCTACAGTGACCTTTGCGTCAAGTACGGCCAGAAACCCCTGTCGTATAGGAGGTTCTCGGACATCGTGTCTGAGCTTGACATGTTCGGCATCGTGAAGGTCAAAATAGTGAATAGGGGGAGGGCTGGCGGAATAAGGAAGTACGTCGAAGTACCAGATAAGGAAAAAGTGAAGAAAGTTCTAGAAGAAAACGTGTTAATAGGTGCTGAGTAATGTACTGGGAGAGGATAAAGAAAATAGAAGAGGAATATGAAGAGTTGAAGAGGAAAATCGCCGAAATGGAGGAAAAACTGAGGGACTTACCTAAGGGGCACTTAGAGGCCAAGAAACTAGGTAACAACGTGTACTATTACTTAAGGTACTGGGAAGACGGACGACTTAAGAGCAAGTACTTGGGTAAGGACGCTGGGGAGGTTTTACAAAAACTAAGGGAGGCCGAGGATCTGAAGAAGTCGTTGAACTCGCTCAAGATCAAGATCAAGGAATACGAGATAATATTGGAGAAACTCGACCGGATTCTAAACTCAAAACCGCTCTCATAATGTATTGTACTACAAATAGAAAGCTAACATAACCTTATAACCTTAGGTAAACTATTGTCATCGATGAGCTACAAAGTATCGTCGAAAAGTCTATTACTATTAACTCTAGGTTCAGCGTTCTTGGTCAGCGTCGCTACCTCTACCCTAGCTTCGGCTCAAACAAGTGGAAACGGCGGAAACTTCGTAAACCAGACATTAACAGCGTTGGGGAACCTCGTAACGACGATAATCGACGCTATACCCAGCGTGATTGTGTTCCTGATAATCGTACTTATCGGCTACTTCGTGGCCGACATAGTAGCGAGGGCCGTGAGGTACTTGTTCAACCTTCGGGTGTTTCAAGAACCCCACATCCAGCAGACCAAGGACTTAATCGTCGGCGTCGTGAAAGCAATAATAATAATCATATCGCTGTCCATAGCTTTCTCCGTACTGAACCTCGGAGCGGCGTCGGCGTACACCCAGGCGATATCAGAATACTTGCCGTCCCTCGCTGGTGCTATCGTGTTACTGACTTTAGGAATCACCCTCGTCAATATGCTTACGGATTACATATACTCAAGAGTTAAGACCACTCTGAGCGACCCATTCGTTGACATAATCTTCAACGTTCTGAGGTTCGGCCTGATTGGTGCAATAATTGTAATAGCCGTCGACCTGTCGATTCTCTACTGGATACCGTCAATATCTCCGTACCTGTTCTACAATATAATAATTGGATCAGTGATAATGATAGCGGCCTTCTCGATAACCGACAGGGCCATGAACAGCATACAAGTGGCCCATCCTGACATGACGTACTTAGTAGCTTACGGGAGGTTCGTGCTCTACACGATCTTCCTACTACTAGGCATAGCGATAATTATACAGCCGTTCTCCAACGTAACGGCCATAATAAACACGATAGCTTGGGGCCTCACCATCGCGTTTGCCATCATGTTGATCCCAATGGTGTACTTCTTAGCGAAGAGAATAGCCCAGGAACTCAAGTGAGTTCTCGTAAGAATTTAACAATTTTTCCTAACCTTCCGGGATTTTCGTTGTATACTAAAATTCCTCCCGTAGTTTTCACCAGGTCGATTAAGTCCCCACAACCTGGCACCAAGTTCACGCAAACCACGTTGTGAATAAAGCCAGGTGTTTCTCGGTTCTCGCCGACGTTAACCGGGGAGTTAATTACCAGTGTGACCTCTACCGGAACGGCGAACTTCTCCCTCAAGTAGCCGATGAGGTGATCCAATTGGGTTTCATTCCCGACGAAGAAGTCCTTTTCCGGTAAGCCCTGAGCGATGGCGAAGTCGTTGAACGTCAGAGTGACGGGAAAGAGGTCAACAAGCTCGCGGTAAGCATCATAGAGGGCTACTCTCGCAAAGGAGGTGGCCTGCAGGGCTAGAACTTTCACAACCTGAACTTTATCCATTCTACTCCGCCCGTCTCAGTCCCAGGGTCTACCAGCACTTCTAATATATTGTTGTGCTTCCTAACCCTACCGGCCATCTTGAAGTCGACGACTTCTCCAGGGAAGACCCAGATCGCTTCGTAAGGGTACTCCGCTACCTCTCGTTCGTATTCGTTTTCGTAAACGTTCTCGCCCTTTAAGAGCGGGCCTCTGAAATCTACTACGAACTCCGCGAAAGGGTAGTTAGTGGATATCAGGCCAATCCTAGAGTACCTCACTTTAGCCCTTACCCTAATGCCGTTGATCGATATTTTCTCCTCGTCCAAGAAGTACTGGAGGTTGTCCCTGAGCCTCTGGTTTTCCCTCTTCAACTCTTCGTAGGAAAGTCCGGCGTAATAGGCGTCTGGGTCGAAGTAGTAAAAGACGATCAGCTGGTTCACTTGGCCGTCGATTGAAACGGAGAAGAACCCCCTCGCGTAGATCGGCCTAACGTTGTCGTTCATTTCCTCCTCTTCTTG
Organism: Thermoprotei archaeon; assembly: GCA_049973945.1. GTDB lineage: Archaea > Thermoproteota > Thermoprotei_A > Sulfolobales > Sulfolobaceae > Acd1. The sequence continues at coordinate 23,267 of JBMFJH010000004.1, forward strand.
GGGGTAGCGGCCATGGCTTCTAGCTCTTTAAGCGCGTCGTAAAGGCCCTTGCACTCGCTTAGCTTCGACCAAACTAGCGCGGCGAAGCAGCAAAGCGACCTGAGCCTGTCGGCGTTTCCGAACTTTATCGAGTTCTGGGGCCTCTCGGTCGAAATCGAAACGAACTTGGCCGGACCTCCCAGGAGTTTGACGTACAGGTTCTCACTCGCGGCCAACTCTGAAGTCGCCCAGGAAGACCCTTCCTTGACCTCCGGCTCCCTGTACTCGTTGAACGTCACCTTGTCACAGGCGGGCTCGAACTCTACCTTGGCGTCCTTCTCCTCGAAGTCCACCACTTCAGCCTCTCCGGCCCTCGCCTCTCCCAAATACGACTTCACTTTTTCCATGACGTCCTGTTTCGAGGAGAAGCAACAAGTCAGGTCTGCGAGCTCTTTGACCATGTCCAAGTTCCTTAGGTTGATGTTGTTCGTGCCCCTAACCGTCGAGATCGAGAGTAAAGGGCTTCCGTCCTGTAAGATCAGGAGCTCGAACCTGAAGTAGTTAGTCTCTAGAACCCTTAGAATGTGTATCCTGCTCGCCTTAACGGCCCTGTCCCTCACCTCGTTGATCCTGGAAAGGACGTACTGCTTATCGCAGTTCGGAACCATGAAATTAAGTCCTTTCAGTTCGTGTATCTCCTGAGAGCTACAGATCATTATAGAGTACTAAGATAAGCGATGAAATTAAACCCCTTCGTTCCTGAGCAAGTTAATACCGTCCTTCGTTATTCTGTACACTATCCTCATTCTTCTGTCCTTACTGTAATTGACCAGGCCGAACTTCTGTAGGACGTCTAGGTGGTACCTTACGGTCGAGTAGTTCAGTCCCGTGAGCTTTGAGATCTCGTACGGAGTCCTCGGTTTCTCTAATAAAAACTTTAATATTTGAATTCTTGTCGTTTGTCCTTCCGAATTCAACATGTCCTCGAGCTTTAGGATGGGCATCATGACATAGAGTGTTTTCGTTCTACTTAACTATCCCTGGTTAAATCTACATTAAAGTAGCGTTCAATACTGTTAAATCAGGTTTTAAAGGGGTAACATCAAATCGGAACAAGAGAAACTAAATATTTATTTTTCATTCAACTTAAATATAGGAGGTAAAGCTCTTTTATGTGCGTTTATTTTAACTAAATGTTTTATTTTATCTACGATGGATTTATCAATCCCTAATGTCCTCACCACGTCGTTTTCGCTCATCCCCCTCTCGTAAAGCGAGTATAACACCAGGTCTGCCACTTCGTACTTGAAGCCCAACTCCTCTTCAGCGGTTTGGCCCACCCAGAGCGCAGGAGAGCTAGGCTTCTCGTAAATCTCCCTAGGGACGCCCAGGGTTTTGGCCAACAGCCTGACCTGAGTCTTGTACAGGTCCCCGATGGGGAGGATGTCTACGCCTCCGTCCCCGTACTTGGTGAAATACCCCAACATTAGCTCGCTCTTGTCGCCGGTTCCAACGACTAGGTAGTTCATCTTCTGAGCGAAGGCGTAGAGGTAGACCATCCTGACTCTCGCCTTTACGTTGCCTATAACCACCTTGTTCTCCGTTCCGACCTTCGCCTTGTAGATAGAGACGACATCGTCGATGTTGATCAGAGAGTACCTGTTCTGAGCCCCTAGGGCGTTAACGACTTTCAAAGCGTCATCTATGTCCCTCTTTGGAGTGGAGTCCGACGGCAAGATCAGGAAGTAGTAGTCCTTTAACGCCCTCGCGACTAAGTAGGCCGTAGTTGCGGAGTCCACTCCCCCGCTTACGCCGACCACTGCGCCCTCGAGCCCGTTCTCCTCGACGTAAGCCTTAATCCACTTCGAGATTTTGTCGGCTATTGCGTTCCAGTCCTTGTCGTAGAGCTCCTTTTTAATTTCCTCGACTGTGGCTTGAATCGACATGACTGAGAAATATTTACAGTCAAACTACCTATAAATATCATTTTTTGACTTTGGAAAACAGTTCGATTATTTTCTCTGGAATTTCGTTCCTGTTCTCGCGGGTGACGACGAAGGTATAATCCCCCTTCAGCCTCACTTTTCTGTGGACTACTGCAAGCAAGGGCTTGTCGAGGACAAGGACCTCGTCGATAAACCTCTTTATGGCGGGCAACGAGAGCTCCATGGGTCCTATTTCGTCGACTGCCAGAATTTCGTATCTTTCCAGTCTCCTTTCTATTTCCAAGACGATCTCTTCGGCCTCTGGCTGGACGAAGTACTTCCCGACCTTAATTTCGCTCTTAGCGTCGACTCTAGCTAGCCACCTCCATTTGGAGGTCTCCAAGTCGACTATCTTGAAGCCTACCCTTGTTCCACCTTCCCTGACCTCGGGGCAGTAGAAACCGCCTACCGAATAACCTCTAGACTTTAATTCGTCGACTATCTTGAAGAACGCCGTAGTCTTGCCGACTCCCGGTTCGCCGGTAAGGAAGACTTTCACTTCACGTTGATTTAAATTGCCAGGAGTTGAAAAGCGACCCTGAAGGGCTTGGCTATCAAGGTAATCTCATTTCGCGACAAACCGTTAGTTAAGGTCTACAGGGACGACAGCCCTTTGGCTGAGATCTCCCTAGAGGACAACGGCATTCACGTGAGTCTTTTAGGAGTGAAGAAATTCGTAGTCCTACCTAGTCCGGATATTGAGTATCAAGTGGATCAAATAGTAGAAAAACTTACAGAGAAGTTTGAGGACGAGGTCGGTTACTACTACGGTGATGACAGGCAAATGGACGAGGTCGGTTACTTAGTTCTGGGCGACCCATGGTACGACAGGGAGAAGTTGGCGTTGATCGCCTCGAAACACGTGGCGGTTTTCTCGAACTCCAAAGCGAAGAAGAACCAGACAGTGGTCGGCGTGACCAGGTTCCTTCCGGACTTGATCGGTGTCACCGTCATAAGGAAGGAGGACGACTTCCCCCTCGGTCAAGTCCTGTTGGACTATAGCCAGTCCCCACCTAAGGTCAAGGTTTTCAACGAACTAGGTGAGGTGAACGCGGAGCTGGAGGGTTACTTTGACTTGGACGATATATTGCAGAAGCACTTTGAAGTGGACGACTCTGTTGTAGTCTACCGAGATCAGCCAGAGAACACGAGATCCCCCATGGTAGTCGAGACCGAGAGCGGAGTATACTACGTTACTGTGATATTCAGGTTCCTTTTGGCCGTCTCGAGCGGAGATGATGGGTCTCTAAGGGTTCCGAACGTGTCCAGCTTGAAGTCCAGCCTTTACGCCTTGCTGTACCTCGATAGGCTCAAGGGGAAGGAGGGAGTAGAGATATTCGTCCACCCTTACGCGGTGCCCATAACCAGGCTAAGCGAGGCCATGGAAAGCCTGAAGAGGAGGGTGAACTCCAAGCTGGAGAAGTTAGGCATCAACAGGAAGGTAATAAGCGGATACGAGCCCATAGTTAAGTCCCTTAAGGAGCTGAGAAGCGAAATAAGCAATCGAAGAGTGAGGGTCGTGCCGTTGGCCTTCTTAATAGTGACGGAAGGCTGGGACGACTTCATGAACTACGTTGATAGGATAATATCGGGCCCGGTGAAGGACGGGGAGAGAGCCTTGATTAGGATGATGGAAGACGCTTTGGGCGAGGCCTTCGTCCCACAGCTCCTGTCGCTGGAGCACCTCCTCTTCCTAGTCCTTTCGGACAAAATCGATTGAGGTTTCACAACCATTCCCTAATCCTCTGCCTGTTGGCTAAGAGATAAAGGGCCAGGACTAACGACTTACCGTCCTCAATCTCTCCCTTGGTTGCCATAGAGAATAGGTCATCCAGTTTTACCCTTTTCACTTCAATCACTTCGTACTCCTCCGGTTGCTGGACGCCTGGCTTTAGCCCGCTAGCAACGAACGCGTGCATCATCTCGTTCGTGACTCCAGGAGAGACGTAGAACGAGAACAAGTAAGTCAGCTTCGTCGCCTCGTAGCCCGCCTCTTCCAGGAGCTCCCTCCTCGCCGTCTCTTCCGGCCTCTCGTTTTGTTCGAGTGTGCCGGCGGGGAACTCGACGAGCCACTTGCCGGCTATTGGTCGATATTGCCTCAGCATTACGACCTCGTCCTCCGAGAGGAAGGGCGCAACGACCACCGAACCTCTGTGGCTTACGTAGGCGGTTTCCTTAACTTTTCCGTTGGGCAGGTTGAACTTCTCTACATAAACGGAAAACTTCCTCGACTCGAAGACCTTGACGCCCATGGTAGCATTGACTTGACCTTGTTTATTATGCTTTGCCAGTCAATTACGAACAACACAATTCCTAAGACCACGAAAGTGGCGATCAACGCTAATTGAGCGTACAAGCTACCGAAAACGTCTACGTGGATTACGTTAGATAGGACGGTTAGCGAGTAGTACTCGATGGGTATCTCGAGTGAGCTCTTCAGGAGCTTGGCAGCCAGCGTCACGCTTAACATCTTTAGCACGTTGGACTTGAGTGCGCCTGCCCACAAGTAGAGGAAGTCGTCCAGTGGCAGGCCTGGGAGCACCGCCGTTATGAACAGAGCGACCAGAAATGACTTTCTTTCGACCCAAGACTTGAAGAAACCGTAGTTCTTGTTTCTTTTGAACAAGGAATTGGCCTCGAACCCAAAGTAGTATAGGGGGACTTTGGCCAGCGCCGCTCCTAAAGCCGTGACTATAATGACCGTAGTGAGGCCGAGCTCCTCGACCTTAAACGTGCCTATTAGGGTGTAAGGAGCTCCTCCGAAGGGCAGAAGGTTGCTGAAGAACGATATGGTGAAGAGCTCAGCCATTGAGAGCCAGTAGTCGGCCATTCTCAGTCTTTTAAGGGACACCCGACTATAAAACGATAGCCGAAACATGTCCTATAACTGTATTTTCTGCTCCATTTTGTCAAGAAAAGCGGACGGGTACATCGTATATGAGGACGAAAGAGTGGCCGCCATACTCGACAAGTTCCCCATATCTCCTGGACACACGTTAGTGATGCCCAAGGTTCACTACAGCGATTACCTGGTGGTCGACGACAACGACTTAGTCCACATAGCTTTAGTCGCGAAAAAGTTAGCGAAGAAGATCAAGGAGAGAATAGGAGCGGACGGGGTCAGGCTGTTAACTAACGTGGGGGCCTCGGCGGGCCAAGTGATATTCCATCTGCACGTCCACATCATACCGACCTGGGAAGAGGGTTACCCGAACGAGTTCAAGGACTTCGTCCCGAGGAAAGAACAACCCAAGGACTACTACACGAAGCTGGCCCAGCTGATAAGTTCGTAGACTCTATACGAGTAGAATTTGTTTGTTTTAATTTGGAGAATCAAAAATTAGATCAATGTGGTGAGTGACAAAAAGTGTTATTGTTTAAACTTAAATCCATGCCATTCCGATTGGTGGTAAGATAACTGTATGACTTTATCGCGTGAGGTAGCGAAAGAGCTAGAGAGCTTATTCGGGGACAGGTTTTCCGAGTCCTTGCTGGAGAGGCTCTCTCATTCTTCAGACATGGGTTTCGTTCCCGAGCTAGTCGCTTCTGGAATAGATATCAATATCGTTCCCGACGCGGTGGTCTACCCTAAGACAGTGGACGAGGTAGTCGAGCTGGTGAGGATAGCTACGAAGCACAAGGTTCCGTTGATCCCGTACGGCAAAGGGACTAACAGGTACGGCAACGCGATTCCGACTGAAGGAGGGATCACAGTAGACTTCGCCATGATGAGGGAAATTAAGGTGATTAAGGATCAAAGCCTCGCTATAGTCCAGCCAGGCGCGACTTGGAAGGAGGTGGATCTGGAGGCAGACCAATACGGCCTCTCCTTGAGGACTTTCCCCAGCTCGTACGACTCGAGTGTAGGCGGCGGCATAGCCGGTGACGCGTTAGGAATAGGTTCTTACGAGTGGGGCTTCATCTCAGACAACCTCTCCTACGTCAAGTTCGTGAACCCGAGGGGTGAGGTAGAAACAGCTACTGGACCGGATCTGGCGAAGGTGGCCGGAGCGGAGGGGATCACGGGTCTCATAGTCGAGACGGGGATTAAGCTCAGACCCAAGTCTTACACCGTTTCGTACTTCTTCCACTCGCCCGACCTGAACGAGGTTCTTAAGATAATAAGCGAGATCTACGACGTAGGTCTTCCCGCGTGGCACATCCAGATAAGGGGGCCGGCCCTATCGACCGACTTCGTAGAGAACTTCAGGGCTGATTTACAGAAAGGTGAATGGAACGTAATCGTCATGTTCCCCGCTACAAGGGAAGCCATAGTAAAGAGGAGGCTGGACGCGATCCTCCAGAAGTACAATAAGAAAATCGAGCCCCTGAAGTGGGTAGGCTGGTGGACTTTCAACCACGCGGCCATTGCGGCCCTGAGAAGGACTGGGACGCCGATTCATCAGCACGGACTCATTCCTTTGGAGAAATTACCCGACCTAATTAAAGAACTGGAGTCGACTTTGGGGCCACTGGGAGTGTTGGAGGAGAACAAGGGGTTCGACCTAGATATAGCCCTCGAGAGGAGGCGTATACTGCTAGTCAACGCGTTCACGATTTCATCGCTCAGCCTCACGGACAAAAAGCTGCTCTATGACCTGGCCAAGAACACCCTGATGATGGAGGCGTTCATCAAGGTCGGCGGATCGCTCCTATCAGTGGGCATGTTCGCCCATAAGTACGCCAAGAACAGGCTGAACGTGACCAGTAAGACTTTCACGGAGCTCGGAGTCGACAGGTACGAAGCGATTGTCAAGTACAAGAAGGAGACCGATCCAGAGGAGCTCTTCAACCCTGGGAAGCTCCTACCCCCAGAAAAGCGTGGGAAGAGCGTTGAGGCCATCGCGGATAGGCAGAAGCTGGCCCTCACTTTCAGATTCGGAATAGGGTTGGCGAAGGCAGTAAGTCCAGGAGGCCCAAACGACGGATATAAGGCCGTTAGGGGGTTCCTAGAAACGTTCGCTGACTACGCGTATCAATGCATCGACTGCGCGATGTGCGTGACGGTTTGCCCGCAGTACAAGGTCGTTTACAAGAACCCGTACGCGCCGAAAGGGATGTTCGACTTCGTGAAAGGAGCGATGGCCTTCTACTTCCTCAACGACAAGAAGATCGACATCCCGCTCTCAGTAATAGCCGACATTTCGGGGTGCCACAAGTGCGGCCTGTGCGACAGGGTGTGCCCTGAGAACATCCCGATTTCCTACCTGCTAATACAGCTGTCGAGCAAGGTCGCTAGAGGGATTTCAACGGAGTCGTACGTGTCCTTGGGCCTACCCAAGAAAGAGCCGTTCTCTAAGATTCACGATCCCAGCTCTAACTTCGTCCTCTGGGTAGGCTCGCTGATGGTGGACAACATAGACGCCGCCTATTCTGCGGCTAACTTGCTGGAGAGGACGAAGTTCAAGGCGAGGGTAATAGACACGAACGTCGATTCCGGATTTTACGACTACATTTCTGGATCCAAACAGTTTGTGGAGAAGAGGCTAGACCAAGTGCTACAGGCCGTTGAGGGGGCAGAGCTCGTAATAACCCTTACGCCAGAGGACTACAGGACCCTGAATGATTACTTGAAGCAGACCTCGAGTATAGTGCTCCGCAAATCTCTGGACTTCGACGTTATTCCGATTGACCTGTTCCTGCTTTCGTCCAGCCTCATGATCGAGGGCAAGGGCGAGGAGATAAACCTGCATATCCCGTGCTTCGCCCAGGACTACGCTCAGGAAGTCATACAAAAGCTCACGAGCAAGGGTTTCAAGGTCAAGAGGATCGAGGGTTGTAGCGGGGCATCGCTCGCGAAGAGCTTAGGGTCGAGGGCGAGGGAGCTGAGCAAGGCAATGGCGGAGAAATACAAGAACCTTGTGACCTTATGTCCGCTCGCGGCACAGCAGTTCAGGAACTTCGGGATAAACGCCGAAACGCTGGTGGAGTTCCTCGGCAAGAGGCTAGGCATACAGGTTGGGACAAAGGTGGAAGTTAAGACCGGATTCACGCTGACCGAGGAGAGGAAGAGGCAGTTACTCGAGCTACTCACGAAGGGCGTTTCGGAGGCCCTGCTAGAGAAAGTCAATAGCTTTGCCGACTTAGCGCCGTTCGTTTCGGACTCTTTAGAGGAGTCGAGGAAAATACTTGACCCCCTGCTGTCGGAGGCCTTATCTAGCGCTGGCGAGAAGATTGCAACTGAGCTGTCCAGCTTGATCCAGGAGGACGCTAATAAGGCTAATGTTAACGTCTTACTCGTAACTTCCTCCTACCTGAGGGAGCTAATGTACGTCGCTAACGAAAAGCTGGACTTCGCCCCGTTGGCCAAACAGGTAATAGACAGCGTCATGAACGTCGTCCCAGATAAGTCGATAGTCAACGAAAAGCTGTTCTCTCAGACCATAATTGTATCGCTGAGGGACAAGATGCCCGAGATGATAAATATCATATCGCAAAAGCTGAGATGACGTCAAAATATGGTGAAAATTTATCTAGGCCCTGCGGGAGTCCCTCACGCCGCTGGAAAAAAAGGGACGAAAGAGGCTCTTAAGGTCATCAAGGATTTGGGCCTAAACGCCATGGAGGTCCAGTTCGTCCAGGGCGTTAAGATGTCCTTAGAGACTGCCGAAGAAGTAGGGAAGTTGGCTCAGGAACTCGGAATTAGGCTGTCAGTTCACGCCCCTTACGCCATAAATTTGTGCTCCGAGGATGAGGCGAAAATCGAAGCTTCGAAGAAGAGGCTTCTAGAGACCGCCCTCAGAGCGGAGAAGATGGGTGCCGATGCGATAGCCATACACGTCGCTTTCTACGGGAAGAGGGATCCAGAGGAGTGCTATAATCTCGTTAAGGAGGGGCTTAAGGACGTGGTAGAGCGGGCCGAGGAGCAAGGGGTTTATCACGTCAAGTTCGGCGCCGAAACTATGGCTAAGGAGACCGCCTTCGGGACTATTGAGGAGGTAATAAGGCTAAGCAAGGACGTAAAGGGGGTCATTCCTTACATCGATTGGGCCCACACGTTCGCAAGGCAGGGAGGACAGATAGACTATGAGCAAATTATCAACAGGCTGATTGACGAACTCGGACTCTCCCACATAAATAGCCACTTCGAGTCGCTCCAGAACAGGAAAGGGAAGTACGTGGACGTTCACGTCCCGATCGATAGCGGAACTCCTCCCTTCAGGCCCCTCGCAGAAGCCATTCTTAACAATAAGAGACTTCAATCTATAACTCTTATATGCGAAAGCCCTGAACTGGAGAGAGACGCATTAAAGATGAAGAAGGTCTTAGAGGAACTAGGGTATGAATTCGCGTGAGATAGCGGTCGTTTCCGACTACGACAGGACGTTAGCCTGCGAGTCGGACGGTTTTCGGATAAGGGAGAGCTTAAAGGACGTGATAAACGAATTCTCGCGAAGGCACGTTTTCATCGTGGCCTCTGGAAGGGAGGAGAGAATAATCAGGCAGCTCGCTCCAGGTCTAAAACCCACGGCGTGGGTTCTGGAAAACGGGGCGAAGCTGGTCTTTCAGGATACAGTTATCCTGATCAGGGACGAGGGCTGGATCGAGGCCAGGGAGATCATAGCGAAGAAGTTAGAAGATAAAGGGATCAGGCACTCGTTCGGGGATGTAATTATCTACGTTGACGGCATGAGCCCGAAGGTCAACGAGATCCTCGAGTTAGTGAAGGGTTTAGGTCATGTAGAGAGGAACAGGCAGGATCTAATGATATTGCCCAAGGGTGTAAGTAAGGCGAAGGGGGTGCTGAGAGCTCTAGAAATACTCAACTTCAAGGGAAAGCTTTACGCCCTCGGAGACAGTGAGAATGACCTGAGCCTTTTCCAAATAGCCGACGTGAGGGTCGCGGTGGCGAACGCAATTGAGGAATTGAAGGCTCAGGCCGACATCGTCCTTAAGAAGCCGAACGGTGAGGGGGTCGAGGACTTTCTAAAGGATCTGATGCGCGCTACTCAACCCTGACGAACCTGTATACGTCTACCGGCATTTCATGTACTTTCTTCTTGTGCCACCAGTATTCCCTCCTCATTCTGTACCTCACTGGCAGGACTTCGGCTTCGAACCCGTAAGACTTCGCCAAGTCTCTGAACAGCTTAACGGTCTCACTGGAACTGATGTGGATGGAGTAAACCGCTTCCTTCGCGAGCCTTAGAGCCTCGACTAAGAACGCCTTATCGGTTCCTCTCCTCTGAGTTCCGAAAGGTGGGTTCATGACGACAGTATCAGTCCTGACTAGGGGGTTCGTTAAGACGTCCCCCTGAACGGGCTCAGAGGCCTCTAGGAGGGTTTTCGCCACCTTCAACGGACTTTCGTCTACCTCTAGGCAAACGCATTCCTCCGCGCCAAGCAGCTCAGCCCCTCTACAAAACGTTCCAGTGCCACAGCCGAAGTCGGCGACAGTTTTCCCGTAAATATGGCCCGACAAGTAGGCGTCCCAAAGGATGGCTGAGGCCAGTTCCGGAGGCGTGACGTATTGCTCGAGTTCGATCTTGGGGCTAGGGAACTCAGGCACCTTAGAAAGTTCCATTTCTAAAGACTTCCTCGAAGTTACGCTAACTCCGATAGGCTCGTCACCCTTTCTACCCCTTTCAAGTCGTCGTAGAAGGAAAACCTATCCAGGAGCACGCCCCTAATCCCCGACCTTTTAGCCCCAAGGACGTCTATCTCATAAACGTCGCCCACGTGAAACTCAGGGAAGCCGAACCTCTCGACAGCTGTTCTGAAGATCCTCGGGTGGGGCTTCAGCACCCCGACTTCGTAGGACGCGACGTAACCAGTTATGTAGTTGTCCAGGTTGAGGGACTCGCGGATTTCCTTGAGGTCGGGAGTCGAGTTCGTGACCATGACAATGTCATAACCCTTCTTCTTCCTGGCCTCGAGGAACTCCTTCGCGTCCTTATACATTTCCCACTGGTTCGCTAAGAGTCTCTGGTTCTCCAAGAAGTCGACCAGGTCCCTTTTGGGCGTTATCCCCAGCCTAAGGAGGACTTTCCTGATGTCCAACTTCGAAAGCCCAGCGATGTAAGGGTGAGGGAAATGGTCCTCTCCCAGAACGCTCATGACCGACCTGTAGACCGCCCTTTCGGTGACACCGTAACCCAGCTTGTTCAGTGTCCAGTAAATGGGTTGCCAGAACTTGGGGGTGAAGGAGACTATCGTTTCTCCCATGTCTACGAATACGACCTTCGTATCGCGAACCTTGGCGGAACTATTTTCTGGCCCCCGCATACAGGACACCTCGAGGGTTTAGTTAGCTTATCAAAAACGAACCCGCAGTCAGAGCACACGGGGTATTTGACGACCAGCTTAAAACCCTTCCTCTTAGCGCTCCTGAGAACGTGCTGTATGTGGTCGTAGACCTCCCTCTCGGAGTCCAAGTGCAGGATCTCTTTGATCTCCCTAGCGGTAAAGAATTCCCCTGTTTCTTCTAGAAGTTTAAAGATTTTCTCTCTTGTAGTCAGGAACTCTTCCATGGAGCGGACTACCTTTTCCCCATCTTTCTCAGCAAGCCCTCGTATATTTCTTCCGTTTTGTGGAGCAAGGACTCCCTCGTCGCGCCGTTAGCTAGGGCCGTTACTGCGAGTCCGCCGGCCCCTACGCCCTCCTTCACGAAGAATTTATCGTACGCCCTTAACCCCTCGAACTTGGACTTGGAGAACTCCAACTGGGCCGACAGGACTGTGACGCCAACTTGTTTCGCCAATCCAAGCGCGTCCGCCGTAGGGTCTTCGACTACCCACCTCGTGGTGCCTACGGCTATCCTGTTCAGCTCCTTATTGCCGTAAAGGGCCTTAATTAGGGCGGCAACCGCGATCATCTGAGTCCCCCCGCACAAGAGCGCGTTGTTGTCGAACCCTCTGACTATTCCTGCAACGGCTATCAACATAGGGTCGGAGACTCTGGCCGCTATCTCAAGCGGTTCCAGACCCTTTGGGAGGTTCGAGAGGGCCTCCTGAACAACTCTAATCTTCAGCTCTTTGGGGTTGTCCGGAGACGCCGAGCTGGTCTTGCCTAACGCGTCGTACCCCAAAGCTTGAAGGAGCGCCATTGCGGTAGTCGTCCCGCCGGGGACGGACTCGCCGACTAGGAGTAGGTCACCGGTCTTGCTTAACTCTCTCCCAAGGATCTCAGACCTCCTGAGGATTTCTCTGGCCACCTCGATCCTGACGGCCCCTTTCCTTATGTCCTTCCCAGGCTCCCCTCCCAAGTCTATGACTGGAATTTTCGGCCTCACTCTGGATCCAGCGTCAGCCACTAGAACGGGAAGCCTAAGGAACTCGTTGGAGGCCCTCGCCAGGACGACTGGGCTGGGGAGGCCCGTGGGCGAAACCGGGATCGCGTTCATCGAATACACCTCGCCCGTTACTAAGAACTCCGCGTCAGCTGCTGGTGTGAAGTGAGTGAATTCGGGCGAGGCTCCGGCTATCGTTATTCCGGGGATCAAGCTTACGTCGGTCGTAGCTATCACTAGAACGAAAGTGGGCCTCCTTCCCTTCAGCTTGTCCGCGAAAGACCCGAAGTACTCTTTAATCATCACGCTTTGACGTGCATGACGAAGGTTATAATGGATGAGGAGTTCTGGAGGCTTTACAGGAAGGTGGAAAGGTGGGCGTTCACAGAAGGGCATAACGACGAGATGAGGAGGGATATAAAGGAGTTGTACGAGTTCGTCGCCTCGAGGACTGGCAAGCCCGTGGCCGAAAGCCTCTTCTCTAAAGGTAGGATCTCGGGCGCGCTCTACGACGAGGTTAAGGACGTTGAGAGACTAGTATTGATGATCGACTCGCTGGACTTGGACTTCGTTAAGGCCCAGCTGATCAGGATATTGGAAATCCTGGAACAGGCCTACTTCTCAGCCCCTTAGGGCCTTCAAGGCCGAGATCAGGGTCTCAATTTCGTCGACAGTGTTGTAGAAGTGCGTCGAAACCCTGACCCCCTCCCCTCTGGCCGCGACCACTATGTTCCTCTTCAACAGCTCTTTGACTACGGCTTGAGGATCCTTTTGCCTGAAGACGACTATTCCCGCCCTCTTGTTCACGGGAGTTATCACCTCATAACCCTCCTCGGTTAGCCTGCGTATCGCATATCGGGAGAGCTCCAGGACGTTGCTCTCTATCTCGTCTAGGTGCCGACTAATGAGCTCCGCCGACGTGGCCATCGCGACGTTAGAGGCGACGTCTATCGTCCCTAACTCGAACCTCCTGGGTCCTTTGTCCACCTCGAACTTAAGGGAGTTATACTCGTAGAAGTACTTGGACGTCCTCCACCCGTAGAATGGCGGGTCCTCCAACAGCCCCTTCCTTACGTACAGGAACCCCGAGCCCTGGGGGGACATCAGCCACTTATAACCTCCCGCGGCGGCGAAATCGACCTTACTGAGGTCTACCCTTATCGCTCCCGCGCTCTGTATTACGTCGAGGAAGAGGTACGCTCCAACGCTGTGAACCTCCTTCGCTATCCTGTCGACGTCCACTCTCAATCCTGTATTGAAGCTCACGTGGCTGATCGCGACTAACCTCGTCTTGCTGTCGACAGCCGACAGGAGGTCGTCCTCAAACGTGTCGAGGTTCGGCCTGACCAGTCTGACTTCGACGCCCCTCTTCTTCAACTTGTAGAAGGGTTGTGGCACCGCTGGGAACTCCAGGACGTCTGTCACGACATTTTCTCCAGGCATTATGTCCAGTCCGTGAGCCACTACGTTGACTCCGTAGGAAGTGTTGGGAACGAAGGATATCTCCTCCCAAGACACGTTGAAGAGCCTCGCAATTTTCTCCCTGAACGGTCTGAAGTCCTCAGACTCGTAGGCGTTTACAGCCAGTACGCCTTCTTGTGCTACTTCCGTCAAATAACGCTCCGCCGCCTCGAGCACGGGCTTGGGGGTCGGGGAGACGGCGGCGTGGTTCAAGTACACGTACTTCTTAACAGCTGGAACCAGCTCCCTGAACTCCCTTGCGAACAACATCCTCTATCTCCCTCGCGTCTTTAGGGTCTTCGAGGACTGTGGGGTCGTAAGGTTCGCCCGTTACGATCTTCCTGAGGACGCTCCTCATGATCTTCCCGCTCCTCGACCTGGGCAATTTCTTGACCCTATAAACCGCGTCAACCACGTAAATCGGGCCCAGCTTTTCTCTCACGGCCTTCCTTATTTCCTCCTCAGCGGCGTCCCCCACGTAAAATATTACGAGCTTGTTGCCCTTGACCTCGTCCGGCACCCCCACTGCCGCGACTTCACTGACGCCCTTGACTTCGGCCACTACTGCCTCTACTTCGCCGCTAGTTATCCTGTGACCGGCTACCTTGATCATGTCGTCGCTGCGGCCGACGATCTTGAAGTAAAGGCCGTCGGTGACGGCCATGTCGCCGGTGTCGTGATAGCCGAACTTCGCGAAGTACTGTTTAAACTTGTTCTCGTCGTTCAGAACCCCTATGAACTGCGTCGGGAAGGGCCTAACGGCCACGAGGTGACCCACGTCTTTCGTCGGCTTACCTGATTCGTCCAGCACCGCCAATTCTGCTCCAGGTAGCGGAACTCCAGCGAACCCAGGCCTAGCCTCACCTCCTTCGAGACCGTAAGGCGTCCCGATCACGTATCCCAACTCCGTTTGGCCGTAGACGTCCGTTACTCTCTCGGAGAACCTCATCGCGTAGTGCCAGGAAGGTTCGTCGAATATCTCCCCAGCTGCCGCCAAGTAGGGAGTCCTACCGAGCGGCGCGTCCAACTTCCTAAACAGCCTCAGCAACGTTGGGGAAGTGAAGAACACTTTCACCCCTTCGGTTTCAGAAATGTTCCTGATTTTATCCTGTCTAGGGTATTCCGGTGCACCCTCCATGAAAACGAAAGTGCCGCCGTGAAGGAGGGTTCCATACATTATCCTCGAAAACGTTATCCACCCAACGTCAGCTGTGGTGAAGACGACGTCGTTCTCCTTCAGGGAAAACAGGTAGTCGAAGACGGCGTAATCCCCGACCATCCAAGCCCCGTGAGGTAACACTATCCCTTTCGGCGTTCCCGTCGTGCCAGAGGTGAAGAAGACCTTCATGGGAGAGTTCGCCTCGACGGGCTCATGCTTCAGGTCACAGCTCTCCCCTGCCTCTACGAGCTCAGCGACCTCTTCCTCGTCCTCCTTGAGCCTGTACTCTATGTCACCCTGAAAGTAAAGGGGGTATACTCTCCCTCTCCTCTCCGTTTTCCTGGCCTTAATCAGAACCTTTGGCTTAAGTACGTCCAACCTCGCCTTAACGGCCTCCTCGCCGAGCCCCGCGAATATCACGCTGTAGACCGCGCCCATCCAGGCGGAGCCGAGCATGTAAAGCAGCGTTTGTATAGAATTGGGCCCGTAAATCGCGACCCTGTCCCCCTTGGATACCCCTTTCCCTTTCAACTTACAGGCGGCCCCCTTAACGCCCCGCTCCAATTCCTTACCGCCAAGCTCTAACCTCTTCCCGGCCTCCGAGTACCAAACCAGCTTGCTCTTCCCCTTCCCTAACGAGTTCAGGGCTATGTTGGTCAGGCCCTTAACGAACCACTTGGCCAAAGGCCCTTGCGGGACGTAAGCCCTCTCCCACTTCTCGTCCCACTCCAACCTAGAGGCCCAGTAAGACCAGAAGCTCTCGGGGTCCCTCAACGACCTCTCGTATTCGCTCTGGTAGTCCACGGTCTTGATATACTCCCGATCAGCGTCTTTATCTTTACTTGACCGCTTTCCTCCGTAGCACGCTACCGCAAAACTCGCAAGTCCCTGGAGAGCTGTACTCCCTGTTGCATGAAGGGCAGACGTAAACTACCTTCTTCACGCGATTCAGTTTCACCTTCAGCTTAACCGAGCTGTAGCTTATGCCCAAAGACGCTAGCAAGTTCTGCAAAGCCAAGTCGTCAGTGAACACGATCGAGTCTCCGAGCTCCAGTGCCAGGGCCGCAACGCTCAGGTCTGCCTCGGAAAGCCCCTTCTCTCCTAGCGATTCGGCCTTAGCCCTTACTTCGCTCATCGATTTTCTAGAGGGGAAGAGGATCACTACTTTCCCACCTGACAGGGCCATCTCAAGCCTCGCCTTAGAGTGTAAGTCCTTAACCTCTTCAATGACTAACGGGGTCGTGTAGGCCTTCTCGAAGAGGCCTTCCAGCCCGGCTAGAAACGCCGCCGTGTCTAGTACCACTTTACTTCCATGGCTTAAGGATCTCGAGGGGCTCCCTGAACCTGACGAGCTTCGCTCTCCTGTCACTCTTCCTTACTGTGAAACCCTCTCCGGTTTTGCTAAAATAATCTAAGATCTCCCCGTCCACGATGACCTTCGACCTCTGGTCCCTCCCTTTGTCCTCTAACTTAACGATGACTTCCTCAGGTGGTAGTATGAGAGACTTGAGCCCGAAAGGGACGATCGGGTTCATGAAAATGACCTCTACGGCATCCACGTTCTTATGTACTATCACTCCAGAAGCTGAAAACCCCCAGGCCCAGCTACCCTGGGGCGTCGAGATTATCACTCCGTCCCCCTCGAAATATATCTTCTCTGAGCCGAAGGAGACGCTTCCTACGACGGTTTCTGCACCATCAAACACGAGGGCTATTTCGTTGAAAATCAAAGTCCTCCTGTCCCGGATCTGGGCCTCCAACAGGGGGTACTCATCAATGACGTAGTCCCCCTTCACCATTCTCCTAATTGCGCTTTCTCCTTGATCTGGGTCGACCTCGAGGAGCTTCGACCTCCTCCCGAACTTTATCCCCAAGACGGGAAGCCCGAACTTGACGTATTTCAGCAGGGTGCCGTCGCCTCCCACAACGATTATCGACTCCGCCTCTTCTGGGGACTTGACCGGCTCTATTCCGAGCGACTCCGCAGACGAAACGAGCGTTCTCGCGTAGGCTTCGGCCTCAGGGCTTTGTTTACTCGCTATGAAAACCCTCAACTTGCCATCTAGTCAGCTCACGTGAGGTTAAAGGTTTGGCACTCCCTCTCGCAGAGCGCTCTTACGCGGATCGCGAAAACAGCGCTGGGATTCTGAATCTCTAAGAACCTGACGTCGCTCAGTAAACGTATCTTGTAAATGCGCTGTGGCGGGCCTTGGTTTTTCCTGATTATTGCCCAAGGGTTTAGACCTTCAACGAGCAAAGTGACTTTACCCTCGGTCTCCAGCTTCACCATGCCCTTCGGCGGAATTTCGAAGGATCTCATGTAAGGGGAGCTCCCCGGGTACTCGATTCCCGCCTTCATGATCTTCCTGTAGTAATAGAACCACGCGGCTAGGAGGAGCGGGAAAGTCGCTAAGAGCACTATCAGCACTAATACTAACGGGCTCTGAACCAAACGGGATCAGGTCGATTTAAAGTATTTAAATGGAATTATATCACTTACCCCGCGGTTCCTATGCCAGAGTACGACATGATCGTGATAGGAGGGGGCCCAGTTGGCCTCTTCGGCACCTTCTACGCTGGACTAAGGGATATGAAGGCCTTGTTAATTGACGTCCAGGACGAGCTAGGAGGGCAGCTAGTGACGCTGTATCCCGAGAAGATGGTCTACGACGTGGGCGGCTTCCCCGGCATACAGGCTTACGAGCTCGCCCAAAGGTTGGTGGAGCAAGCGAAGATGTTCGGGCCGGACATCAGGCAAAGGGAATGGGCCGACATGATAGAAAGGACTCCCGACAACATGTGGGTGGTCAAGACCGACAAGGGGAACCAGTTCAAGGCGAAGACAATACTAATAGCTGCAGGAATCGGGAGGATGGTTCCCAGCAGGCTAGGGGCTAAGGGCGAGGTGGAGTACGAGAACAAGGGAGTCTACTACACTGTGAGGAGGAAGAAGGACTTCGAGGGCAAGAGAGTCCTCGTAGTGGGCGGCGGCGACTCAGCCGTGGATTGGGCCATAACGCTGGCCTCTGTAGCCAAAAGCGTGACCCTGATTCACAGGAGGGATCAGTTCAGGGCCCACGAGAGGAGCGTTAAGGAGCTGTACAAGGTGGCCACAGTTTACACTTGGCACGAGCTCAAAGAGGTCAAGGGGGACGGAAACAAGGTAACACAGGCCGTCATATTCGACAACAGGACTAAGGAAGAGAAGGTACTGGACGTTGACGCCGTTATTATAAGCATCGGATTCAAGGGCGACCTGGGCAACATACCGAAGTGGGGCCTCAACATGAAGGGTAGGGACATCATAGTGAACGAAAAGATGGAGACGAACTTGCCCGGTGTTTACGCCGCGGGCGACATAGCTGCTCAGGAAGGGGCTCCGAAGATGGCCTTAATCGCAGTGGGCTTCGCTCAGGCCGCCATCGCCGTGAGCGTTGCGAAGAAGTACATAGATCCCAATGCGTCGCTGTTCGGCGGTCACTCCTCGGAAATGGCGAAGAAGTTCGCTGAAAAGGCTTGACGCTCTGCGTAAGAGTAAAGAGAAGGGAGTTAGGCTCTTTTCCTAAACGCTTTATTGACAGTAGGTTCGATTTCGTGTTTGCCGGGGATACCGTTCTGGTACCAGTCAAAGAGGTTCCTGAGGGATATCAGGCCGAAGAGTGCAACCCTCCCTTGAGGAAAGCAGGGAGGAGGTTGAGCGACCTCCTTCCCGGAGTCAGGAGCTTTGTCCTCATTGGCGACATCGCCCTCGTCAGCCCGAAGGTCGAGGTCGACAAGCAAGAGCTTTACAGGGCCATAAAGGAGATTGAGCCCAGAGTGAGGGCCGTCTACATAAGGAGGAAGGTGTCTGGGGAGCTTAGAATAAACGAGTTAGAGTTCGTTGGTGGGAAGCCGATCACCACGACTACGTACAAGGAGAACGGGCTTCTCTTCTACGTGGACATCTCGAAAGTCTACGTTAACGTCACCCTGGCGAGCGAGAGGGCTAAACTCGCTCGAGAGGTCTGTGAGGAAAGGCCGAGAACCGTTCTGGACGTGTTTACCGGTTACGGCCCGATAGCAGTTCACTTAGCGAAGAAGGGCTGTTACGTAGTGGCGGGAGACCTGAACCTAGACGGTCTATTCATGCTCCTGAGGTCATTAGAACTTAACAAGCTAAGCTCAGTCGACGTTTTACAGTACGATGCGCATTACCTCCCGTTCAGAGACAAAGCGTTCGACGTAGCGATCTCCGACAACCCCACGGTAGGGCGTGAGTTTAAGCCCGAGGTTTGCAGAGTGGCGAAGAAGACAGTCTTTTATCAGTTGGCCAAGAGCGTCGAGGAGGTCTCCGAGCTCTTGGGAAAGGCCAAGTGGTCAAGG
The DNA here is from genome assembly GCA_049973945.1 of Thermoprotei archaeon. GTDB lineage: Archaea > Thermoproteota > Thermoprotei_A > Sulfolobales > Sulfolobaceae > Acd1. The sequence goes on from JBMFJH010000004.1 coordinate 42,441, forward strand.
GTCAACGAGTATTCTAAGGATCTCTTCGTGTTCAAGGGGACTATCGCTTGCAACGACGTAAGCAATTAACGTTTCGCCGTTCCTAAGGGACTTCACTAGATTCCTATTTATGTCTCTAGCAGCCTTGTCTGACCTTATCATGAGCGTGTTCGGCGACACGTAGTTCGACCTCCTGACGATTATCCTGTTAGGATCGCTGAGCTCGAGCTCGGGCGAACCCCTTCCGGATATAACCTCTCTAAGCCCGTTAACCTCGAGTACTAAGTATACGTAACCTCCAGATCTAATTAGCTCCTTCACGGGCTCGCTTAAGTCCGCCAGTCCCTTGTCGGCGCCTATGCCGACTATACAGTCCCCCCTAGGCGTCAAGTAATCCTCCTTCGTAATCTCGAGGGTGGACTTATGCGTAGCCCTTACGTTAACGTGGCCTTTCGCCAGAATTCTGTCTTTCGCCCACAACTTCCGCCAAGATAAAGGTCTTACCCCTGACCTCAATTAGCTTAGCGTTGACCGCCTCAGCGACTTGCCTCGCGAACTCCCTCCTGTCCTCCACGTCTATCCCGATCTTGACCTTCACGACCTTGTGATCCTTCAACCTACGCCTTATCTCCTCTATGACTTGAGGAGTGAGGCCGTTCTTCCCTATCCTTACATCCGCGTGCTCCGCCTTTTTCCTTTTTACCTTCTCCCTTATCGACTCCCTCTCCTCTGAGCTCATACCTTCTTATCCAGCCACAATTCAGGCACGTCACTACTAAGGTTTTCCGTTTGATTCTGATCCTAGCCGTTAAACCTGGGACGAGTGGCGCGTGACATCTCCTGCAAAATGAGCGCTTCAGCTTCCTCGGTAGTTTAATCCCCATCTTGCGGGCCAGGTTGAACGCGAGGTCGGCCTGTTGCCTGGCGAGCTCCGCGTCTTCTCGGGCTTTGTAGAGGGCTGAAGTCAGGAGTTCGAACGCTTTTTTCTTGGCGTACTCCCTCGCTTTCCTGGAAGTCAATGCTGAACGTAATATTGCTCGAGTCCTCTATATCCCTTCTTCCGAGGAGGTTCTGGGACTGGCCCGAGGCCAAGGCCTATTACCGCAGGTTTAACGTGAGGCCCGAGGACCAGGTACTCGACGTTTCGTTTCACTTCAGGATCGTGAAAGCCCTAGGCAACCCCAAGCTCGGGAGGCCGGACATTGTCCATTTAACGCTACTTGTAGTGCTGTCTCTTCCGCGTAAGATGATCGGCGATATTTTCATTCACACCATTGAAGGGAAGATAATCAGGGTATCCAGGGAGGTAAGGCCACCCAAGAATTATTACAGGTTCCTCGGATTGGTTTCGCAGCTTCTTAGGGAGGGCAGAGTTCCGCCTGAGGGAGAACCGCTGATGGAAGTCCTTCCGCAGACTTCGCTTCGCGATCTTGTTCAGGGTAAACTAATACTTTTGGACGAGAAAGGCGAGATACGGTCTCCAGAGGAGGTTTGCGACCTTGCGGAAGGAAAGTTCCTGGGAATAGGGGCGTTCCCTCACGGCGAATTCGCTAAAGAGATATACGATTTAGCCGTGAAGAGGATATCGATCCACAGCGAGGTTTTAGAAGCGTATCAAACGGTTTGTCTGCTGGGTTCTCCCTGCTGGTCAAAAAGTGCCCTTAAGTAATATGACTCCTCCGGTGTTGTACTTTATCTCTTGTACCTTCAGGCCGTAAGCCTGGAAGACCTTTGCGGCTATTCTCGCAGAACACTCCGTGCTTTCCAAGTTGAAGCCTGATCCCACGATTGTGATAACGACCGTGTCGTCTACGTTTTTCATGTAAACCGACTTGAGTGGTAGAATGAGCTTGACTAAACTAAATGTATTCATTAGCTCTTCCAGAGTAGGAGCGTATCCTGTTAAGAACGTCGCCAACTGTTCTCCGGTCTTTTCGCAAATTTCAACCATCTTTTCTTTATTAGTCTTGTAAAGTTCAGAAATCAGATTCTCAATGAACCAATCCGTTACTGGGACAAGCCTCAACGCTTCCGAAAGCTCGGCGAACTTCACCAAGGCTTGTAACGTCTCTGGCGGTTTCCCCATCCTCAGAATATGGATCATGGAGGCGAGAGACGTGTTCGTGAGAGAATACAGAGTGAGGCCCCTCTTCTTCGCCTCCGAATCTAGGCTGTCAACTAGTTCCTCGGAGGCGGCCAGTGTAGCCCTTACCATATTTCCTTACCTTGGTAAAAGTTCTGAATCCCTACATATTAATATCTAACGAACTATGATTAAAATTGTTAATTAACTTAGCTTTGAAATTTTCTCTCAATTCAAACCTCACGTGCGAGGAGTGAATAGAGCTATATCCATGAGAATGAACAGTATCAATAATATCACGAACCCGCCGAGATACCAGTTCCCGTGAGAGAACAGGGCTTTTATAAGGTCGCCGAAGCTCTTGATCTCATACTCCGCCATTATCAACCACCCGTGAAATTCATAATTCGATTGACCTTTAATAAGGTTTCCCTCCGCATTACCTTACTTTTTGGGGTTTGCGAGGAGATAGTCCTCCGACACTGCAACGCTCAGACTCATGTAGTTGTACCCTAGGTTCTTTAAGACCGGTTCAAACCCCGTAGCGTTCGAGCCGACGATAAATACGTTCTTAGACACACGCACCACACCCCTAGCGTCAGCTCCGTTGAACGGGACGACTTTCGCTCCGGTAGACTTAAGGAACTCCTCGAGGCTTACCTTTCTCTTCTCAACGAATTCGCCGTTCCTATTCCTTTCGAGGATAACTGCTCGGGCGATCCTTCCGGCGTCGCTTACTATTGCCACGCTCTCTTCGTCAATTACCTTCAACCAAGAACGCAACGAATTTGAGTCGTGAACGACTAAGACCATCGACTCTGCGCCGGTCCTCTTTCCCAGCCAAAGCGCGCCGTTCACGTTGCTCGAGTCGCCGAGGCTCACCAAGAGGGTGTTTCCGAATTTAACCACCGAGTCTCCTGAGACTTTCTCATTACTTTTCGGAGGGCCTTCGATTTCGCAGTCCGAACACATTGAAAGGAGCTTCGCGATCGGAGACTCATTGAACAGGAGTATCTTGCCGTTGTAGGTCTTCGCGTGCTTACCGAGGTGTAAGTCCAATCCACAAGGGTCGACGCCCACCCTGATGCAACCGGTCTCGTCCTTTACGGTGTGTAAAGCGTTGGAAACCCTCAGGTATACGACGTCGCATAACGTGTTAATTTCGTCGTTTAGAGTAGCGTTCTTCAGAGGTTCCTTCTCAAAGTCTATATTTAGAGCCAGGAGCTCCTCGACCAAACGTTCTTTCCTCACGTGCTCGCAAACGTTTCGAACCGGTTTGAACTTAGCTATTACATTAATTAGTTCCCTAACGGATGACATTTCGGCGGAGGCCCTCCAAGAGAAGAGCTTGATCAGCCGGGACGCTGTCTCTGGCACGTAGTAAAGGTACGAGTCTGGTTCCGAGGCGTCGTCGATAAGCAACTCTCATCCTTTATTCTTGATTTACGTCCAACATTAAAATAGCCTTGGCCATTAGACGTGTCGCCGTAGGGAGCAGGAACAGGGCTAAGGTCGAGGCCGTCAAAGAAGCCTTATCGCTCGTTGGAATAGACGCGGAAGTAGTCGCCGTAGACGTCGAATCCGGCGTGTCGAATCAACCCATGTGCGACGAGACCTTTTATGGGGCAAGGAACAGGGCGATAAAAGCCTTGACGGAAACGCGGGCAGACCTAGGGATCGGCATAGAGGGCGGGACTTGCGTCTATTTTAATAGGTTGATGGGGTTCGCTGTAGTCTACGCTGTGTCTAAAGACGGTAGGGAAAGCTTCTCAATGTCGCCCTGGTTCCCTATCCCAAACTCGATAGCTTCGCACATTTTGAACGGGAAAGAGCTGGGGGAAGCCACGGATATCGTTTTCAATGTAAGCGGTTCCAAGAACTACGACGGCGTAATAAAGTACCTTACAAAATACATAACCCGAAAGGATTTATACGTCCAAGCGGTCGTCATTTCCCTCTATCCGTTTTACAACCCGTCAGTGAGCGATTAGGTCGAGGAACAGCCTTCCTATCTCGACCAGGGAGACGGTCTCACGCTCGTGGGGTCTCGGCACGCTGGCTATGTAAACTCCGTAGGGCTCCCTGCTGTTCCCCTTTGTCTCGCCGTAAGGGGAGAAAAGGATGAAGTCATCTGCGGCTTTAATGATTTCCTTCACCGCTTCGTCGGCCTTCGCGTATACCTTGCATTTCACGTCGTCTCCTCTCCCGTCCCTCACAGCCCTGTCTATCGCGGTTATCGAAGCGATGACCGGCTTTCCGGACGTAATGATCTTGAGGACCGCGTCCTTTACGGCTTGTATTTCCTCGAAGTAGTCGACTTTCTCGAAGTCCAAGCTGATCACTCCGTAAGTAGGGTTCGTGATCGGTATGTTAACGGCCTCCGCACCGGTCGCCTGAATTAAAGGTAGCGGAGGAACTTCTTTCAGCGAAGCCCTCTGTTCCTGGTTCTCCATTGTAAGGATCTCGAGCCACGAGTATATCGTTGAGTCCTTCAGCCTGTCGTTCTTAACGACACCCCTGAAGGTCGAATTGAAGAGCGCCATTATGAACCTGGGCGAGCACTTCATGAAGCTCGAGTAGCTCAGCCCGTCTACTCCGAGGAGAACTGCGCGCTTAGTCATTGAGAACCACTCTCAGCCTCGATTCGATCACTTCCCTCGGAACCGCCCCAATGACCGCGTCGACAGGCTCGCCGTCCTTGAATATCAGCACAGTCGGTAGGCTCATGACTCCGTACCTAGCTGAGATTTCGGGGTTCTCGTCGCTGTTTATCTTACCGAAGCCAACCTGAGGGTAGTCCCTGGCTAACTCCTCTATAACGGGGGCCAGGATGAAACAGGGGGCACACCACTCAGCCCAGAAGTCGACTAGGGCCACCTCTTTCCTGGTGATGAAGTCGTCGAAGTTCCTGCTGTCTAGATGGACGACCTTACCAGGAGGATACGGGTCGTTCTTTACCTCTCTAGCCTTCCTGGCAAGCTCCAAGGCCTTTTTTCTCAGGAGTTCCTCGAGTTCCCTGTCGTCCTCCATAGGTGTTTCGATCGCTTGCCTACTTTTAAAAGTTAATTAATGAAAAATGATAGAAAGTGTTTTACGACAATAACCGTATAACCCTCAAGCGGTTAATCTGAGGAGACCCACTCGTGGACGTCGAGGTCGTTATCTCGAAAAGAGACGCCGTGGGAGCCACGATTAAATCCCTTGGTTATTCGTTTAGGGAAGTAGACGACGACGTCGTGGACTTCTCAGGGAACTTTCGGGGTCCGGTAGTTGTTATATCCCGGCACGAAAGCTCTTCCAAGAAGCCGTCCATAACAGTCCATACCCCTGGTAACCCCACGAAGGTCACGATGGGAGGCCGTCAAGAAGAGTTGGCGATCGCGTACCCCCGACTCCTGAGAGCTATCTTCCTGGAACTAACGAAAGTCGAGGTCGACATTGAGAAGACGGTAGAAGCGACCCATCACGGTCCGACTAGTCTCGACGTGCCCGTAGTGTTCGTCGAGATAGGGAGCGACGAGACCTATTGGAGGAACGAGGCATTGGTCAGGAAGCTAGTGGAAGCAACACTGAGGGGTATAAACGCTGTTGATTCGGTTGAGTGCGACGAAGTCGTCACAATCTACGGTGGTCCACACTATTCGCACACAGCTGTCAAGAGGCTCCTCTCGGGGGAGTGCGTCGCTCACGTGATTTCGAAACATTACGTGGGGGAGGTATCGAGTGCGGTGATTAAGCAGTCAGTTGAAAGGAGCGTCAACGCCGTCACTAAGGTCGTCTTCGACAACGTTAACAGGGCCAATTACGAAAGAATCTCTTCTGCGCTCTCAGACAAGGCCCTGAAGTTTGAGAGACTCTAGGACTTCGTCCGGGATCAGCGGTAAAGCTATCCCAAGGACTTTGAGCGGCGACTTGGCTGCGATAAGCGTTATGCTAGCGTTAGGAATCATAATTCCCCACGCCTGAAAGTCCGAAAGCCCAAACACGTGGCCAATCAACGCCCTGATCGGGTCGTAATGACTCACAGCGACGACTACTCTATAGCCCCTGTTTCGAACGTCGTTAAGGAAGTCCAACATCCGGGCCTGCATGGACTCCCAGCCTTCGAGGTCCCTCACCTGCTCCCTTGCCCTCGCCAGCCTAAGTTTCCAGTGTTCGGAGTTCTCCTCGACCCTCTTACCGTTCAGCTCTCCCAGCCCTCTTTCCCTCAGCCTCTCGTCTAAGGCCACTTTCAGACCAAGCGACTCGGCGATTATTTCCGCAGTCTGCCTTGCCCTCAGGACTGGGCTTGAGAAAACTGCCTCCGGCTTCAGCTTCTTCAGCTCTTCAGCCGCCCTCTTAGCCTGAGAAACACCCTCTTCTGTGAGGGGAAACTTGTCGTATTCGTCTGAGAGGATCTTAAGCGCGTTAGAGACCGCTTGTGCATGTCTGACTAGTGCCAGTAGCATTCTGATGTCGACTTTAGAATCGCTTAAAAATAATCGTATCTATAAAAACAGATATGGGACTCACTGTAGGCCAAGTGGCTACTAAAGTCGTTCATGTAGTGAGGGCCGACGACACGGTCAAGTTCGCCGCACAGGAGATGAATAAGCACAACATAGGGGCACTGTTGGTCATCGACGATAGGAACAGGATTATAGGCATCGTTACGGAACGCGACATCGTGAGAGCGGTCGCGCTTGGCCTGGAGGGAGGTAAGGTGAAAGACATAATGACCTCGTCCGTGCTGGGCGTCGCCGAGACGGTGGACGTTACAGAGGCTTTAGAGGTCATGCTTGACCACGGGTTCAGGCACTTGCCGGTGGTCGACAGGTCAGGGAAAGCCGTGGGAATCGTCTCGATAAGGGATCTGTCAAGAGCCGTGATATCACCGCACGAGATGAGGTTCAGGATAAGCATGGAGGACGTCAAGGGCACAGGCTATATATGCCCAGTATGCGGACACGAGATAGACCAGTTCGGTTATTGTGGTTGCGGTACTGGCTCAGGGTAATCGCTCTCTTGACGGCAGAGAACGGACTTACATAGTCCTCGGGTCACGTGATCACAACTTCTTCCATCACTAGTCACTTTAATTTAGCCCGTTTTACACTATCAGTTGTGATAATTTTCTTCGCCTTTGGGACGAGGGAGAGAGCGAAGGAGTTGGTTCGGATAATAACGAAAACCAGGTGGAAGACCGTATCGCGGAACGCTATCAAGATAGCCAGCTCCTCGATAGGGCCGACAGTGGTAGTGTTGAAGCCTACTAAAGCGGGACTCGCGGTCGCCCTCTGGCTGAAGAAGAAGGCGGAAGAACTGGGAATGACGGCTACAGTGGGATGGCTTCAGGAGATCAAGGATGTCCCGGTTGACGTCGAAGAAGCGGTCAAGAACGACCTGAAGAGGACTTTCTTCTCTAAGCTTGTTGAGCCGTGGAAACCATCTGAGACTCAAGGGCCAAGTTGACGTCGGCTTTTGTCACTATCACGTAGCTGGAGAGCTGAGCCACGTACTCTACGACTTTCTTGAACCTGTTCTCGTCATAAGCCATAACGCTCTCGTCCAGGATCACTATAGGCGGGGCGAAGAACGTCTTGATGGCTGACGCTATGAGGGCAAGCGCGAGCGAGGTCTTCTCGGACGTCGAGAGCCTCCTTACGCCCAGCTCGGCATCACCCTTGTAAACCTTCAGCTTTATCCTCGAATTGTCGAGAACTACCTTCGCTGTGAAGTCGAACTCCAACTTCCTGATCAGCTTGGACAGCTCCTCATTGAACGTGGTCACCGCCGTCGTTATGCGCCTCGTCAGCTCCTGATCGAGGTTGTTCAACTCCTCCTTGATTTCCTTCAACCTCTCGTTCTTGCGCTGTATTTCCTCGAGGATCGTCGTCTCTGGCGGGTACTCCTGGAGCTCGTACTCTAGCCTCTTCCTCTCCTCCTCTAACTCGTTCAACCTCGACTCGATCGCGGACTCGCTCAGCTTCTCCGTGTTCGGAACTTCCTTCCTCAGCTTCTCCTCGTTGGTTCTTATCTGGGTCTCCAGGTCTCTGATCTGGTAGTCCAGGTCTGTCAACTCTTTCTGCAACTTGTTGATTTCGTTGATTATGCTAGTTCTCCGCTCAACTTTCTTTTGGCTGTCCCTGAGTAGCATCTCTAGCTCTTTTTTCTTGGCTATCAGTTCGGCCTCACGCTCAGCCAATGTTTTCATCGAGTCGCTGTACTTCCTGATCTCCGCGATTATCGTCTCTATTCTATGACGCCAGAAGTCCGCGTCGACCTTCGACCCGCAGAGCGGACAATGGTCGCTGTGGGCCCTCTCCGCCTCCCTGGCTTCGTCGCTCAGCATTTGCAGGCTCTTCAATTTGCCCTCCAATTCCCCTTTCTTGGACGAGATCTCCTTGAGTTCTGCGTCTATCTTCTCTAACTTGCTAGTTATCGCCCCTATTCCCTGGCTGCTAAGTTCGGCGTTTATTCTGTCCAGTTCCTCCTTCAGTTTCCTCAACTTCTCCTCGAGCTGAGCTTTCATGGCCTTCTTGACTTCGAGCCTCGACCTCAGAGCTTCAGCCCTGTTCCTCTTGCTGACTTCAATGGTTTCGAGGACTTTCCTGGAAATGTCAGACTTGTTCTGCCTGAGCTCGTCGATCTCAGAGTAAATTTTTTCCAACCTGTTCTTGATGTCCTTTACCCTCGCGTAAGTCGACTTTAACACTTCTATGTCCTGAACGGTCGCGGCTTGTTCCTTGATCAACTCGTCTTTTCTGGCCTTGAGTTTAGCAATTTCTGCGACCTCCAGGACGAACCACGTTATGTCCTCTTCGCCAGACAGGATCTTGTTAACTAGGGGGTTCTCTGGGGAGAAGTAAGCGAGAAGGGGCACCCTCGGGTCGTCTAAAATGAGCTTACTCTCCTCAACTACCTTTCCAGTCCTCGGTTTTACAGAAATTTTACGATAGTATTTTTTACCGCTTAGATCCGCGACGATATAGCTCTTGTCGGCGTTCACGTTGATGAGGTCTTCGCCCTTAATCGAGGACGTCATTAAGGAGAGTAGACCTTTCGCTAAGGACGTCTTGCCCCACGCGTTAGGGGCCCTGAAGACGTTGACGCCCTTCACGAACTCGTACTCGACGGGGTCGATGATGCCCCCTATCCCTTGTATCTTTACTTGCATTTGAGCCAAATTAGAATTCGTACCTTTTAAAAACATTCGAAGCCTAACAGATTCCGCTGGTATGAGGAAGGTCATCTTCGACTCCGATACAGCCAGCGACGACACGATTGCCATGCTTTACGCGTTAGACCACTTCGAGGTCTTAGGAGTCACGATAGTCGCGGGGAACGTCAAGTACGAAAACCAGGTCACGAACGCGTTGTACACGCTGGAAAACTTCGCTCCTGACGTTCCAGTTTACTTGGGCGCTAGGAGGCCTTTACTCGGCAAATGGAGAACGGTTGAGGAGGTTCACGGCCCCACTGGGTTAGGCAAGCTGACCGACATTAAACCATCGAAAAGACCTGAGAGAGAAAACGCCGTCGACACCATTGTTAGATTAGCCAACGAATATCCAGGCGAGCTAGAGATCCTCGCCGTGAGTCCCCTCACGAACCTCGCCCTCGCGTACCTCAAGGACGAGAGCCTACCGCGGAAAGTGACCCACGTATGGATCATGGGGGGAGCCTTCACTAGGGGTAATACAACTCCGTTAGGGGAGTTCAACTTCTGGGTGGATCCCGAAGCCGCAAAGATAGTGTTGAACGCCGGCTTCAACGTCACGATAGTCCCTTGGGAGGTCACCGAGGAGACGGCGTACGTCGACGACGAGCTCTGGAGCAGAATAGAGTCTCTGGGGACTAAGAGGGCCAAGTTCTTCGTTGAAGCCAACTCCACGCTTAGGGAATACTCTAAGTCGACTGGAGCTTCGGGTAGCATCCATCCCGATACTTTGACGGTGATGGTTGCGAACGACCGTTCAATCGCTACTAAGACGGGGGAGTATTACGTAGACGTAGAGATCTGCGGGGACTCAAGGGGTGCGATGATGATAGACTGGTACAAGCTCACGGGGAGGAAGGTTAACGCCGAGGTGGTGCTTAAGGCAGACAGGCCTAAGTTCATCAAAGAGTTAATGGGCCTGTTGTCCAGGTACTGAGCTTTCCTTCAACTTACCGCACTCGGCTATCGCCACCAAACTCACGTTTTTGACGTTGAACCCTTTGGAGGTCAACGCGTTTATAATAGGCTCTACGTTCACGTCAAAGTCAATGATCTTCCTCTCCGGATCGTCCACGCAAATCACGTTTACGTGGGGTTCAAGCCTGGCCTCGTACCACGTAACTCCCATGAACTCGAAGCTCCTCACTAGCCCGCTCCTTTCGAGGACTTCGAGCGTGTTGTACACCGTAGATAGTGAAATGCTGGGTTCCTTCTTCTTGACTTCACCATAGATCTGTTCTCCTGTGTAGTGGCCTCCGTTCAGTAGCACCTTCAGCACGGCTATCCTCTGGGGAGTCGCCTTCAAGTCGTGCTTGCGCAGGATCTCCGCTATCCTCTCCTCTTCCATCTGCATGTGCGTAGTTAGGAGTTATTACTATTTAATAGTTAGTTCCTTAATCTAGGAGACCCTTAAAATAGAGGTTGTAGCCTTAAGTAATACTTAATGAAAGTGGTAGTCGATTTAGCGGTAGAACCCATAGGCACTGGATCCACGAGCATCTCGGAGTACGTTAGGACTGCCATAGAGGTGCTGAAACGAAACGGACTCAAGGTCTATCCTTCGCCGTCCATGACGTCCTTCGAGTTGGACGACCTGACTAAGCTGGGTTACATACTGAAACAGGTTAACGACGAGCTCGAAAAGAAGGGAGTGAAAAGGATTGTAATGATACTAAAAATTGACGACAGGAGGGACAAGGAGACCTCGATCGAGCACAAGTTACAAGCGGTAAGCTGAACCTTGAGCCTTAGAAAAGCGAAGTGTACATCTTTATTTCCATGAGGTACTTCTTCGTACTTTCGTCGGTCAGAGCCCTCACTATGTCGGAGGACGTCACTATGCCGACTGGCTTCCCGTTCTCGAGCACTACCGCCGACCTAGGAACCCTCTTCGAGATCATCTTGGCCACCGAATTGAGGTCTTCAGAAGGACTCGCGAAGTTCACGGACGGGTTCATCAACTCCTTCACCGGGATGTCAGAGCAATTCGTTTTAGTTATGAAAGGCAGGCCGAACAGAATGTCGTTAGTAGAGAGCAACCCTACGACTTTCCCGCTTTCGGAGGTCACGATTAGCCTCGCGATGTTCTTGGAACGCATCAGGTTCAACGCTTCCCCTATGGGTGCCCTCTCGTCAATCGTGATGGGCGGCTTAGACATTATATCGCTCACCTTGTGGACTCCCTTGACCAGGCTAGCGTAGTAGGATACCAGGTCTTTCTTCAGCACCATCCCTACGACGTTGCCCTCTTCTGAAGTAACCACTATCATCGGTTCCCCGCGCTCCACCAACAAACGGGCCGCCTCCAGCGGATCGACGCCGTTCTCTAGCTTGATGAAGTCCGTCTTCATGAGTTCCGAGACGAAGACGTCGGACAGGCTCCTGCCTCTCAGCGAGTCGAGCTTCTGCAAAATGTCCTTCTGGGTTATGATCCCCAGCGGGTTGTCGAACTCATCGGCTACAACAGCTTTGGGAACGTACTGGTACTCCATGAGCTTGATGACGTGAAGGAGGTCGTCGTGAGGCCTGACAGTTATCGGTGCGCTGATCACCGTCATGAGAGAGTCGTCCTGATATAGTCCTCGGCTCTAAATAAGTTTCCGAAATGAGGGACTACGTCGAGGATCTCCTCGGGATCTTCTCCGATCCGGAGAAGTACAAAGAGTGGTACGAAAGGCATGCTATGATTTATGAGGACGAGAAGGCCCTAGTAAGGTCCTTTTACCCTAAGGACTGTTTGGACCTCGGTTCCGGCCCAGCGATTTTCCACGAGGTGATGGGCGGTGAGACCGTTTCTATCGACGTTTCTGAGCCGATGTTGAAGAGCTTCCAGGGAGACAGGGTTCTCGGCGACGTCAGGGCTTTGCCGTTCAGGGATCGGTCGTTCAAGTGTACCTTCTCTGCCGTGACTGTCTGCTTCGTAGACGACCTGGAGTCGTTCTTCAGAGAGATGAACAGGGTGACGAGGGAGAGGGCGATAGTCTGCTTTATTCCCCTAGATTCCGACTGGGGATCGTTCTACGCTGAACTAGGGAAGAGGGGTCACCGATATTACAGCAGGGCAATCTTCAGGCCCAAGGCCGAAATACTAGAGGTCTTCTCGAAGTATTTCGAAATAAGAGAAGTCAGAAGCACCCTGTCCTTCGGTCCTCTCGAAGAGGCGAGGCAAGAAAGCCCAACTGAGGGCACAGTAGGGTCCTTCATCTGCGTTTCCGGTCCCCCTATCATCGAACCCGCTGCGAGGCTCTCTGGGGGCGATCTGCCGGACCGGTGAAGTAGTAGGATTTCTACCTATAAATCATTTGAACGATCGAGGTATCCACTCCGTCTTTCTCCTGGGGAGAACGCTGAGGGTCGTCATCAGTTTCTTCCTGTCAGACTTAGAGAACCTCGCGAGCTTGTGTGCCTGCAATAACTGAACGGGGTAGCCAGCGACTTCTACCGCTCTCAGTACAGCGATGAAGCCTCTAAGCGCGCTCTCGTCTCCAGAAAAGTCTATCCTCAATACGTGGGCTCCCTTCCTTAACCTTACGAAGCTGTAGTACATCGGCGAAGGTAGGAACTTGAGCTCGATCTTCCTGGGCTTAGTGTAACCGCACTCCTCCGTCACGATCTCCAGGATGGTCTGGTCGGGGTAGCCGGAGTTGAAAATCTCTGTCGACTTGCTCTTCTTGCTTACCCACAACACTTTTTCCCTCCTAGCCAGGAGCTCGATAAGGGACTTCCTGTGCTCCGATAGGGCGATCTCGTACGTCTCCCGTTCGTCCTTCCCTTTGAGGGCCTCTAAACCGTTCAAGTCCAACGCGTCCAGCGTTTGGAGCGCGCCCTGAGACCTCTCAGATTTCTTCTTGACGCTCCCGTCCATGAGGACTAAGTCCGTCTTCTCGAGCGAACGCAGGGCGAGCTTTAACTCCAGGATTTCCATGAAGAGCGACACCATTTCCCGCGCGTCGTTCCCCGGAGAAAGGAAACCGACCTCCGCCATAGAATCACTCAGGTTCCAGTCGATACCTCTTCCCGACACAGCCGCTGCGTCGACAGCGAACACCGCTCCAGCCCTGGTCTCGGTGAGCCACATCCCGCCGTCTACGGCAGTGACGCTCAACCTGGGATCGGGGTCTGGACAGAAGTTGACCCACTCCTTGCTCGAGACCTCCTCGAACTTCTTGGCCCAATCGGTCTGAGTTAGAGCGACCTTCCTCACTAGGTCTTGCTTTCTTTCCACGAGGAGCCTGTAGACGTCGTTAATCATTGGCCTCCACCTTAACTCTGCTTTTCCCTCCTTCGTTAACCACGCTAATTACCTGATCCCCTACGTCCTTCAGCTCGCTGTCGTGAGTTACCAGAATGATCTGGGGTACTATCTGCGTAGCCCTCCTTATCACTTCCAGCAACTCTTTCCTCCTGTACTCGTCCAGGAACACCGTTGGCTCGTCAAGCACGACGAAGCCTACGTTCGAGCTCTTCACCCTGGCGAAGGCCAACCTCAAGGCGAGGGCTATTGCCACTCTCTCCCCTCCGCTCATCGCGTTAACGGGCACCTTCTCCCCTCCAGGCAAGTAGCCGTAGATCGTCATCTTGCCCTTCTTCGAACTGCTCTTCTTGCCGTCAGCTTCCTCCTGAACGATTTCCATAGTAGTATACTTCAGGTCGAACGAGTTCACGATCTCGTTCAACGTTCTCTCGAGGATCTTCCTTGCGGAGTCGAACAAGAAGGCCTGCAACCTGCCTTCTGACAGGACGTCCCTCAACTTCTTCAACTTGGCGTGAGCTTTAGCTAGCCTGTCGTACTCTTCCGCGTTCTTTTTAATTTCGTTCACCCTCCGCACTTTTTCCTGCCTCTCCTGTTCGAGTCTGGCGATTTCCTCTTCCAGGGCCTTCAGCTGTCCTTCAATCTTCCCCATATGTGCCCTCTTAGTTTCGAGCTCCTTACGAACCTGGACGTACTCCGATTCGTCAAAGGCCAGGCCGCTCAGCTCGCGGGAGACCTCTTCTTGCTCCTTGGTCTTTTGAGCCAGGGCTTCCTCCTTCTCCCTAAGCCTTTCCTTCAGTTCGAGTAGTTCTAGCGCCCTCTGCTTCAGCCTCCTCAACTCCTCGAGCCTCTGAGTTCCCTTGCGCTCGTCGAAGTCCTTCAAGTGTTGCAGGCTGTCCGCTTCCTCCTTTATTTCGCTCAGCCTCCTCTCGAGCTCTGCTATCTGTTTACCCTTAGCTTCCACGACGGAGTCATCGACGTTAGAGAACGCTAGGTATTCCCTGTAGTCTCCCTCTAGGCTTTCCAGCTCGGACTTCATGGAGTCGTATTCCTTCGCGAATGAGGCCAGCTCGTTCACCTTTTCCTGTAGGTTACTCACTTCGTCGTTAAGTCTGTTCAGCCTGTTCTTCTCTATAAGGTATCTTTGAAGCTCGGCCTGTGCCCTCGTTTTCGCGCTCTCTAGCTCGTCGATCTCTTTCTCCAGCTCCTTGAGCCTTAGGGTGACCCTGCTCAGTTCCGCCTGCCTCGCCTTTACTTCGCTGTTCAACTGCTCCAATACCTCACGCTTGTGTTCCTCCGTAAGGGGCGATCTGCAGACGGGGCACAGCCCTTGGGCTTTGCTTATTTCCTCCAAATGAGCCTTGGCTTCCTCGATCCCCGCCTTCAGCTTGCCGACCCTTTCGGTGAGCTCGTTCCTTTCCCTCTTCAAGGCGGAAAGTTTCCTCTCTATTTCCTCAATGTTTGGCCTCACTAGGCCCTCGACTTTCGCTCTTTGTTCCTCGAGCTCCCTCAGCTTGTTATCGAGTAAAGCTTTTGCCTTCTCGAACTCCTTGCGTTGGGGTTCCAGCTTGTTTAACGTTTCCTTCAGCTTAACGTAGTTCTCGTATTTCGGCCTCAGCTCCTGTTTCCGTTTAAGTCCTTCCGACAGTTTAGCGTACTCCTCGCGAAGCGCGCTAAGGGTCGACGAAACTCTAGACATTTCTTTTGTTAATTCGTCATACCTCCTCTTGCCCTGGACTTTCGCGTTGAGGTCCTCGATCTCCCTATCGATTTCATTAACGTCTGGTACTTCCGCTAGCTTCTGCCTGTTCGCGTTGATGAACTTACGAAGTTCGGCTATTTCCCTCTCAAGGTCCTTTTTCCTCTGCGAGAGCCTGAGGAACTCGTTCCTCTTCGCCTCAAGGTCTTCTAACCTCTTCTCTAACGACTGAACCGCCAGTGAGACCGACTTTAGGCTCTCCTGAAGAGATTGGTGCTCCGCTCTCTTCCTGCTCAAGAGGTCGTCCAAGCGCTTGAGTTCCGTCTCGAGCTCGGCGAGGAGCCTCATGTCCGCCTCGATCTTCCTCAGTTTCTCGTCTATCTCGTCCATAACGGCCTTAATTGGGCCGTCCGACGACCTCAGCTTCTCGATCTTCTCCACGTTAATTGCCTTCCTGAAGACCTCGTGAAGGTCGTCCAACACGCTCTCTACGTCTCCCTGAGAGACGAAGAGCGTCATTTGTAGCGTGTCCTTGTCTATGCCAAGGAGGTTCCTCACCTGGTTCGTGACCTCCTTAGCGCTCCTGGCCTTCGGAGTTCCTGAAATCAAGAAGAGGTCAGTTATGGACGCATTCGAGCCCAAGGATCTGACAACTTCTATGTCGTTCTTTCCGTCTTGAAGTCTCAGCGTTATTCTCGCGTTTTTCTTCCCCTTTTGTATCAGGTCGTCTTGGTTTACGTTCCTGCTGGTCTCCCTGTACAGGGCAAACAATATCCCGTCTAGGATCGAGCTCTTCCCCGCGCCGTTCGGGCCCACTACAACTACGGTTTGGCCTGAGAAGTCGATCAGAGTCCTCTCGTGGCTAAGGAAATCGACTAACTCTATCTGTTTCAGCGTTATCGTGCCGGGCAATTTCAGACACCAGCGAAAGTCCTAACTGCGTTGAGTATCTCGTCCTCGTCGTCCGAGAGGATCATCTTCAAGATTAACCTAGCTTCGTCTTCCTTGTAGCCTTCCCTTTTCACTAGGTACTCAAGGATAAGGTCGTTAATCGAGCCAGTATTCACCGCAAGTTGGGCCTTATCCTGAGGCGTTAGGTACGTGTTGTCCTTGTAGATCCTTATCTTCTCCGCAATAACCCCCTCCAAGGAGGAAATCTTTTTCATGAGGACGTCCTTCTTGATAGGCTCGCCCTCGAGGATGAGGTGAATTATTGGTAACTTTCCCCTCACCGGTTTCGGGGCTTTCGCCCTTATCTCCTCTTCGAGGTTTCTAGTGGAGACCGAGATGACGTCTTGAGGCCTTATCTCGAGATCCTTTCCCTGAACTACCGGTTCGTCTTTAGAGAGGTCGACGAGCCAGGCGCCCTTCTTAAAGTTCTTGTAGTCCTCGATTTCCCTCTCGTCAATTATATCGGGGGAGCCTGCAACGGCTATGTAGCTCCCGTTTTCCCTCCTTACCCGCTTCCTGAAGTGTAGGTGCCCGAGGGCGACGTAAACGAAGTCCTTGGGCAGGTCGTCTAAAGTCAGCTGATAGGAATAATCGAAGGGTAACCACTCCTTCACGCCCTGGTGGAGCATTAAAACGCTCTTTCCCTGGGGCCTTAACCCCCTTACTATCTTCTGAAACTCCTCCCTTGTCGATTCGCTCAGGAGCGGGACGTGTTTCTTGCCGTAAAATTTCACCTGTTTGACCTCGATCGGCTTATCCAGTTCTGGAACCCTGACCAGTCCCAAGTTTTGTAGCATTTCGTGAACTGTCGCGCCCCTCCTCTTTGGGGTGTCGTGGTCGCCCGGGATTCCGATGAAGGGTATTCCTTTCTCCTTCAACTTCATGAGGTTCTTTACTACGACCATCTCGGCCTCAGTGTTCGGGTTGCTCACGTCAAATAGATCGCCCGCGTGGATTACTGCGTCGACTCTCTCAGATATCGCTGTGTCTATGAGGGTCTCGAACACCTCGTAGATGTCCTTCTCCCTCGTCTCGAGGTTGTACTGCCTTTTGCCGACGTGCGTGTCCGATATGTGCATGATCAACAAGGCAGTTCACCACTCGAGGGCGTGCTTGCTAAGGTTCTCCTCCTCCAGAGCCCTGCTCCACTCCTCCTTCAGGTTCGGGTCTCTCCCCGCCAACGTCCCCTCGTACTTGTCTATCTTGACCATCATCGGCAACTTCACGATAGGGCCTATTACCAGCGCCTCTCCCGGATTGAAGGAGGAGAGCCCCTGGATCAGGTCCTCGGTCAGGTTGTCGCTCGTCTCAAGGACGTACTTCTTGTCCGTCGGTTCTACGAGCCTTAGGATTATCTTGTTGAGCATCTGGCTGAGTATGTTCTCGTCGAGGCCCTTAGGCCTCTGGCTAACTACAGCGAGTATGACGCCAAACTTCCTCCCCTCCCTCGCAATCCTCGAGGCCCAGAGCTTAGTCAAGGTGTTCCTATCCTTAGAGAGGAGAACGTGAGCCTCCTCAATTACGCTAATCAAGGGATACTCGAAGCCCTTGCCCGTCCTCTTGTGCTCCTTCCTCGACATCAGGAACCTCCTCAAGTAGTGTGAGACCACCGCGTCCATAACGTCCTCGTCCAACGGGCTCAGGTCGACCACGTTGACGCTCGCCTTTCTGATTCTCGTCATGACGTCGCTCAGGCCTATGTCTATGTAATCGCCGTATTCGTCGAAGAACTCCTCGAGCTTGTTCCTGACTTCGGTCAAGGGTTTGTCGTCCTTCTCTTTGGCCTTTTGATCGCTCACTTTCTCTAGGAAGATCTGCTTCAGGTTATCCTGCAAATGCTTCAGGTCTATGTTACCTGACTTAAGCATGTTATTGACTTCTTCCTTGACGCCCTCCAACGCCCTCCTGATTATCCTGTATTGAATGTGGGCGTTCTCCCTTATGTTGAGGAGGGTCGCGAACTCCCTCGTCGTGAAGTTCAAAGGGTTCAGCTTTGGTTCCACGAGGTTGAGTCTCCGCGTGTTGAGCGATGAGTACTCACCGTGGTAGTCGAAGATGACTACGGTAGCTCCCATGTCGGCTAGCCTCGTCGATATTACCGCTACTGTGTTGGACTTGCCCGCTCCCGTCGCCGCGAGTATCGCCAAATGCCTAGTCAGGGCGTTGACTTCGATCGTGGCCGGCACGTCGGAACCCAGGACTTTACCCAAGGTCAGACTGCCCTTAGAATAGACCTCACGTAACTCGTCTTCCGTGGCCAACCTAGCAGTCGCCATAGGCGGCGGGGGGATATCGACCCTCTTCAGGTCGTTCAGGTCTATCAAGAGCTTGGCCTTCCCCTTCATGAACTTGGGTATCTTGTCCCTGTTGGCCTTGGCTAAGTCCTCCAACAAGGAGATGTCGTTAACGTTCTCGTCCACTAGATCGCTCCCCATGGTCAGCGAGGTAAGCAGGCCGAGGGCCTTCACGTCGTCGTACTCGATGACGACGTAACTTCCCTCCCTGACCTTGTTCTTAATCAATAGGTTAACGTAAGAGGTGGTAGACTCTCCGACAACATAGCCGATAAACATTCCGAGGGAACCGTAAAAATGTTAGTACTAGATGTTTAAAAATCTATTACACCTGCATAGGGTAATACTAAAAAACAAGATCAAATCTTTTTAAGCAGCTACCTTCCTCGCGGTCTCAGCTATCTCTTTCTCCTGAGCGGCGAAGGCGCAGAGCATGGCCTCAACGTCGGCGAAGCCCTCGGCCTTGGCGTCCATAGCAACCCTGTCATAGGTGCTTACGTGCTCAGCTGCTTCCTTAACGCTGAAGCTCCTTAGGAGGGCCTCTACCTTCTCGAGGGAGTAGACCATTTTGGGTCGGCTCAATAGTAATGTTAAAGGTTTAAATAGTTTGTTTTTTAATTTCTCCTAGTAGAAAAGTTTTAAAATCCAATATCAAACACCAGAAAGTTAAAAATAAAAAGAGATAAAAGTAGATCGCGTCAAATTAATTTAATCACGATCTTCACGCGGGGGGCTTACCGCTCTCTAGCAGGTCTGCGAACGCCTTTCTTGAGAGGTCGTAGTAAAGCGAGGCCTCCTCCTTGAACGCCCTACTATTCTCTAGAACCCTTTCGGCCAAGAGGTTGGCCATCATGTACAAAGTGGCGTAGTGCATGAACCTCTCCGGCTCGTCAGAAGGGGGTTGCGACGCTTTTAACTCCTCGAACCATTTGATGACGTAGTCTAGACCATTGTATTGGATTATCTTCTCTAGAATCCCCTTCGCGTGACCCAACTCGACGAGGGCTTTTTCCTTCAGCTCTCTCGCCTGCTCTAGTTTTCCTGCGCTCTGGTAAGCTTCAGAAGAGAACAACAGCATTAGGTGGTCCTCTGAGTTAGCCATGAAAAGGTGCTTCAGCCCCTCCTCGGTTTTCGGGCCTAATGGCATCGTTCGAATATTTCCTCTGAAAATAATAAGTCAAACTACTTGAACTGAACACCCGTAGTGATGATTGACTCCAAATCGGATCCGTGAAGAGGTAACCCGAGGCTGATAACATGATTACGGTAAACGAAATGAAGGCCCTCGAAATAAACTCCCAAGCTTTCGGCGTCCCGACATTACTCCTTATGGAGAACGCTGGCAGGTCCGTTAAGGACGCGATAGTCGAATCCCTTGGCACCGTTAAGGGCAAGAGGGCAGTTGTTTTTGTTGGGCACGGAGGGAAAGGCGGTGACGGGCTCGTCGCGGCGAGGCACTTAGCCGTCGAAGGGGCTGACGTCACGGTTTACCTGCTAGGCGAGAACAAGCACGAGGACGCGATCGTTAATCTTAACGCCATAATGGACATGGAC
Organism: Thermoprotei archaeon; assembly: GCA_049973945.1. Classification (GTDB taxonomy): domain Archaea; phylum Thermoproteota; class Thermoprotei_A; order Sulfolobales; family Sulfolobaceae; genus Acd1. The sequence goes on from JBMFJH010000004.1 coordinate 62,451, forward strand.
TACTCAGTTAAAGTAGTAGAAGTAAAGGACATCTCCCAGCTGGAGCCGATTGAGGCTGACGTCCTGATCGACGCGATGCTCGGGACGGGCGTGAGGGGCAAGGTCAGGGAGCCCTTCGCCACCGCAATACAGGTCTTCAACGGGAGCAAGGGGTTCAAGGTGAGCATCGACGTGCCTTCTGGGACCGATCCAGATACGGGCGAAGTTCTAGGCGTTACCGTGACCCCCGACTTGGTGGTCACATTTCACGACTTGAAGAAGGGCCTTGTCGGAAGACCTTACAAAGTCAAGGTCTACAACATAGGGATCCCGCCAGAGGCGTCCGTTTACGTAGGTCCAGGAGATTTGATCGTGAAGCTACCGCAAAGGAAGCCACAATCTAAAAAAGGGGACAACGGCAAGCTGCTGATCATCGGGGGTAGCGAGACCTTCCACGGGGCCCCAACGCTAGCGGCTCTAGCGGCCATGAAGGCTGGCAACGACTTAGTTTACTTGGCTGCACCAGAGGAGACAGCCAAAACGATAGCCTCTTTTTCGCCCGACCTCATCACGATAAAGCTCTCTGGGAAGAACCTGAACCCCGGAAACGTAAGTGAGCTCTTGCCCTGGATCGAGAAGGCCGACGCCGTAGTTCTCGGGCCAGGAATGGGGCTTAAGGACGAAACTTTGGAATTCTCGAAGGAAATCGTTGACTTGCTACTCGAGAAGAGGAAACCAGCGGTATTGGACGCTGACGCGTTGAAGGCGAACAAGGGAAGGAGGCTGGGCCCCAACTTCGTGATAACTCCTCACGCGGGCGAGTTCAGAACATTCTTCTCGGTCGAGCTGGATAAGGACGTCAGGAAAAGGGTAGACCAGGTCGTGTCAGCTGCGAGGCAGTGCGGCTGCGTTGTCCTAGCCAAGGGTTATGTGGACGTCATTTCGGACGGCGAGAAGTTTAAGCTGAACAAGACCGGTAACCCTGGGATGACGGTAGGCGGCACGGGCGACACACTTGCGGGCCTTGTGGGCTCGTTCCTTGCCATGAGGCTCTCTCCCTTCGACGCTGCGGCTTTAGGTGCATTGGTTAACGGCCTTGTGGGTTCCCTCGCTTATTCGGAAATGGGTCCTCACTTTACGGCCAGCGACTTGATAGCTAGAATCCCTCAGGCGATGAACGACCCGATAAACGCGTTCAAGAAAAAGCCCTACGTGAGGGTCATCTGAGTTTCATAGCCCCTTAAGGGCTTCCAACGCCTTATCGACGTGTTCCTCGGCCTTCCTCAAACCCTTGATGACTGCCCTAACTATTCCGTTTTCATCTATCACGAAAGTTACCCTGGAGGCGCTCTTCCCGGACTCGCTCAGCACGCCGTAAAGCTGGATTATCTTTAGCTCAGGGTCAGCCACTATCGGGAAGCTAGCGTTGTACTTCTGCGCGAACCTTTCCTGAGTGGGTAGTTTGTCCGCGCTCACGCCGATCACTTCAGCGTTTAGCTCCTTGAACTTCTCGTACATCTCCGCGAACCTTTGGGTCTCGCGAGTACAACCTGGAGTGAACGCCTTAGGGTAGAAGTAAAGGATCACCCTTCTTCCCCTGAAGTCGCTGAGCCTGATTTTACCCTTAGTGCTCTCGGCCTCAAAGTCTGGGGCTGGATCTCCTACGTTTACGGCCATTTCGAGTCCCTGAATGCCAATCTAAGATAGCTTAAAAAGTGCTTGTTAGGTTTCACAAGGGAAGGAAATGAGGCTGATCCCAAGGACGATGTCAACACAGCACCCCGACAACGCGAGGGTTCCAGACTGGGCCAAGAGCGAAGTGATAAGCGGGGAATACGAGGTCGTCGAGGCGTACTACGTCTACTCGAGCCTCGGCGTGCACGAGGTGATGTGGGACGCGGAAGGCAAGGACGTAGACACCCACGTAGTTAGGAAGCTCTTTACGAACTACCCTGAATTTTTCGAGGAGAAGGTTCTGGGCAAGGACGTCTTCCTCACATACAGGATTCCGAACCCGAAGATTGAGGGCGCCGAGCGGAAGGTGTTCGTTGAGACGCTCGAAAGCATCCCCATAACCTACGATTTGGCCGAGAAGTTCTACGGCCTTGACAGGGTCATTCCTCCCGTCTTTGAGGTAATTCTTCCCTTCACCACCAGCTACACCGACTTGCTGGGTGTCGTGAAGTACTACGAGAACATAATAGCATCGAAGGACGACATCAAGCTCTACGACGACTTCACGGTTAAAGATCTGATAGGGGAGACGAAGCCGAAGAAGCTGGAGGTAATTCCGCTCATAGAGGACAGGTACTCGATGGGCAGGATTGACGAGATAGTAGGGAGATACATCGAAGTAATGAAAGTGCCTTACATCAGGGTGTTCCTGGCTAGGTCGGATCCGGCAATGAACTACAGCATGTACTCGGCGGTTCTGGTAGTCAAGTACGCTTTGAGCAGGCTGTCCAAGATCTCTAAGAGAACAGGGGTTCAGGTCTTTCCGATATTAGGCGCGGGTAGCCTACCGTTCAGGGGACACAACTCTCCCCTTAGAGTAGACAAGTTCCTCGACGAGTACAGAGGGGTTTACACGGTCACAGTTCAGTCGGCCTTCAAGTTCGATTACGACGAGGGGTTAGTGAGGGAGGCAGTTCAAAAGCTCAACAGGGCAGAAGTAGTTGACTCGATAGAGTTCACGGACGAGGAAGAAACAATGTTGCTCAACATAGCGGACAAATTCACGAAAAGGTACCAGTTCAAGATCGAGAGCCTCGCGACCGCTATTAACAGCGTAGCGTCTCTCCTACCTAGGAGGAGGGCCAGGAAGCTCCACATAGGTCTTTTCGGATACTCGAGGAGTACTGGAAGGGTTACTCTGCCGAGGGCGATCAGCTTCGTCGGTTCCCTTTACTCCTTAGGGTTGCCGCCTGAGCTTTTGGGCGTCTCCGCCCTTTCCGAGCTCAAAGAAGACGAGTTCGAGTTGTTCAAGACCGCCTACAAATACTTCGTGGATGACATCTCCCTCGCGTCCAAGTTCTTCAACTATGAGGCTCTGGACTTGATATCCGAAGTCTGGAAGGTCGACAGGGAGCTGATAAACGCGATAAGGGAAGACGTGGAGTACGTCGAAGACGTTTTGGGGATAAAGCTTGGGGGAGACGATTATGCGACAAGAAAACACGTGATGATGTCGACCCTGTTGTACCTCGCCATTAAGGAAAACAAGATGGAGGAAGTGAAGTCGTTGGTCAGAGAGATGGCTCTACTTAGGAAATCAATTGGATAAACCTCAAACATTATCTCCATTTTTCACGCGTACAATTCTCTAGATAGGCTTTAATCTTAGATGTTCATATCTCCTAGTATAATGCCTGAGAAATTCATCAACGTGAAAGGCGCGAAGATCAGGGTCATAGAAGAAGGGGAAGGAAAGCCCGTATTTCTCTTTCACGGTGCCAGGTTCAACGCTGAGACTTGGGTGAACACCGGCACGGTGAACGCAATTGCTCAGGCGGGGTTCAAGGCCGTCTCAGTCGATTTCCCGGGATACGGCAAGTCGGAGAGGGGTAACTACACGATCCTTTCGGAATTCATCAGGGATCTCGTTTACACTCTGGGTGTAAGCAAGGCATACTACCTAGGGGCGTCGATGGGAGGTGAGGCAGTACTCGGCTTCGCCCTCAACGTGCCCGAGAAAGTGGAGGGAGTGATCCTCATCGGAGCGGTTGGGGTGGACAAGTACAAGGAGAAACTCATGTACCTCAACGGGAAGAAAGTCCTCCTGATCTGGGGAAAGGAAGACACGGTCGCGCCGATAAGGAACGCTAAAATGATCCTCGACGCCGTTCCGACGGCCAAGTTGGTTTACGTCGGGAAGCAGCACGCGTGCTACCTTGACGACCCCGAGACGTTCAATCAAGAGGTAGTCAGTTTCTTGAAGGGGTAATATGACTTGGAGGAGGAGCTAAGGAAGGTCCTCCTCGACGTCATCAAGGACAAGAGGTACCTGATGATTCTTCGTCACCTTAGGGTAGCTAACGTGGACTACGGCAAGTCAATCATGAAAAACACGAAAATCCCCATCGATCAAGTCGTGGTTCTCCTGGACGACCTAGAAAGGATGGGGCTGGTTGAAAGGGTGCCAGGCGCGACTGTCAAGAATACGGAAGCGAAGTTTAAGCTGAGTCACGAGGTTCACAAACATCATACATACTACAGGCTGACCAGGTTAGGCGATCATCTCTTTAGGAACCTAACTGAAGACGAATTAATCAAGGCATACGCGGACTTCGTGAAGGGTAATAACGACTACTTGACCGTGTTGTCTCTGGCGGAGAAATTGAACATTGATCACGCGCTCACTTACGCAAAGCTCAGCAAGAAACCCCTAGAGGAGACTGTGAAGGTCATCGAAGAGCTGATTAGGGCAGGCCTTCTAGAGGAGAAACACGATAAGATAATAAAGTTCGGCGAAAGGAAGGCCAAACCCAAGAAGGAGACCAGGACACATCACAAGTATTACGGGCTTACTAGGGAAGGGGAATTCGTCGTAAGGTACCTCAAAAGAACGAAGGTGATCTCCTAGAAGGTCAGAGGCTCTGCTTTACTTCTCTATAGATCGTTTCTATAAGCTGGTCTATCGTTAGGTCATTCCTCTCGAATTTCTCGAACAAGTTGTCCGCCCTGTTCACAACGCTCGAAATCACGTTTTCCACTTTCTTTCTGACTACCAGTTCTACCAACTTCCTCCTTCTCTTCTTTACCACGCTCTCAAAGTATCCTTTAGACATGAGGAACTTCATGTGTTCCTCGAAAAGGTCCACCAACTCCTTTACCCCTGTCCCTCTCGTGGCTATCGTCTTCACGATCCTGGGCTCCCAGTCGAACCTCGGGCTTACGATCCCCTCGGTGGCGAACTTCACTGCCTCGTAAAGCATTTCCGCCTCAGGCTTGTCCGCCTTGTTTACTACGTATATGTCGCCTATTTCCATAAGTCCGGCCTTCAGTGCTTGTATCTCGTCTCCCGTGCCAGGAACCGTGACGACCGCTATTGTGTGTACGCTGTCCATCACTTCCGTGTCAGTCTGTCCAGCACCGACCGTTTCGACGATGATCCTGTCGAAGCCCAGCGCGTCCATTGCCTCTATAAGTAGCAGAGCGTCGGCGGAAAGCCCGCCTAGATGACCTCTTGTGGCTAGGCTCCTTATGAACACGTTACCCTCTAGCTCCTTTCCCGTCATCCTTATCCTGTTGCCCATAAACGAGCCTTTCGATATCGGGCTGGTCGGGTCGACAAGTATTACGCCGACTCTGTGGCCCCGCCTCACGTATTCCTGAATGAGCGCTCCGATCAGCGTGCTTTTTCCAGCACCAGGAGAACCGGTAACGCCGACCGTGTGGGCCTTTCCCGCCCTCGGAATGATCTCCTTCAAGAAATTCGTTCCCAACGGCGTCAAATGTTCTATCTGTGTCAGTATTCTCGAGATGGCCAGCTCGTCGCCTTCGAATGCCCTTTTCAGCAGCTCATGTTGCAACCTTCAGTCCCCTTTTCTTGCTGACTAGCTCCTTAATCTTCTCTACGAGGTCCTTCAAGCTGGTTCCTGGTAGAAAGACCTCGTCTACCCCCATTTCCCTTAATTTAGGCACGTCCTGCGGGGGTATCACGCCACCGACGACAAGGACTACGTCGTTGAGGCCCTTCTCTCTCATGAGGTTCACTATCATGGGGACTAGCTCGAGGTGGGCCCCGCTCAAGATGCTAACTCCAATCACATCAGCGTCTTCCTGAACGGCAGTCTTCACGACCTGCTCCGGCGTTTGTCTTAACCCAGTGTAAACAACTTCCATCCCGGCGTCCTTCAGGGCTCTAGCAACAACCTTAGCCCCCCTGTCGTGACCGTCTAGACCCACTTTCGCAACGATCACCTTGATCTTCCTCTCCATCGTATTACACCAAAGGAATACCCCGTTTAATATACGTTACGGACTTGAAGTGGGGCCGGCGGGATTTGAACCCGCGACCACCAGGGCCCAAGCCTGGCATCCTAGTCCAGGCTAGACGACGGCCCCAGTGTTAGGTTCTACTTCACTCCACTAAAAGCTTTCGATTGTTCGAGGCAATCCAGTGGAACTCCATGAACTTTCACTTAACGTGACGTTGAGAGACTGTCTCAGTGTTAAGCCCAATTAACGACCCTAACTGTTTGAGGTATTACCATTAGTATTCCTTAAGTTAATACCGTAAGGCTTATTTAAGGGGTAATCGAGTGATAAACCGACCAGACATGGCGAAGGTAAAGTTCAAGTACAAGGGTCAGGAGAAGGAAGTAGACACGTCAAAGATCAAGAAGGTCTGGAGAGTCGGCAAAATGATTAGCTTCACCTACGACGACAACGGCAAGACTGGCAGGGGCGCCGTCAGCGAGAAGGACGCCCCCAAAGAGCTCCTGGACATGTTGGCGAAGCAGTCCAAGAAGTAAGGCAATAATTGGTTCAGTTAAGGTTTAAGTTTCATTTTATTTTGAATATTTTCTTAAAAAATTTCAGGTTGCAGAATTGTAAGCTAGATCGCGTTATGCCTTTCTAAGTTGGTACCTTCTACACCCGTCGGTTGGTTGGACGTAAACTAGAGATGACTAGTAGGGACGCTTATATTCTCTAAACCTGTTTGTATCGTGATCACAGATGCTAAGAACGGGAGAAGAGTACCTCAAGGCCATTTCGAGCAGGAAGCACGTGGAGATTTTCGTAATGGGCAAGGAGGTAAAGGACGTAACTACGGATCCATTCCTGAAGCCTAGCGTGGCCGCCTTTAAGGCCACCTACGACGCTGCCTGGGAGGACGACACGAAGGAATTGGCTAGGGCGAAGAGCCCCTTCATCAATGAGGAAGTTAACAGGTTCGTCCATATCCATCAGTCCCCTGAGGATCTAGCTACGAAAGTCAAACTGCTTAGGAAGCTGACCCACAAGACTGGGGCCTGCTTCCAGAGGTGTGTTGGCTGGGACGCCCTGAACACTCTGTACATAGTCACCAAGATGATGAAGGCCGACGGTAAAGTTGAGTATTACAACAGGTTCATGGAGTACCTCAAGTACGTCCAGAGGAACGACTTGGCCTTGGCGGGAGCGATGACCGACGCTAAGGGCGTAAGGTCCTTGAAGCCCAGTCAGCAACCGAACAAAGACGCCTATGTAAGGGTGACGGAGGTAACGCCCGAAGGAATTTACGTCAGTGGGGCTAAGGCGAACATAACGGGCGTAGCCGCGACGGAGGAGATGATTGTATTACCGACAAGGGCTATGGGGCCAGAAGACGCCGATTACGCCGTAGCTTTCGCCTTGCCCACCGACAGCCCTAACGTTAAGATTGTCGTAGGGAGGCAGGTCAACGACGCGAGGAGATATGAAGGAGGAGACATCGACGGAGTGCCTTACGCATACAACCACGAGGGGTTGATCATATTCGACAACGTGTTCGTTCCGAAGGAGAGGGTGTTCCTGCTCAAGGACACCAAGTACGTTGTTCCTATCGTGGAGATATTCTCGGCTTACCACAGGCAGGGTTACGGCGGGTGTAAGGCTGGCCTCGGCGACATCTTGATTGGTGCTTCGTACAACCTTGCTAAGCAATTGGGCATAGAAAAGGCCCCCCACGTCCAGGAGAAGCTAACTGAGATGGTGTTCTACACGGAGACGATGTACGCGTCTGGGATAGCTGCCAGCTTGAACGCCGTCAAGCCCTGTGACGACTGCTATTGGGTCAACCCACTGGAGGCTAACATAACGAAGCACTGGGTTGCCAGGTTACCCGCCTTACTCAATCAGCTGGCCATCGACATAGCGGGCGGAGCTGTAGGCACTGCCCCAAGCGAGTGGGACTTGAAGAACCCCAAGCTGAGGCCCTATATCGAGAAGTACTTCCAGGGCATTACTGAGTACAGCGCTGAGGACAGGCTGAGGATGACGAGGTTAATAGAAAACGTCGGCCTAGGGGTAGCGTTCCAGATCGAGTCTATTCACGGTGCGGGTAGCCCGGCTGCCCAGAGGATAACGTTCAACAGGGTGTACGACTTCAACTACGCCGAAGAGGTCGCGAAGAGACTGGCGGGAATGAAGAACAAGCTTGTGTGGAGGAAAGAAGCGGAGCCGTGGAAGGGGACAGAATCGGAGAAGTTGGCCAACGCCGTGTTCAAGTCGAGCAAAAGTTGAAATTTAGATGTTTAACCCCTATTTTTACTTTTAAACCACTTTATGTTGTTTATACTCGATGAGTTCCGTCCTCCAAGAATACCAGGCCATCCATCAAGAGCTCAGGAGAGAGGGGTTCATAAGGCCTGACTACCCGCCCTCTGCAGATGAGGTTCTGTGGAACAAGAAAGTAATGACGATGAAAAGGGAGGAGCTGGACAAGCTGAAGACATTCAGGCTAAAGAGGATAGTCAAGTGGGCTTGGGATCACGTCGACTTCTACAGGAGGTACTGGAAGTCCAAGGGCTTCGAACCCGACATGATAAAGGACTGGAAAGACATCGTGAAGATTCCAATACTGCGCAAGGACGAGCTGAGGAAGGACCTTTCCGCCAACCCACCCTTCGGGACCATATTCGAGCCTGAGCTCGCAAAGAGGATAAGGTTCGTGGGAGCCACTTCTGGGTCTACTGGACTCCCTACGTTCCAGGGATGGGGAGCCCTAGAGCTGGACTACTTCCAGGAGGGCCAGGCCAGGTACTTGTGGACTTTCGCCGGCGTGAAGCCAGGAAGGGTTTACGCTAACTACCTCAACATGAGCGGCTTCTACAGCTGGGGGCCGCCCGTAGTCGAGACCGCCATGTGGAGGTGCGGTGCCACAGCGATAGCCGGTGGAGGAGAGACCTTCTTCTCCTGGAAGAACAGGCACATGCTCATCTTCAAGCTCTGGAAGGTCGACGTCTTCGCTACCACTCCGTGGTTACACAGGCTGATCGGAGAGGAAGCTAAGGAACAAGGGTGGGAGACTCCGTTCAAAGTGCTGCTCTTGCACGGAGGTGCAGCGGCCGAGAAGACGAAGAAGAAGCTGTTCGAAGTCCACCCCAACGCCGAGCTCGCCATAAACGTCTGGGGCACCACGGACGGCCACATGGCAATCGAGATCCCAGGCCAGGAAGGTCAGCTGGTAGTTTGGGAGGACATGGAGATCTTCGACATAGTCGACCCCAAGACTGACGAGCCTGTGAGCGAGGGAGAGAGGGGAGAGCTGATAGCGACTTTACTCAACCACTTCACCATGCCACTAATTAGGTACAGCCTGGGCGACTACGTAAAGAACGAGTTCATCACGGATCCAGACCCCAAGTTCGGCATAACGCACATGAGGTTCGCTGAGCCTATTCCTGGAAGGGTAGAGTGGATGTTCTCCGTCAAGGGCAATCTGCTCTTCCCGATCTACGTGGAGGACGCCGTGAACGACGTTCCGGACACCACGGGCATGTACAACGTCATCGTCTACGACAACGAGATGGACAAGCTGAAGATCAAGATCGAGACGAAGAGGAATACAGTAGACAGCGAGTATGACAAGAAAGCCAGGGAGATCATTGCCTCGAACCTGGGTCTTAATCCAGACGATATCGACATAGAGTGGATAAGGCCTGGCCAGGCAGTGTGGACTGGGTATAAGCTCCAGGTGTTCCTGGATCAGAGGAAAAAGAAGTGAAGAAACTTCTTTTTCATCCTCTGAACGTCTTCTTACCCTGAGCGATCTCCTCGAGTAGTTTCGTCGGTTTGTACGCCTGATACCCCTTGTTGTAGATGTCGATAAGGTGGTCGTAGATCCTCTTCACGCCGATCTCTTCCGCCATTTTAGTTAAGCCCTTAGGGAAGTTGTAGCCGTAAATCATGACGTCGTCCACGCCGTCGGCGTTGACAATACCGTTCTCGATCAGCCAGGCGGCTTCGTTCACAGCGAGCGAAATCAGCCTCGCGGGATCGACCCTGGTGGTCTGCGGGACTTGAGGCTTCGCGAACTTGCCTGGTGCGGGATAGGAGTAGAAGCCCCTACCGCTCTTCACTCCAAACTCCTTCGAGTCTACCTTGGACTTGTAGAGCTTACACGGCACGTCGCTCGTGCCCCTGCTCACAATCACGGTCCACAGGTCGTACATGACGTCGAGACCTATATAGTCGGATAGCTCGAAAACTCCCATAGGGAGCTTCAGCAAGTTCCTCGCAGCAGAGTCCACCTCCTCGATTGTAGCCTCGCCGCTCTCCACTTCCCTACAGGCCTCCTGTGCCAACCTCAGGAGGATCCTGTTCCCTACGAAGCCCGGTATGTCCTTGGACAGCCTCACGGGAACCTTGCCCATCTTCTTCGCGAGTTGGACAGTGGTCTCGACCGTCTCTGGAGAAGTGTACTTACCTGGAATGACCTCTACGAGCTTCATTATAACGGGCGGGTTGAAGAAGTGCATCCCGACGAACTTGTCCTTCCTGTTCGTGGTCTCGGCTAAGTCAGTAATAGGAATTGAGGAGGTGTTCGTCGCTATTATCGCGTGTGGAGGCAGAACCTTATCGAGGGACTGAAATACGTTTTTCTTGATCTCGAACTTCTCCGGGACTGCCTCTATTGCGAAGTCCGCGTCCTTAACAGCAGAGTAGTCCACTGAAAAAGTTATCCTGTTCATTACGGCTTGCGGGTCTTGTACTACTTTCTTCTCCGCCAGCTTGTTGAGGGACTCCTGTATCCTCTCCTTTGCTCTGTTAAGGAAGTCCCAGGAGACGTCTATTAAGTAGACCTCGATTCCCGTTAGGGCGGCCACTTCAGCTATCCCGTGGCCCATGGTTCCCGCTCCAACTACGGCCATTTTTCTGATTTCCATACGGTTACTTCCTGAATAGACGGGAAATAAAAGCCGTAAAGAGAACAAAATGTAGCTTTGAACGTTCTGTACAGGCTCGTCAAGAGGGAGGACTTCGACGGGTTGCTGAAGCTCTACAAGTCCCTTTCCCCTGACGACATATTCTACAGGTTCATGTCGTTTCACGAGGTCACGCCAGAGGACGTCGCGTTCCTAGTGAACGACAAGAACCACGTCACAATAGTCGCGGAAATAGACGGTCAGATTGTGGGCGAGGCTTCACTGTTCGGCGATGGGGAGATAGCGGTAGTTGTTCACCCCCAGTTCAGGAACAGGGGAATAGGCACTAATCTGGTTAAGCACTTGATAGATTTAGGAAAAGTGCTCGGGATGAAGACGTTCAAGTTCTTTACCTTACCAGACAACATACCGATGATTAGGATAGGCCGAAAGCTGGGGTTCAGCATAAAGATAGAAGAGGACGAAGTGGTTGCCGTACTCCGTGTGAGCGAGTGATGAGCTTCTAGGCTTCCGAGCTGTGACGAGAGGTGCAAACGCTGAGAGTAATGAAGTGGCTGGGGAGTTTTGCGAATATCATGAGTATTGGTGCTCCCTAAAGTCGAAACACATGAAAAGTAGTAAGAAATAATGGGCCCGGCGGGACTCGAACCCGCGACCACTGGGTCACTCCTCCAGACCTACGTCATCCCCTTACGGGTCGACTGACCCAATGTCGCCCACGTCTGGAGCCCAGCACTCTACCTGGCTGAGCTACGGGCCCATTAGAGTTCATCAGGCACTTTACACATCGAAAATTACGCTTATTAAACTTACGCGATCGGTAAACTAATTTTGTCTTCATCTCTCGTTAGAGTGTCGGATGAAACGTCATGTGGGACAAGCACAGGCTCGAAGTCCTCGAGAGGCTGAGGCAGGCGGGCGTTAACCCGTACCCACCTAAGTTCGATATTACGATGAGCGTTAAGGAGATCAGAGAGAAATACGGCAACCTTCAGGACAAGCCTCAGGATCCCTTTGTCAGAGACGTAAGGACGGCTGGAAGGATTGCGAACATAAGAAGGCAGGGAAAGCTGGCCTTCGTCGACATATTCGACGAGGGGGAGAGGCTCCAGCTAGTCCTGAGAGTCAACGAGTTGAGTGACAGGTACGATAAGTTCTTCGAGATCTTTGGCAGGGGCGACATAATCGGCGTGACCGGAGACCTCTTCTTCACTAAGAGGGGGGAGCTCTCCCTTTTAGTCAAGGATTACGCGATGCTGGCTAAGGCCCTCATTGAGCCGCCCGACTGGTCTTCCTTGTCCCCAGAGTTCCGCTACGCGAGGCGTTACGTCGACTTCCTGTACAACGACAAGGCGAGGAAGAACATGGAGGTCAGGTTCGCCTTAATTAGGCACATCAGGGAGTTCCTATACTCTAAGGGTTTCGTCGAGGTCGAGACCCCCGTCCTTCAGCCGGTTTACGGCGGTGCCTTGGCGAGGCCTTTCAAGACGAAGATTAACTACTTGAACGAGGAGTGGTACCTGAGGATTTCCCTGGAGCTTTACCTGAAGAGGTTCATCGTCGGCGGCTTCAACAAAGTGTTCGAAATAGGAAAGGTCTTCAGGAACGAGGACATCGACGTTACTCACAACCCCGAGTTCACCATGTTGGAGCTCTATTGGGCTTACGCCGACTACAACGACATAATGGACTTGACCGAGGACATGTTGCGCTATGCCATCGAGAAGACTTTGGGCACAACTAAGGTGAAGTACGACGCGACCGGTAAGCCCATCGAGCTCGATTTCTCGCAGAGGTTCAAGAGGGTCAGCATGTACGAGGCGTTGTCCAACGAGTTAGGCAAGAACGTAGAAAGCGTTAGCGACGACGAGCTGAGAGCCCTCCTGGACAAGTACGGCCTGAAGCCCAGGGGCAACCTGTACGTGAGGGGTCTCATGGTCGAGAAACTGTTCGACAAGCTGGTTACGCCCAAGCTCGAGCAACCCACCTTCATAACGGATTACCCAGTCGAGACCACACCCCTGTGTAAGCCACACAGGAGCAAGCCCGGGCTAGTGGAGAGATTCGAGCTCTACATAGCAGGGATGGAAATCGCCAACGCCTACACTGAGCTCAACGACCCTGTGCTCCAGGACAAGTTCTTCAGGGAGGAGCAGGAGATGTTCAGGAGGGGCGACGAGGAAGCCCACCCGTACGACAAGGACTTCGTGAGGGCGATAAGCTACGGCATGCCTCCCACAGGCGGTCTAGGAGTCGGAATAGACAGGGTCGTTATGCTCATCACTAACAACTACAGCATTAAGGAAGTGCTACCATTCCCCATACTAAGCAGGAGGGCCTACGAGGAGGACTGACTTTACAGGCTCAAAGCCATCAGGAGCATTAACAGGACTCCTCCGCTCACGTACATCATCGCCTTTTGTCCCTTTTCGCCAACTAGTTCCGCGAACAGTTTGGTTCCATCGGTTATGAACAACGGTAGCGCGTTAAGTACCGCCAGGCTGAAGTTAACGATGTACATCCAAGTCGCGAAGTAAGCTAAGCCCTGTTCTACGGGTGAGGGGAAGTAATACGTGAGGTGGACTCCTAGTTTGCCTAAGGGGGTTGGAATGGTTTTCGTTAGAAGAGTCCCGTTTACTAGGAAGGTCACGCTGTTCGGTTCGGTTCTGCTCAGGAGCTTGTCAACCTGATCTGGAGTCGTGACTGCGTGGCCGTTTATGTTCACTATGACAGCGCCAACCGGCACGGAAGCGTTGTATGCGGGATAGTCCTTAACGAGTCCTGTAATCAGGGCCCCTTGAGACATGGCCGGAACAGCGTAGGTCAGCAATGCAAGGAAAGCCAGTCCCAAGACGAAGTTTATCCCGATGCCTGCAGCTACGACCTTTATTCTCTTCAACTTGTCAGCATTCTTGTACTCCTCTTCGTCGGGCTCCACGAAAGCTCCGGGGAAGATGAAGAGTAGCAAAACTCCTCCGCCTTTCACCTTAATCCCGTTCGAGGTCGCCGACATTGCATGCATCAGCTCGTGAACGGTCGCCGCGATCGCTATCGCGAGGAGAATGTAAGGGGCTTGAGCCAAAGGTGTCGTGACTCCTGGTATTATCGGGGTAATCGCGGCTCCGACAGTTCCGGGGGGCGCGAGATACTTAGAGTAGATGGCTTCCCCTAGTAGTAGGAAGCCCAAACCCGCTGAGACGAAGGCTATGACGACGAAAACCCACTCCAGAGCCCTGTAGAACTTGCTCTTCGAGATCCTCGGGAACCACTCTGACCTCGCGTCTTTCCTGAGCATTATGAAGAAGGGGTAAAACGTCACTCCCTTGGACTTCAATTTCTCCTTGTACAGGAACATTATTACGTAGACGACCCCCCAAGCTGCTGCGGTTGCCACGAAGAACTCGATCGCGTTCAAGCTAACTGATATTCCTCGGCCGTTCCTATTTAACTTCCGTGGAAGTGATTTACAGCGACGCTCACTGGGAGCTTCTGAAGAGGAAGAGGGATGTAGCGAAGCGGCTAATGGAAATGGTCTTGAGGCTCGGCATGAGGGAAGTCTACGTCTACGGCTCAGTAGCGAGAGGCGACGTGAGGGAAGACAGCGACGTCGACGTCGTGGTCTTCGACCCAGACGTCCTGAAGCTGGACTTGCTCGAGGTCGACCACAAGCTCATAGTTCAGGCCACGCCCCGCTCGACCCCGAAGGCTTACCTCTCTCTCGACCCCGAAGAGACCCAGGTCATTACTTTCCCTCTGGCTAAGCTCACAAGGGATGAAGTCGAGTTCTTCAGCTTCGGCGGCAAGCTCGATTACGAGGGCCTCTTGAAGAACGTCAGAGTACCGGGAGTCAACAAGGACTTGTTTTTAATCGTTCCCACCGAGAGGGGCCACGTGGAGTTACCATTGAAGGGGAACGAAGACCTGGCAGCGAAGTATCTCGGCATCAGCATAGACACGATCCTGCAGAGGGAGAGGTTGCTGACCAGGAGGGAGGAAATAGGGAGGACTGGGGTCTTCTTGAAGTACGAGCTTTCGGGCAACGAGAGCGTTCTCGAGGCGGTTAGGTCGTTATACAAGAACAACAAGTTCTTCAGGAGGGTCATGGATGAGCGTCAGGTTCGTTGACTGCAGGAAGGAGAACCTGAAGGAGTTAGAAGTCTGCGACATGTTATTTGAAGGGAGGACGGTGGGGAGGGCTTTCTACTTCCACGGAAGGCCTCCTTTCTATCCGAAGTGGATAGAAGTTATCTACGACCCTTGGCCGAGGAAGGAGGGAAAGGAGCAGGAACTTTTCGAGACCCTGGCCAAAGAGCTGGGCCCTGGCGGGAGGCTCTTCGTGGTTTACGTTAAGGACAGGGAAACCTTCGAAAGGCTTTCGAAGGGCTTTCATCCCGTAGAGACGCCCTTGGGGTTCGCCCTTTTGCAAGCAGGTTTCACGTGGTTTAAGGACTGGTACTACCCGGAGGGAGGTGCTGAGGGAGGAATGAAGCTTCAGGCCAACCTGCCTCTGGGCGAGGAAGACGCCGCTAGACAGCTGTGTAACCTCTTAGTCGAGGTAAGAGACGAAAGAGCGAAGGGCGTCATAAGGGAAAGGCTCAGGCAACTGTCTAAGGGGACTAACGCCTGTGAGGGATAGTTGTTAATAGGTTCAGGTCTTCAGGGTCACAAGTTGCTGAAAGGAAACCCAGAAACTGGGCTTTACAACAGGGACTTGCCTAAAGGTTGCGAGCTGTGTAGGTTAGGAGGGAAACTCGTAGTGTACGTTACCGGCGAATGCGGCGATGACTGCTACTACTGTCCGGTCAGCTTCGAAAGGTTCGGGAAACCCGTGAGCTTCGCCAACGAGAGGCCGGCGAAGTCCGTGGAGGACTACCTTCAGGAAGCTTACAGGATGGGCGCCGTGGGGGCCGGGATAACCGGGGGAGACCCTATCTTAGCTTTCGAGAAGGTAGTCGACATTATATCGACCTTCAAGGAGTTCTTCGGGCCGGACTTCCACGTCCACCTCTACACCTCCGGAAGGTACACTAACTTAGACGCCCTGAGGGAGTTGAAAAGGGTAGGACTGGACGAGATCAGGTTTCACCCTGTAAGGGAGGTCTACTGGCGGGCCGTGGAGAACGCCGTCAAGCTGGGGCTCAAGACGGGCTTGGAAGTCCCAGCGATCGAGGACTTCGATTTCCACTCGCTCATACAGAAGGCCAAATCCCTCGGCGTGAGCTTCGTGAACATAAACGAGCTGGAGATAACGCCCAGGAACGCTCCCTTCCTGAGGGCCAAAGGGCTTGAGGCAGACCACGGGTTGGCGGGGAACTCCAAGAGCCACAGTTTGGCCCTGTCGATCATGAGGGCCTACGAAGACGAGAGCCTGAGCCTTCACTACTGCACTTCTATTTACAAAGACATCGTGGAGACCAGGAACAGGTTCATAAGGACTTTCAAGGTCAGCTCCTACCCGTTCGAGGACCTCAACCCTGAGGGCACCGTGGTTAGGGCAATAGTGAAAACTAAAGCCGACCTCTCGGACTACGGGATTAAGGAGGGGAACGCCTACGTAATTAGCCCCAGCTTGCTTGAGGAAATAAGGTCGAAGTTCAGGGTCGACGAAGTGAAGGTCGTCGAGATGTACCCGAACTCCTTAAAGGTCACCGAATCCTGAACCTGAGGAGGCCTATTATCCCTGTGAGGCTCTTAACCTGGTGGTAAATCTCGCTCTCCCTCGGGACTATCCAGGTCTTGCCGGACGTCTCTTCCACCCTGTTCATCATCTCTTCCACGGTTTTCCTCAACTCCTCGTCCTCCGTGATTAGGAGGTCTTCCGAGACGAGTAAGTCGGAGATCGCGCCCATCTCCGCCGCCTCTTTCACTTCCTCCACGCCGTAAACGGCCAATCCGTCGCCTTTCGAGATGTGTTCCAGCACCTTGTCTAAGACCCTGGCCTCAGCCACCAGCTCGTAATCCCTCATCACCTTGTCTATGATGTCCCTCCTGAGCAACTCGTTCAGCCCGCTCCTGTTCGCGGAGGAGACGCTGTCCACGTAGACCTTGACTCCCTTGATGGACTTGGCCACGGTCTCCTTAAAAGGTCCAGGACCCGCCACGACGACGGCCTCTACTCCGTAAGTCTTCGCGTAGGCCTCGATTTCCTTCACGGCCTCCTCTGCGTTCTCCTCGACGATTTCGGGCTCGTTCTTGCTCGGAGTCCTTAAAGACCTCTCCGCGAGCACCTTGACTCCTTGAGCGAACGGCATCGCTATGAGGAGCTCGTCATAATCTACCAACGCTAAAAGCACCTTTACCTTGGGTTCAGCCTGCCTCTTGATCTTGTTCAGGGCGAACTTGCTCCACTCCTTCTTTATTATCACTATGTCGTCCCCGACGTCTACGTTGACCGTGTGGTGAGACCCCTGGATCCCGAACCTCTCCGGGGCTTCCTCTATCACGCCCAAAATCCTTAGCCTGTTTGTAAAGACCTGGAACTCCGTCCTTTCAACCCTAAGCTTAACCGTCATCGGAACCCTTCGGCTCTCCTTCCCGACACTCACGTCCCTCGTTGTCCTGGCTACCACTTCGTCGCCCCTCTCCAGGATAAGCCCTAACGTCCAGAGGTCGTCCTCGTTGTCCACGTGAACCCTCATAATTCCGTGCTTCTCATCCCACTCAAGGATCTTCAACGCGTGGAGGTAAAACGGCTTGATAATTATAACTGACGCGAGGCCAGAGGACTTGGACGGGATTTACGAAGTCGAGGTCAACAGCTTCGAAAGGCCTTACCCGAAGGGCCTCCTCAAGTTCTACTTGGTCATGACTCCTGAGACTTTCGTCGTAGCCAAGGACGACGGGAAGGTCGTGGGGTACGCGGTAGGAGTCCTGCAGTGGGGCTCCGTAGGGCACGTGGTCTCGATCGCCGTCCTTAAGGAGTATAGGAGGAAAGGAATTGGAAGGGCGTTGCTCGAGGAGCTCGAGTCCAGGCTGATTAGGCTGGGCGCCAAGTACTTCATCCTGGAGACTTCGGTGAACTGGGAGGCCAAGAAGTTCTACTTCGCTTCTGGATACCTCGCGGTCAGGTTCCTCAAGTCGTATTATTCTAAGAACGAGCACGCCCTGCTTATGATGAAGCCTGCTAAAAATTATACCGACGGCTTCGAGTAGATTACCCAATGGAAGCTAACTTCTACATTCTTGATTTCTCTTACGACATTGAGGAGCAGAAGCCCTGGGTCTACCTGTGGGCGATAGACGAGTCGGGTAACAGGGTAGCCCTCATAGAGACCGAGTTCAGGCCGTACTTCTACGCCGTAATAGGCGAGTCGAATGAGCAAGAAATAATATCGAAGGTCAAGAAGCTCAGCAAGCCCTCGTCGCCCATAATTGAAGTGACTCAGATGACGAGGAACTACTACGGGAAGCCGGTGAAAGTGCTCAAGATTGTGACTGTCGTCCCGGCGCTGGTGAGGACTTACAGGGAAGAGGTCGCCAAGATCGAGGGCGTCAAGGCCGTTCTCGAGGCCGACATAAGGTTCGCGATGAGGTACGCCATTGACAACGACGTGAGACCGTTCACTTGGATAAGGGCTGAAGTCGAGGAAATGCAGAACTCCGAGAAGCTGAGGGTGAGTAAGGTCTACAGGCTTGTCAAGATCCTGGAGAGGGACTTAAACCTAAGGCCCCCCAAGTTGAGGACGCTCGCTTTCGACATTGAAGTCTACAACAAGTACGGCGCGCCGAACCCAAGGAGGGATCCGGTAATAATTATCGGAGTGTGGTCGGAAGAAGGGCTGAAGCAGTTCGTAAGTGAGACCTCAGAGAAGGACGCGATCAAGAAGTTCGTCGAATACGTGCAGAGTTACGACCCGGACATAATCCTAGGTTATAACAGTAGCGGGTTCGACCTGCCTTACCTGCTCGAGAGGGCCAAGGCTAACGGAATCAAGCTCGATATAGGGAGAAGGCCGAATTCGGAGCCGAACCAGGGAGTTTACGGCCACTACTCTATCTCGGGCAGGCTCCACGTAGACCTCATGGGTTTCGTGAGGTACATAGCCGAGGTCAAGGTGAAGAGCCTAGACAACGTCGCGGACTACTTGGGCGTGATGAAGAAGTCGGAGAGGGTGCTAATCGAGTGGTACGACATCCCCAAGTACTGGGACGACAAGGAGAAGAGGCAGACCCTACTTAAATACAACGCCGACGACGCCAAGAGCACCTACCTGCTCGGCGACGTGTTCATACCGTTCGGAATAGAGCTCTCCAGGATTACAGGGCTACCCCTAGACCAGCTCGCGATGGCCAGCATGGGCAACAGGGTCGAGTGGTTGCTGATAAGGGAGGCCTTCAAGTTCAACGAGCTCGTCCCGAACAAGGAGGAGAGGGAGTACGAGGGATATGAGGGAGGGATGGTCTTCGAGCCTTTGCCAGGAATCCATCACGACGTTTATGTCCTGGACTTCTCCTCGATGTACCCCTCGATTATGATAAAGTACAACGTGGGCCCAGACACGTTGGTTGAGGGGGAGTGCGACGACTGTTACGTAGCTCCGTTCGTAGGCCACAAGTTCAGGAAGGATCCCCCAGGGTTCTACAAGCAAGTCTTGAAGAAGCTAGTCGACGAGAGGAAGGCCGTCAAGAAGCTAATGGAGAGCGCGAAGGACGAGTACGAGAGGAGGATTTACGAGGAGAGGCAGAAGGCTTTGAAGATCCTAGCCAACACGTTCTACGGTTACATGGGCTGGCTGGGTGCCAGGTGGTACTCTAAGGAGGGCGCGGAGGCCGTCACTGCCTGGGGTAGGAAGACCATCAGCGAGGCCGCGGAGATCGCTAAGTCCATGGGGTTCACGGTCGTGTACGGCGACACGGACTCCATGTTCGTGAAGGGCGGTAAGAACGTGGAAGAGCTGGTGAAGGCGATCACGTCAAAGTTCGACCTCGAGATCAAGGTAGACAAGGTCTACAAGAAGGTCTTCTTCACGGAGAACAAGAAGCGCTACGCTGGCCTGACAGAAGACGGGAAAGTGGACATTGTCGGCTTCGAGGCGGTGAGGGGCGACTGGTGCGATTTAGCTAAGGAAGTGCAGAGGGTAGTGATAGAGAAGATCTTAATGACGGACAAAGTGGACGAGGCCGTGAAGTACGTTAAGGAAACGATAATGAAGCTGAGGAGGGGGGAGTTCAAGCTCGAGGACCTCATAATCTGGAAGTCCTTGGACAAGGACTTGAACGAGTACGACGTTGAAGCTCCACACGTCGTTGCGGCGAAGAAGGCTATGAGGAACGGTTACCTAGTGACGAAGGGCACGAAGATCGGTTACGTTGTAGTGAAGGGCTCCGGAAAGCTCTCTGACAGGGCGGAGCCCTACTTCCTGGTCAAGGACAAGTCGAGAATCGACGTGGAGTACTACGTAGACAAGCAGATCGTTCCAGCGGCTATGAGGATCCTGGAGAGGTTCGGAATAAAAGAAAGCTCCCTTAAAACGACGGGAGGGACTGATATACTGTCCTTCTTTAAGCGGTGAGCAGGTCAGTGATCGTTAGCAACTCGACGTTTTCCGGCTTCTTGGTAACGCCTCCTATCCTTGATCCTATCAGTATTTTCACGTTCTTGGAGGCTGCGAGGTCGACGAGCCTCTGCGTGATGACTCCGTCGAACACGATGTAAGCCACCTTGTCTTTCTCTAGGTTCTCAAGCTTGCTGACTATTTCTCTCACCTGAACTGAAGCCACTTCGTTCCAGTTCTCGTCGTAGAAGAATCCTTCTAGTGTGCCGCTCAAGCTCTTTATCTTTTCGAGGACTTGCTGGGGGATCTTGACGAGAATCTCTTTAGCTACCTGAGGGGCGACGGTCTTGGACTGCTGTACTTCCTCGAGAACCTGGACTTGGGCCTGGGCTGGGGAAACTGGCTCCTCCTTCTCTATTTGTACCGGTTTAGCTTCCTTCAGCCTCTTTAGGTACTGCGCGAGAGGCACCATGTCCTGGAGGGCCTTTACTACCTCCTTCTTGGTCAGCTCCTCGACTTCTTTGCCTGGAGGGGCCCTGGCTACGTAGTCTATTTTCACTCCTTGGGCTAACATCTCCCTTAGGATTAGGTCGCCCCCGTGATCGCCGTCAAGGAACGCTATCACGATTTTCTTTTGCTTCGACAGCTCCTTCACGGTTTCAGGAATCCTGCCCTGTGCTCCCTCAACCGCGATAGTGTTCTTATAGCCATATCTAAGTAGATTAATGACGTCAGCCCTCCCCTCTACGATTATCAAGTTGGGGTCTCTCTCCACGTCTGGACCCGCTGGTAGCCTATCTGGGCCGTACTGTATGATCTCCCCTACCTTAATCGAGCTCACAATCTCGTTGATTACCTCCTTTAGGTCGAGGGTTTCCTCCTTTCCCCATACGCTCAGGATCTCCTTAGCGCGTTCAATGATCTTCTTCTTCTTTTCCTCCCTTATGTCCTCGATCTTGACGAGACTGAACTTCGCGGGGTAGGGCCCTACCTTGTCTACGCTCTCGACCATGGCAGCGAGTAACGCCGTTTCTATCCTGTCGACGTTCGAAGGGATGATGACTTCCCCTTCCGTCCTGCCGTTCTTCACGCTAAGGTTTACTACCATCCTGCCTATCCTGCCCTTCTCTTGGAGCTCCCTGAGGTCCATGTCCTCGCCGAAGAGGTTCTCGGTTTGTCCGAAGACGGCCCCTATTACGTCGGGCCTATCAACTATACCGTCAACTTCGAACTTGAGAATTATGTTGTATTTCATATAATTTCACCGCGTTACACTTTTTTCTATTTGCCTGATGAGCTCCATGTACTCTGACTTCTGTTCTATTCTTTTCCTAATCGGATCTAATATTTCATTGAGCTTCCTCGCGGTGGCAGCCTTTAAGTCCAACGGGTGGAGCTTCCCCTCGACGAATGCCTTCTCCAGTTCCTCGTACGACTCGAACACTACCGTCCCTCCGTATTTGGGATCCCTTTCCACTACCAGTTTGGGGCTGTCGCTGGCGAATATGATGTACTTGTTGATCTGCAGAACGGGGTTGTCCTCCACCACGCCCTTTGGACAGTAGGCCTGCTTCAGCTTAGCCTCGACTGCCTGAGGCGGGTCAGTTACGAAGATGGCGTTCTCGGGCTTACTCTTGCTCATCTTGATGGTTGCCAAATATTCGTCCTTCTCCAGGTTGGCTTCCATCCTCTGCCCGCCTTGTAGCCCGACCAAGAGCGGGGTATGAATGGCGATAACCTTCTTCTTACCCAGCTTGTCGGCGACATCCCTGGCAAGCATGTGCGCCTTTCTCTGGTCTGTTCCGCCGAGCGCTACGTCCAAGTCCTGGTAGAAGATGTCAGCGACTTGCATGGCAGGGTAGATCAGCTTGGACGCATCTATTTCAGCCTCCTCGGCTTTCCTTCCCATAATCGTTAACGCCCTCTTTATCCTTGCCAGGCTAGTGCTCTTTGCGACCCTCAGTACGAGGGCCCAGTAGTCCTTGTCCCTGGCGAACTCCTCGGCGTCGATAACGTTCACTTTACTCATGTCGATACCCATCGCCCTGAGTATCTCGATGGTTAGGTCTCCAGCCCTCCTTATCAGCTCCATATTCCCTCCTAGCTTGTCGTTTATCCAGGCGTGCCACGTCGCTACTAAGATGTTCATCCTGATCCCTGCGTTGACCAAGTCCCTCAGCTTGTACGCCCATATCATCCATCCGATGTGGAAGAGGCCGCTGGGCTCGAAGCCTATGTACCCCTTCAACTGCTCTTTACTTTCTAGTTTTGACTTAAGTTCGTCTAGAGTGACAATTTCCTCTGTATTCCTAATAATTAATTGTAATCTATCAAGACTCATATAATCATCACTTGCCACGTGTTTAAGAAAAGCCCTAATTTAAACGCTATCGTTTTGCGTTACTCTCCCTACTCGCCCATCGCGATTAGGTCGATGTACCTCGTCCTGGGGCCGTCGAACTCGAGGAGGATTATCCTCTGCCAAGTTCCCAAGTCCAGCCTGCCGTCCCTTATAGGCACTACCCTGGCGTTCCCGATTAGCATGCTCAGCACGTGGGCGTGGCCGTTGTTGTCTATTTGGTTGTGGTAGAAGTGTCCCTCTGGGGGAACCAGTTTCTTGGCCCACTCTAAATAGTCCTTCATAAGGCCCTCCTCGGCCTCGTTGATTATAACCGTACATGTGGTGTGCCTGCTCACGACGAAAAGTACGCCGTCATTAATCGACCCCTCGACCTCCCTCTTCACGTGATCCGTTATGTCAATGTCGTCGAACCGCGACCTCGTCCTAAACATTAATTCCTTCCTAACGACTCTCACTTGCTAACACTCCCGAGGAGGTTGAAAAAGTTTGGATTTGGAGGGCCTAGCGAGGGTTCTAGACGAAGAGACTGCCAGAGGCTTGATAGGCACCTTATTAAGGATATACAAGGGGGACAACCCGCTCGTTCCGAGGCTCGTTGAGACAGTCATCGAGGAGGTAAGGAACTCGAGGAAGGCCGAGTCCTACCACCCCCTGTTGCGGGTCGAGAAGGTCGGGGCTAAGGCTGGGGAAAGCGGCCTGGGCTCGAGGGGTTTCGGCGACCACTTGATCCACTCTTATGTCCTGAAAATGAGTGGGGGGCTTTTCGAGGACGCCGGGATTGTCGACGACTTAGTCGTGAGCGTCGACGGGATTCACTCGAGGCTGTCGTACTTCCCCTTCTTCGCGGGCTTTCATGCGACCAGGGCCGCTTTGAGGGACGTGGCGGTGAAGGGAGCTAAGCCCCTGGGAGTCCTGGTAGATATCCACCTCGCAGACGACGCCGACCTGTCTTACCTCTTCGAGTTCGAGGCCGGGGTGCTGGCTGTGGTGAAGGCGCTCAATGTGAGGGTTCTGGCAGGCAGCACGCTGAGGATAGGGGGAGACATGGTCATAGGGGAGAGGATTTCTGGAGGAGTGGGAGCCGTGGGGAAGTTAGTGACGAGAGCCTTCCTGAGGACTAACGCCAAGAAGGGTCAGCACTTAGTGATGACCGAGGGGAGGGGAGGCGGAACCATAACAGCGACGGCCATCTTCAACGGAGTTCCCGAGGTTGCCCTGAGGACTATCACGCTCTCCGACGTGATTACTGCCGTGAGAGTGTCCGAGAGCCTCAGCGATAAGGTTACAGCCATGACGGACGTCACCAACGGCGGCATTAGGGCCGACGCCGTAGAGATCTCGTCGAGCACGGGGCTGTCAGTCGTCCTCGACACGGAGAGGTTCCTCAAGCTAATAGACCCTGTCGTCGCCAAGATGCTGGAGGCCTTAAACGTCGACCCCCTCGGCCTCTCCATTGACTCGATCCTGATGGCCACTGACAACCCAGACGACCTAATCAACGCTCTGAAGTCCTTCGGTGTGAGAAGCGACGTGGTCGGTCAACTCGAAGAGTGGAAAGGTAGCCCGTTAATCGACGTTTCTGGCAGGAGTCTGGATTACCCCTTCAGGGAGTCGGCCTATACGCCAATTAAGAAAGTAATAGGTAATTACACGCCTCTCTCGAGACAGGAGCTGGAGGACAGGGTAGCTAAGGCCTACGAGTTGGCAATGAGGAAGTTGAAGACCGTTTTGAAAACTTTAAAAGTGGACGAGCCTCTTAAGGGGTAGCTGGTATCGAATGAGCGAGGGCTTCAGGTACATCGTTAGGCTCTTTGGGCAGGACGTTGACGGCACGGTGAAGGTAGCCTACGCCCTTGCTTCGGTGAAGGGGATAGGCTACAACACCGCTATGGCCATCCTCCACAACCTCGGGATTGACAGGAACAGGAGGTTGGGCGAGCTGAGCGAGAGCGAGCTCAAACAAATAGAGAGTTACCTTAAGGAAAAGAACATCCCGAACGTCCCTAACTGGATGTACAACAGGAGGAAAGATTACGAGACGGGAGTCGACATGCACCTGGTGACTAACGACCTCATATTTTACGTTAGGAACGACATCGAGAGGGAGAAGAAGATAAAGAGCTGGAGAGGCGTCAGGCACTCGTTGGGGCTCAAAGTGAGGGGCCAGAGGACTAGGACGACGGGCAGGACTGGTATGACCGTGGGCGTGAGGAAGGGTAAGGGAGCGCAGCCTCAGCAGCAACAGCAGTCCCAGAAGCAGGAGTCCGGAGGAGGTAAGGAGCAGAAGAAGTAAGGGGTGATGGGATGGGAGACCCTAAGAAGCCGAGGAAGAAGTGGGAGGGCCCTAGCCACCCGTGGATCAGGGAGAGGCTGGAGAGGGAGCAGATACTCCTGGGCAAGTACGGGCTGAGGAACAAGAAGGAGCTATGGATAGCCGAGACTTACATAAGGAAGCTGAGGCACATGGCGAGGAGCTTGCTGGCTTTACCCCCAGCTGAGAGGGCAGCACGTGAGAAAGCGCTTTTCGAGAGGATCAGAGCCTTCGGCTTCCTGGAGAAGGAGAACATGACTATTGACGACGTACTCGGACTGACGGTAGAGAACTACCTAGAAAGGAGGCTCCAAACTATAGTTTACAAGAAGGGCTTAGCCAGAACCATATATCAGGCGAGGCAACTAATAGTTCACGGGCACATCGCGATAGGCGGAAGGAAAGTGACCTCTCCAGGCTATATCGTGAAGAAGAGCGAGGAGGACTTGATAGACTTTTATCCGACGTCACCCTTCAAGAGCAGGCCCCCAACCGCCCAGGGAGGTGAAGTGAGTGTCCAGCAGGCGTGAAATCAGGTGGGGAGTCGCCCACATTTACGCCTCTCAGAACAACACTATCATCACGATTACTGACCTGTCTGGTGCGGAGATCATAAGTAGGGCTAGTGGTGGCATGGTAGTTAAGGCCGACAGGGAGAAACCTTCGCCATATGCTGCGATGTTAGCCGCGAACAAAGCTGCGAGCGAAGCCTTCGACAGGGGGATAAGTGCAATTCACATAAAGGTGAGGGCTCCTGGAGGATACGGTAGCAAGACCCCTGGCCCGGGAGCCCAGCCAGCCATCAGGGCGTTGGCGAGGGCAGGCTTCATAATCGGAAGGATCGAGGACGTAACGCCTTTACCCCACGACAGCATTAGGAGGCCTGGCGGTAGGAGAGGAAGAAGGGTCTGAGGTTTTTTGCGATGCCGATTTCTTCCGCTTTATCGGAAGACAACAGGCTAGTCCTTGTAGTCGAGGGTTACCCGCTGGCTCTAGTCAACGCGATAAGGAGGTCCACGATTCTTTACACCCCAGTCATGGCCGTCGACGAGGTTTACGTTATAGAGAACAACAGCCCGCTCTACGACGAAATGCTTGCCCACAGGTTGGGGATGATCCCGTTCGACTCGGAGGAGGCCTTAACCAAATACAAGAGGCCCGAGGAGTGCGGCCCAGAGGACAGGGACTGTAGCACGAAAATTTACTTGGTTAAGAAGATAGAGCAGGGCGAACCTCCCACCTGGGTTTACACGAGCGAGATAAAGAGCGACGATCCCGCTGTTAAGCCTACCTCGGCGGAGATCCCGATAGTCCTCCTCGCCCCTGGACAAAGCGTATCTCTGGAAGCTAAGTTAAGGCTCGGTTACGGGATAGAGCACGCGAAATACATTCCCGTTAGCGTCGCCGTGGTGAGGTACTACCCTAAGGTCGAAGTAAGCGAGGACTGCGTTGAGGCCGCTGAGGTCTGTCCGAAAAAGGTCTTCAGCGTAGAGGGAGACAAGGTGAAGGTAGCCGACGAGACGTCGTGCATACTGTGTGAGGAATGCGTGAAGGCGTGCGGAGACAAGGTCAGAATTTCGGCAGTCGAGGACAAGTACATCTTTGAGATAGAGTCCACGGGCGTCCTCAGACCGAAGACTATTTTAAGAGAGGCAATTAAGAGCCTAAGGCGTAAGTTGGAGGAGTTCTCCCAGAAGGTTGAGGTGCTTAGGCAATGAAGAGGACTGGTCCAACAAACGCTCTGGCCAGGAAGCTCATAAGGATACTCAGGAAGCAGAAGAGGCCCATTTGGGTCAGGGTGGCGGAAGAGCTCGAGAGGCCCGCAAGGAAAAGGGTCGTGGTTAATCTGAAGAAGATCGAGAAGTACTCCAAGCCGAACGAGGTAGTGATCGTCCCTGGTAAAGTCCTGGGTTTGGGTACCCTCTCGCACCCGGTCACCGTTTACGCTTTCGCTTTCTCCAGGTCGGCTAAAGAGAAAATAGAGAAGGCCGGGGGCTCGGCCAAGAGCCTCTTCAAGGCCGTCGAAGAATTGAAGGACTTTAAGAACGTGAGGTTGATGAAGTGATGAGCGGGAAAGTCCAAACTAAGGGGAAAGAAACGCTCGTAGTTGACGCTTCTAACCAGATCCTGGGAAGAATGGCCAGCATGATAGTCAAGACGATGAAGGCGCTAATGAAGGAGGGCAAAGAAGTGGAGGTGCACATTGTGAATTCGGAGAAAGCTGTCGTTAGCGGTCCGAGAGACCGCGTCATTAAGGGTTACATGTTGCTCTTCACTGTTAGGACGCTTTGGAACCCCGAGAAACAGGGCATAAGGAGGCCGAGGAACCCCGCTAGGATCGTCAAGAGGACGATAAGGGGCATGTTGCCCAAGAACGAAATTGGCAGGATGATGTACAAGTCGATTAAGGCTTACGTAGGGTACCCGGAGGAGATAAAGGCGATGGTCGAGAAGGGACAGGCCAGACTGGTGAAGTTTAATGAGGCCGACTCCTCCAGATTAAAAGGCAAGTTCACGACCGTTCTCGAAATAGCTAAGGCGATGGGGTGGAAGGGTGTCTGAGGGCGTGATCGTAACCTCGGCGAAAAGGAAGACAGCGATTGCTAGATGCTACCTGAGGCCAGGGAAAGGCAGAGTCCTGGTCAACGGCGTGCCGGTCGAGCTGATTCCAATGGAAGTGGTTAGGCTCAAGATCATGGAGCCCCTGCTCCTGGCAGGAGAGAAGATAAGGAATTCTATCGACGCTGACATCGTCGTAAAGGGTGGCGGAGTAATGGGTCAGGCCGACGCGGCTAGGATGGCTTTAGCTAAGGCCTTAGTAAAGTTCACTAACAACCAGGAGCTCAAGGAGCTATACAAGGTGTACGACAGGTCGATGCTCGCCGGCGACAAGAGGAGGACCGAGAGCGAGAAGTGGATGAGGTACAGCGCCAGAAGGTGGAGGCAGAAGGCTTACAGGTGATGGAGAATGCTCATACCTGTTAGGTGCTTCACCTGCGGTGCCCCGCTAGCCGACAAGTGGGAGAAGTTCAAGAAGAGAGTCGAGGCGGGCGAGGATCCTGGAAAAGTGCTGGACGACCTAGGAGTAAGGAGGTACTGTTGCAGGAGGATGTTGCTCTCCCACGTAGACATTATATATCAAGTCATGCCTTATACGAGACCAGTTTGAGGTGACGTTGAATGGCTGAAGAGGCGGAGAGAGGGTCGCAGCTGAGCGAGCAAGAGAGGCAGGAGATGCAGAGAACAGAGAAGGGCCAGCTTATCGAGCTACTGGTTCCCTTGGACACATACCTTTCCTCTGGAGTACACATCGGCACACATACCTGTACTGCGTACATGAGGAAGTTCATTTACAGGGTAAGGCCGGAAGGGCTGTACGTCCTCGACGTGAGGAAGATCGACGAGAGGCTCAGGGTGGCCGCGAAGTTCCTGGCCAGGTTCCAGCCCGAGAAGATCCTGGCGGTGGCGGCCAGGCCTTACGCTTACACTCCAGTTCAGAAGTTCGCCGAGGTCGTGAGGGCTAAGGCAATAGTCGGAAGGTTCCCACCAGGAACGCTCACGAACCCGACGTTCTCGAGCTATATTGAGCCCGATGTAGTCGTCATTTCCGATCCTAGAACTGACGTACAGGCCGTTAAGGAGGCCGCAAAGGTAGGGATTCCAGTGGTCGCTTTCGCGGATACGGACGCGATGTTACAATACGTTGATCTCGTGATTCCGGCCAACAACAAGGGCAGGAAGTCCCTGGCCTTGCTTTACTGGATCCTGGCCAGGCAAGTGCTGAGAGAGAGGAGGGAAATACCCCCAGACGGCGACATACCAGTTACTGTAGACCAGTTCGAGGCGAAGGTGACGAGTTGAGGAGGTTTCCCGCAGTAGCGGGGTCTTTTTACGAGGCTAACCCTGACAAGCTCAAAAAGAGGATAGAGTGGTCGTTCCTTCACCCCGTCGGCCCGGGGAAGATCCCCCAGGTGCCTTCGTCTAAATCAAGGAGGAGCAACCTCTTTTTCATCGTCCCCCACGCGGGCTACATTTACAGCGGACCTGTGGCGGCCCACAGCTACTACTACCTTGGGAGTGAGGGGAAGCCCGACGTAGTCTTCATCATGGGCCCGAACCACACGGGTTTGGGATCCTTTGCCTCGGTTTGGCCAGAGGGTTACTGGGAGACGCCCTTAGGAGCCGTCGAGGTCGACTCGGATCTCGTAAAAGAACTGATAAAGGAGTCCAAGGTCGTCGACGCGGACGAGACGGCCCACATGTACGAGCATTCCGTAGAGGTACAAATACCGTTCCTCCAGTACTTGTTCGGGAACGATTTCAAGATAGTACCCATTGTAATCCTCATGCAAGAGATCGAAATAATGCAGAGGATAGCCGACGCAATAGAGAAAATAATGAGGGAACACGAGGGAACCGACGCAGTGGTCTTGGCGAGTAGCGACCTAAACCACTACGAGCCCTACGACGTTAACAACAGGAAGGACGAACTGGCGATCAAGGAGATCGAGGAGCTCGACTACGAGGGGCTGTACAAGGTGGTAAACGAGATGAACGTCACGGCCTGCGGTTACGGCCCTATTATGGGAGTTCTAATGCTGGCGAGGAAGTTCAACAAGAAGCCCTACGTCCTCAAGCACGCAAACTCCGGCGACACCTCGGGAACTAAGGACTCCGTCGTGGGGTACCTCTCAGTGAGGTTCGGTGACTGAGGCCCCCGTCCTGCTTCTTGGTGTTCCGATTAAGGAAGTCAGGAACCCGCACGTAATTGCGATCGCCGATTTCCAAGGGGAGAGGGTGAAGTATTCCTTCGGTTTTCACGACCTCTTCAAGGAGGCTACGGGCTTCAAGTGCGGGAACGACGAAGTCGAACTCCCCAGAATGCCCAACGTGTCCGCTTATGTAGTGTTGAGCGAGACCTACGTGAGGAGGGCGGTCAAGAAGTGCGAGCTTCCGCTCGAGCAGGACGAGATGGACGACGTGCTTAGGGAAATTGACGAGGTCCTTTTCGGCGCTCCACTAGTAGGGGCTATGAGGAGGGCTTACCGTAAGAGAAGCGCCGTCATATTCAGGGAGGGCGAAAGGGAAGTCGAGATCGGTTTGCCAGTAGTCAAGGCGAGGTTCGTCGCGGAGCACTACCTCCCCGACAGGATAAGGTACGTCGACGACTCGGTAGTCCATTTAGCCGGTTACCTGCCGATAGAGTTCTTCGACTCGAATGACTGGAACTTGTTGAAAGTGAACGACTTAATTTGGGAGCTGGTCTACGGGGTTAAGTCGCCTCCGAGGAAGGACTGGATATTAATATGGGACAACGACAGAGTCACAACGATAGAGCTTGTCGACGTCCTCAAGGAAGCTGGAGCACCTGGAGATCACGCTATACGAGAGGGTTGAGGGTTACACAACTACCCTCCTCGATGATGTTACCTTAGTTCACCAAGCCCTCCCAGGGTTCGACTTCTCCGAGGTTGACCTGTCAACGAAGCTGTTCGGAAAGGACGTCAATGCTCCCATCGTAATCTCAGGCATGACGGGCGGTTCGCCCGAGCTCCTGAACGTCAACAGGAAAATAGCCGAACTGGCCCAGAAGTTCAGGGTGGCGGTAGGAGTCGGGAGCCAGAGGGCTGGGATAGAGAGGCCGGAAACGAGGGAGAGCTTTTCGATCGTGAGAGAGGTCGCTAAGGACGTGCCAGTGATCGGAAACATCGGCGCCCCGCAGTTGGCGAAGGGCTACGGGATCAGGGAGATCAGCGAGGCCGTCCAAATGATAGAGGCAGACGCCATCGCAATCCACTTCAATCCGGCCCAAGAGCTCTTCCAGCCCGAGGGGGAACCCCACTACTCCGTAAGCATCCTGGACAAGTTGGCAGACGTCAGCGACGACTTGGGAGTCCCCGTCATCTTGAAGGAGACCGGTTGTGGGTTCTCGAGGGAGTTCGCTAGGCTCGCCAAAGAGAGGGGCTTCAGGCACTTCGACGTTCAGGGGGCCGGAGGAACTAGCTGGGTCGCTGTGGAGATGTTCAGGGGGATTAGGAGGAACAACTGGAAGGCGCCCTCGGCGAGGGTCTTCGCGGGGTGGGGGATCCCCACTGCCGCCTCGATAGTCGAGGTGAGGTACGAAGTTCCGGACGGCTTCGTGATCGGGAGCGGAGGCATAAGGAACGGTCTAGACGCCGCTAAGGCGATCGCCCTAGGGGCCGACGCGGTGGGCTTGGCTCTCCCCGTCCTTAAGGCCGTCATGGAGGGGAGAGGGGAGGAGTTCTTCACCAGGTTGATTTTCGAGCTGAAGTCGGCATCCTTTTTAGCAGGAGCTAGGGACGTGGCCTCGCTTAAGAGGGCCCCAATCGTGATCAGGGGCGAGCTCCTTAACTGGCTTTCACAGAGGGGCATAGATTTATCAACGTATTTCAATAGGAAGACTGCGGCTCATGCCTGACGATTACGTGGGCGAGATTCTCGACTCCGTGAACAGGCTTATACGCGAGTACATAAACTGCGCCGTTCAGAAGCTCTGTGAGGCCTCTTACCACCTCTTCACAGGGGGTGGAAAGAGGCTAAGGCCCTTGATCCTCGTCGCTACCTCAGACATGCTGGGGGGCGACAGGGAGAGGGCGCTGAAGGCGGGGGTTGCAGTCGAGATCCTTCACAATTTCACGCTTATTCACGACGACATCATGGACAACGACACAATGAGGAGAGGGCTCCCGACAGTCCACGTCAAATACGGAGTCCCGATGGCCATTTTGGCCGGCGACTTATTGCACGCCATAGCCTTCAAGGCCCTGAACGACGCCTTCAAGGGGACTGACGAGCTTTACGACGCGATGGACCTCTTCACGAGGGGCATTATCACGATCAGCGAGGGGCAAGCGCTGGACATGAGCTTCGAGGAGAGGTGGGACGTGACCGAGCCCGAATACCTGGAGATGATTTATAAAAAGACGGCTGCCCTCTTCAGCGTTTCCGCTGGGCTTGGAGCGCTGGTGGCCGGCGACAGGAACTCCGTAAGTCACATGATGGATTACGGGAAGAACCTGGGGTTGGCGTTCCAGATAGTCGACGACATACTCGGACTTATAGGAGACGAGAAGGAGATAGGGAAGCCCATCTACAGCGACATAAGGGAGGGAAAGAAGACCATACTCGTCATCAAGACTTTGAGCGAGGCTTCCTCTGTCGAGAGGGAGAAGGTGATGAAGGCCTTAGGCAACAGGAGCGCTTCGAAGGAGGAACTGAAGGAGGCCGCGGACATAATCAAGGCCCATTCCTTAGAGTACGCGTATAAACTCGCGGAGAAGTACAAGGAAGAGGCGATCAAAGCTCTAGAGAGAGTCCCTAACAGGAACGAGAGCGCGAGGAAGACCCTCACGGACTTGGCCGAGCTGACCGTGAAGAGGAGGAAATGAGTGCCGTATGGCTTCCCACATCCTGAATTTGCTCGTGGCTGTAGTCATAGCGTTCGCTGTTTCGTACGTGGCAACGCTCTGGACGATCAGGCAGGCCCTGAAGAAGGGCCTAGTTGGGACAGACGTCAACAAGCCGGACAAGCGCAAGGTTCCGCTTTTCGGCGGCATAGGCCCCATAGCCGGCTTCGTTTCTGGCGGCTTCGCTCTCATGGTGGGAGTCAGGGAGGACGGAGCTGACGTAATCGAGGCCGTCCTGCTCTCGTCCCTAGTGATCGCGTTCCTCGGCATGCTGGACGACGTGTTCGACGTGAGGCAGTCCATAAGGGCTTTTACTCCGGTCTTCGCTGCCGTTCCCTTAGCTCTGTTCAGCGTGGGACACACCACGATAAACGTGCCTTTCGTTGGGCCAGTGAACTTCGGCGTTTGGTATTACATCGTAATACTTCCGGCCGCCTTGACTATCGCGGCCAACGCGTTCAACATGCTCGAGGGCCTCAACGGCCTTGGGGCTGGGATGGGCGTAATCATGGCGCTAACACTGGCCATCATCGGCTTCAAGGCTGGAGGGGCGTCGTCTGTATCGGCGGCCCTTTCGTTGGTCTTAGCGTTCTCTCTCTTGGCATTCCTGGTCTTCAACAAGTACCCAGCGAAGGTCTTCCCAGGCAACGTCGGCACTTACTTCATAGGGGCGGCGATAGGGGCTTTGGGCATTTCTGGGTACATGCTGACCGCCCTCTTCTTCCTCTACATCCCCTACGTGTTCGAGTTCGTCCTGAAGGCCAGGACGAAGTTCAGGGGCGTGTCCTTCGGTAAGGTCAACCAGGACGGCACGCTGTACTGGGACTCGTTCCCACATTCTTTGACTCACGTCGTTATGAAGATGGGAAGATTCAAGGAATACCAAGTGGTCTTCATACTATGGGGAATTGAAGTGGTCTTCGCCGTGATGGCCTACTACTTCCAGCTAACAGTAATTAAGCTCTGAATCTCTTGAAACCCCGTGAAGGCCGCGGTACTCTTCAACTACAAAGAGCCCTTGAGAATAGAGGACGTAGAGATCTCAGACCCCAAAGAGAACGAAGTCCTGATCAAGATCACGGCGACCGGCCTTTGCCACTCCGACGTCAACGTCTTCGTCGGCGCGACCCCAGTCCCTCCACCCGTCGTGGCTGGCCACGAGATCTCTGGGATAGTGGAAAAGGTAGGCCCTGGAGTCACGAGAGTTAAGCCGGGAGACAGGGTCATCTCAGCGTTCATTCACCCTTGCGGTAAGTGCAGGAACTGCGTCAGCGGTCACGAGAACCTCTGCGAGACCTTCGCCTCCGTCAGGCTGAAGGGGACTATGTTCGACGGGACTACTAGGCTGAGGCTGAGGGACGGGACTCCAGTGAGGACATTCCTAGGGGGAGGGTTCGCGGAGTACGCGGTAGTCCACGAGAACGCCCTAACCATAGTGCCGGGAGACATCCCGTTAGAGAAGGTCGCCGTGTTGGGTTGTGCCGGGTTAACGGGTTACGGCGCGGTGAACGAGGCCAAAATAGAGCCTGGCGAAACGGTCGCGGTCATCGGGGTCGGTGGGGTCGGGCTCTCCATAATTCAGCTACTTAAGGCCAGCGGGGCCGGCAGGATCATCGCTTTGGGAACGAAGAAGTGGAAGCTGGAGAGGGCCTTGGAGCTAGGGGCTACAGACGTGATAAACACGAAGGAGACCGACCCTGTCAAGGCGCTGAAGGAAATGACCGGCGGAGGCCCAGACGTAGTCATAGAAGCAGCTGGGACTCAGGAGACGATACAAATGGCATTAGACTCGGTCAGGATCGGTGGGAGGGTCATTCTGGTAGGCTTACCTCCAGTTTCAGCGCAGATCCCGTTCAGGGTCGCGGCGATAGTCAGGAACGGAATAACGATCAAGGGGAATTACGGCGGTAGGCCCAGGGTCGACATGCCCAGGCTGTTGGAGCTGGTCAGGCTCGGCAAATACGACCCGACCAAGCTCGTCACGGGCAAGTTCAAGCTCGAGGAGATAAACGAAGCAGTTAAATTGCTCGAGGAAGGCGAGGCGATCAGGAGCCTAATTGTACCTCAGTGAACTGAAGGCAGTCATTTTCGACCTGGACGGGACTCTGGTCAATACGGCCTTCCTGCATAAGGACGCGTGGGAGCTCGCCCTAAAGGAATTGTGCATTGAAACTAAGGTCGACGTGACCCACTTGTTAGGAAGGAGGTCAGCCGACATAGCCAAGATACTGGCTGGAGACCGTTGGAAGGAGTTACTCGAAGTCAAGAACAGGATTTTCCTGAAGTTGGTGGAGGAGAAGGCCGAACCCCTGCCCTGCGCGAAGGACGTTCTAGAGTTCCTTCGCTTGAACGGCCTTAAAACGGCCATAGTGACCTCATCCAATAGGCTTTCAGCGAGTAAGGTCCTTCAAGTGACCGGCATAATTGCGGACTGTTTAATTACAGGAGACGACGTGTCTAGGGGCAAGCCAGACCCTGAGCCTGTTCTTAGAGCGGTCGACTGTATGGGCGTCACGAGATCGGAGACCGCAGGGGTCGGTGACACTATTGTAGATTTGAAAGCGTACAGAGCGGCTGGTCTCAGGAACATTATATACGTGAGAAGCGAAGTCCCCGTCGACCTGAGCGAGGTGTGGGAACTGGAAGCGGAAGTCCTCGAAAGCCTGTGCGACCTGCTCGAAAGGTGGCGCCGGGGGCGGGATTTGAACCCGCGCGGGGAGTAACCCCAGCGGCTTAGCAGGCCGCCGCCCTACCAGGCTAGGCGACCCCGGCGAATTCACTTTGCTTAAAGTAGCTATAAAGCGTTTTGCAGGCCGGCCCCCCTAAGCCCGGACTATGGCCGTCCAGCCTTGAGCCCTGGAGGCCCCTTCGGCCGGAACCGGCGAACGCCGGCGGTCGGGCACGGTTGCTCCCTTCCGGGCCTGGCCGCTTCCCCCGATTGGCGTGGTACGCCTCCTCCCTTCGGAGGGGGCGCCCACGCCCGCCGAGCCCCGCCGGGCGGCCTTCACTGGAGCCCCAGGAACTGAACGGCCAATCGCCCGAGCCTAGGGGTTACTGGTGCCCGCGTTGCGCCGCGGGTATAGGGGACGGCGACTCCCCCCACCCTACCCGGCAGAACTCAATAAACTTCGTGAGCTTAAATGTGTGACACGGGGATCGACGAATCGTTTCATATAATAAAAAGTTATTTAACTTTTAAATACTTCAAAATATAATGACAAATTAGCAGATAATTCGTTAACGCAGTTAAATATCTGAATATGTTGCACTCGTATAAAAAACACTTAAAAACTAGGGCCCTTAGACTTTGTCCGGTGAACTAAGAGTGGGGTTCAAGGACTTAATTGTAGCTTTGTTCCAGTTGGATAAGGACTGGACTACTAGGATAGTTCAAGCGATGTTAGTGATGGGCGTTATCTGGGGCCTGCTGGGCGTGGTCGACTCGCTGATGGTAAGGATAGTTGAAACTATGTGGGGAACTTATGGCGTTCTCCCGCTCACGCCCCAGGAGTACTACGCGTCCATAACCCTGCACGCCGAGAGGGACCTCTTCGGCTTCGCTCAGCAGGTGATTTATGCAATCATCATCTACTTCACTATCAAGCTCCTGGGCCTAGAGCCTAGGGCTAAGTGGCTACTGAACATAGCGTTCATCTCGCTGAACATCAGCATGATGTTCATGGAGGGCCCGATCCTCCTCATCAACGGCCCTGGTTTCGACAATTACTTCCCCTCGACCAGCTGGTACTACCTCAGCCCCATCGGGATTTACGGCTACTCCTGGTACGTGGTTAGCCCGTTATTCTACATAGGATGGATCCTCAACGACTTCTTCGTATACGCTGCTGGAATATGGATCGTCTATCATTACGCCATAGCCGCTAGGAACCTAAAAGAGAAGCTCCCCGTGCCGTTAGTGTTCTTCCT